>DATJFF010000057.1:0-41724 GCA_035495795.1 Vicinamibacterales bacterium
GTAATTGATGCGGACGACGTGCGAGAGGTCCTGGTAGAGCTCGGGATAGAGATGCGGCTGGAAGATGTAGTCGAGCGCCGACTTCTTGCTCTCTTCCTTCGTCTTGAACGACTCGGGATCGTCCAGCACCTCGCCGTCGCGATTGCCGAGGATGTTGGTCGAGTACCACCCGCGCACCCCGAGCAGCCGCGCCTTGAGACCGGGGGCGATCACCGTCTTGATCAGCGTCTGCCCGGTCTTCATGTCGTTGCCGGCGACCGGCGCCTTGGTCTGAGCGGCCAACTCCAGCATCGCCGGGATGTCGGCGGTCAGGTTCGGCGCGGCGTTCGCGAACGGGATGCCCTCCTTCAGCGCCGCGTAGGCGTAGACCATGCTCGACGGAATCGCCTCGTCGCTCTGCTCGAGCCCTTTTTCGAAGGCCGCGAGCGACTGGTGAACCGGGCCTTCCTTCATGAAGACCTCGGTGCTGCCGCACCACACCATCACCAGCCGCGAACATCCGTGCTTCTCCTTGAAGCCCCGGATGTCGGCAATCAACTGCTCGGCGAGATCCTTCTTGTTCTTGCCCTTCTTGACGTTCGGGCCGTTCAGCCGTTTGACGTAGCGCTGGTCGAACACGGCCGGCATCGGCTTGATGGCTTCGAGCTCGCCGCGGACCTTGTCGAGCAGCGTTGGCTCGAGCACGCCGGCGGTGCGGGCAGCGGCGTAACAATCCTCTGCGAAGATGTCCCACCCGCCGAAGACGATGTCGTCAAGGCTGGCGAGGTCGATGAAATCCTTGATGCGCGGGGACCGTCCGTCGGTGCGCTTGCCGAGACGGATGGTGCCCATCTGGGTGAGCGACCCGATCGGCTGCGCGAATCCCTTGCGGATCGCGGCTACTCCCGCGATGGTCGTGGTGCTGACGGCGCCGAGCCCGACCAGCAGCACGCCAAGTTTCCCCTGTGCAGGAGCGATGTTTACTGGCGTCTTCACAATCGAACGATCCTATCATGGGGCATGATTGGCCAGTTCCTGCGCACGGTGCGCCGGCACCGTGAGATGGACCCGCTCCACGTGACGATGACGGGCGTGCGGATGGGCGAGCGCTTCCTGCAGATCGGATGCGACGACGCGTCGCTTCTCGGCGGCCTGGCCGCAAAAGTCGGATTGAGCGGCGCGTGCGCGGTCGTGACCTTCGACGAGCAGTCCGCGGAACGGGCCCGCGGCGTCGGCGCACACGTCGGGGCGCTGATCGACGTCCGCGTCGTCACACCCGGCGACTTCGGCACCGAGGCCGCCAGCGTCGACATGGTGGTCGTGGACGACACGCGCGGCGGGTTCGCGCGAATGCGCGACGCGGATCAATCCGCGGTCCTGGCCGAGAGCCGGCGCGTGCTCCGAGCCGGCGGCCGCGTCGAGGTTGTCGAGCGCGTCATCCTCAAAGGTCTCCTCGGCGGGCACGTCACGCGGCCCGAGGGCTACAGCGTCGAGGCCAGCCTCGCCACCGCCGGTTTCAAGCCGGTCCGGATGCTGGCGGAGAAGGACGGCGTCCGCTTCGTCGAGGGTCTGAAGGCGGCTCCGGACCGGTAACGCCGCCCCTCGCACGGCCAGAACCGGTTGCGTCCTTCCGACCCACCGGTTCCCGGGCCGATTCGGGTTTTTTCCAGCGCTAGCCCACCTGGGTGATTTCGGCTCGGCCGGTTGTAAGATGAGCCGTCAGTCGGGAGGGCTCCGCATGACCAGCGACGAGATCCGCTCCTTTCTCGATCGGTTCGTCCGGGCTTGGGAGAAGCAGGATGTGCCCGCGCTTGGCGCGTGCTACGCCGACGACTGCACGGTGGTGAGCCCGATCTTCCACACGCTCCGTGGCCGCGCGCAGGTCGAACGCTCGTATCGCGATCTGTTTCGCGCCTTCGCGAGCCCATCGATCCATGTCGACGACACCGTGATCAGCACCGACGAGCCGCCTCGCGCGGTGATCGTCTGGACGGTGCAGTCGATTCACGCCGGAGAGATCTTCGGCGTGCCGGGCTCGGGCCGCCGGATTGAGCGGACCAGCGCGTACATCATGACCTTTCGCGGCGGGCTGATTGCCAGCGAGCGGCGCGTCTACGACTTCACCAACATGCTGATGCAGCTCGGTGTGCTGAAGGCCAGACCGGCCTGACACCGCTGCGGGCGAGGAGCCCCTCAATGCGCCGTTCCGCCGTCGCTCTCGTGGCCGCAATACTGCTCTCGACTCCGGCCCTCGCGCAGGCACCGACCGGGCCGCGCCCGGTCGAACCGCCGTTTGCCCTGATGGAATCCACGATCAGGGAGGCCAAGCCGGGACAGCAGGCCGCGATCGAAGACTTCTACCTGAAACTGCGCGCGGCGGAAGCCAAGCTGAACGTGCCCGGCCTCACCGATATCTACGTCCTCGAGCACGGCGGCGCTGGTCTTCGCTATCGCTCGTTCCGCTCGCTCCGCTCGTGGGCCGACCTCGACAAGCGGCTGCAGGACGTCACCCTCGACACCCTGACCAGGGCCTACGGCGAGGCCGACGCGCAGCACCTCGTCGGCGCGCTCCAGGCTGCGACCGAATCGGTGACGACCGAGATCCTGCAGGTCATTCCCGGCCGCAGCACGTGGCGCGACAACAACGGGCAGGCCTGGCCGTATATCGAAGTGCGGCGGACCCGGGTCAAACCCGACCGCGTCGCGCAGCACGACGAGTTCCAGGAGCGGATCCGCGCGGTGCGAGCCAACGCCGGCACTGCTCCCGAAGTGCGCTTCCAGGTGGCGCTCGGTGAAGGCTTCGTCTTCGTCACCTCGCGCTACTTCAAGACCTACGCCGAGCGCGATACGTGGCAGGACGAGCTCGCCAAGGCCTACGGCCAGCCGGAAGCCGATCGGCTCGTCAACCAGTGGCGGCAGACGCTCATCGACACCGAAGCTCACGTACTGCGTCACCGCCCTGACTTGAGCCGCCGGCGGCAATGACGCTTGTCCATTGACGATTGATGATTGGCGATTGACGATTTATTGACGATTGGCGATTGGGGATTGCGCATTTGATTGATGACTGCGGCATCGGGTCATTGATGGTTGGTGCAATGGCGATTGAATCGTGATTCCGACAATCACCGGATGCGCCGATGCTGCAATCGCCAATCGAATGGCGCATTGACCCAATCCTCGGATCGTCAATAAATCGGCAATCCTCAATCCCCCAATCACCAATGGGCAGCGTCACCGCACGAGCGGCTTATCGAGCATGTCCCAGCGATAGGCGGAGGCGACGCGCTCGAGCACTTCGTTGATAGCCTGCCCGCCGCTGTCTCCGTTCGTCATGATGGCGACGCCATAGCCCTTGCGCAGGTGCGCGAACAGCAGGCAGCGGAACCCCCAGTTCGAGCCGCCGTGCGAGAAGTACCAGCCCTCGCCGCGCTTCTCGAGCGAGAGGCCGACACCGTACGGCCCGACTCCGACAGGCGTCGTCATCTCGCGCGCCGAGGCCTGGGTGAGGACCTCGCCGCGCGGGCCGCCAAGCGCGCGCTGCACTTCGATCGCGAACTTCGCCAGGTCCGTCGGCGTCGTCCACAGCCCTGCCGCGGCCTGCTCGGGATAGACATGCCACGGCGCTTCTTGTGGTTTGCCGTCGCGATCGGAGGCATGCGCCGCTTGCGACGCGCGCGCCGCAGGCAGCGGCTGCTCGAAGGTGCTGTCGGTCATTTGCAGCGGCGTGAGGACTATCTCCTGCATCAGCGTCGGAAACGCCCTGCCGGTGACGTCGGTGAGCAGCAGTTGCATCAGCGTCACGCTGCCCCCTGAGTACTTGTAGGCCTGGAACGGCGGGCGCGTGAACAGCACCGGACCGACGTTCGACGGGGCCTGTCCGTTGAGGATCTGGACCAGGGTCGGCCGCGGCGCCGACGGATCGTAGCCGGGGAACCCGAAGCCGTCATCGGCGCCGGCTGTGTGACTGGAGAGGCCGCGCGGCGTCACCGGCTGATCCGACGAATGCGGCGAGGCCGGCACCTTCCACGACTTCAGCAGTGTGTTGACGTCGGCGTCGAGCGAGAAGCGGCCCTCCTGCGCGAGTCGGACGGTGGCCATCGCGGTCACCGGTTTGCTGATCGACGCGGCCTGGAACATCGTGTCGGGCCGCACCGGGCGATTCGCCGCGACGTCGGCGAGGCCGTACCCCTTCGCGAAGTGGATCCGGCCGTCCTTGATTACCGCCACGCTCAGGCCCGGCACTTTCACTCGTTCGAGCAATTGCGTCATCGTCAGCGCGCCAAGCTCTCGAGGGGAGCCGGACTGCGCCGCCTCGATGCCGGCCGCGTAACGATCGGGAGGTTCCTGGCCGGCAACCGCGCTCGTCCACACGGCTGCGATCGCAACTGCCAGGATTAACCACCGCCGCACGCGCAGCTCAGTCACGCTATTGTCCTTTCGCGAACTTGCGGACGATGTTGCCACCGGGGAGCCCGGTCAGCGTTTCACCAGGAACGGTCTCGCCGACGTAGATGTTGCCCGCCGAATCGACGGCTACCGACTCGGCCACGGCGTCGTCGAGTTTCTGCCTGACCGCGCCGGTCTCGGCGCTGGCGATGAAGATCCCCTTGCGGTCGTTGTAGTCCACGACGTAAAGCGTGTCGTCGGCCGAGATGAACATGCCGCTCGGCGAGCCCAGGTGCGTCCACTCGCTGAGATAGCGGCCGTCCTGGTCGAAGATCTCGATGCGCTTGTTCGAGCGGTCGCCTACGAGCAGCCGTCCTCGCTTGTCGATCACCAGCGTGTGCGGCACGTCGAATTCTCCCGGGCCGCTGCCCTTCCGGCCCCAGGTCTTGATGAACGCGCCGTCCTTCGAGAACTTGACGATGCGTGCGTTCCAGTGCCCGTCGGCGACGAAGATGTCGCCGTTCTCGGCAACCGCGACGTCGCACGGTCCGTTGAAAACACCGGGCCCTTCCCCGGCTACGCCCTTCGTGCCGAGCGTCATCAGCAGCCGTCCGTCACGCGTGTATTTGAAGACCTGTTGTCCCCGCCCATCGCGATTCCTGCCGTCGGTGATCCAGAGAAAGCCGTCGCGATCGACGCGGATGCCGTGCGGCCACACGAACGTGCCGTCACCCCACGTCTTGAGCACCTTACCGTCGGCGTCGAGCTCGACGATGGGCGGCTCGGCGCGACGGAACACGAACAGGCGGCCGGCCGCGTCGATCGTCATTCCGGGCACCTGCCCCCACTCGGTGCCGCCAGGCGGCGGCGCCCAGCCAACGACGCGCGTGTATTGACCCGACGTCGCCAGACCCGCACCGACGCCGGCGCCGACCAGCCCGCAGATGAGGCCCGTCGAGAGGATCAGGCGCGTCGCCAACCTGGAAGAGCCCTTCACTTCCCACCTCTCACTTCTTACCTCTCACTTCTCACTTCCTGCTTGTCCTAGGGACTGAGATCCGAACGATACTCGTCGATGAACTCCATGATCGAGGTCGCCTCGACCATGTCCTTCGCGCGGTAGCGCACCGCGTGCGATCCGTTGCGCTCGAAGAGCGGCAGGTAGGAGAGAACTTCAGCCGGGAGATAGTGCTTGAACGAGACGTCGACGACGATCGGACCCGACGGCTTGTAGGGCTTGAGCTCGCCGCGGCGCGCCAGTCCTTTCTTGACGTGATCGGCAATCAGCGTCAGCGCCGCCTGCGGCGTCATCGTCTGTGCCGAGTGGAAGCCGAGCGACGTCTTGACCTCGGCCCCCTCGATCGGGCCGATCACCTTCCGCACCTCGGCGACCGCGGCATCGTCTCCGGAGACCATGACGACCGGCACGTTGAAGTGGCCGGCAATTGCCGCGTTCCAGGCGCCTTCGGTGATGTCCACGCCGTTCAGCGCGATCCGTGTCAGCGTCGCGCTCGAGTTGGTGTGGGCCCGCACGCCCATCGGGTTCGTCGTCGAGGCGTGATAACCGATGAAGATGGCGGCGTCGAACGATTCGTCGATGCCAGCCATCATCGCCAGCCTGCGCGGCCAGGACCGGACGATGCGAACCTCCGGCGGGAACTGCTCGATCAGCAGGTTCTCGCCGTTGCCATGCGAGTCGGCGACGACGATGTCCGTCGCCCCGGCCTCGCGGGCAGCGGTGACCGCGGCGAGCGCCTCCTTGGTCATGAACTCGCGGAAGCGGCCGTACTCGAAGCCATTCGGTCCGAGCTGGTCGCCGGTGACAACGCCGGCGATGCCTTCCATGTCGACCGAGATGTGGACCTTCAGCTTGCGCGGCTGGGTGCTGACCGGTACCGTCAGGAGCGCCACGCAGAGCGCGAGGGCGAGGGGTCTGAGCATGAGGCGGTGATTTAGCAGGAAACCGGGAAGGGCACAAGCGTTGTGGCTGCGAGTGGACGCTCGGTGTCGCCTTCCGAAGCCAACCATTCGGGAGTTTCCCTCGCCTGCCGCCCATCGCGTGCGCTAAACCGTCAAAACAGGCGATATTTGGCGGGGAGCGCTGGTTGGCTCGATACCACCACGACGGCAAGGCTTTTGCGATGAGGGGGGCCGGACCCATGCCGCCTGACGTCTACACCGCCCAGGACATCGCCACGGCCGCTCGCGTGCCGGAGCGCCTGGTCATCAGCCTGCTGGCCCGCGGCGAGATTCGATCGGTGGCGGCGTTCGCCCCTGCTGGGGTGCCAATCCATCCCGCGTTCTATGGGTATGTGCCGCAGCTGGAGGCGGTCCGGGCCGTCCGAGCGCTGAAGGCGGGACTGCCGGTCGCCCGGCCGGCGGCAGCCGGCGAACTGGCGCGAGAGCTGTTCGGCCACAATCCGGAAACCGGCCGCCCGGCCACGATGCCGCTGGCGCTCTCGACCAGCCTCCACGGCGCGATTGCCGCGACGATCCTCCTGGTCGCGAGCCTGAGTGCCACGGCCACGCCGACGCCGACCGAAGCGCTCAAGGATCCCGATCCGGTGCGTCTCGTCTTCCTCACTACGCCAGGACCTGGCGGCGGCGGCGGGGGCGGCGGCCTGCGCATGAAGGCGCCGCCGCCGAAAGCCGAGCGCAAAGGCGTGTCGAAGATCAGCAGCCCTCTTCCGGTCCGCAAGCTCCCGCCGCCGCTCGAGGTGAAACCGAAGGTTGTCGAGCCGCCACCCGCGCCGCTCGACGCGAAGACGTTGCCGCCGGTGATGGCGCCGATTGCGACCAAGCCGGCTGATCAGCAGGATCGCGAAGGCCTGATGGTGAAGAGCGAGGAGCCGAAGCCGAGCTCCGGTCCGGGAGTTGGCGGCGGAGTGGGAAGCGGCAAGGGAACAGGCCTCGGGCCGGGTGACGGCTCCGGCATCGGCGATGGATCCGGCGGCGGCACCGGCGGCGGCCCGTATCGGCCCGGAAGCGGCGTGGCGCCGCCTCGGCTGCTGAAGGAGGTTCGAGCGCTCTACTCGGATCAGGCGCGCCGGGCCAACCTCGAAGGCGAAGTGGAGCTCGAGATCGTGATTCGCCGGGACGGCAGCGTCGGGGACGTGAAGGTAATGCGCGGCCTCGGCCTGGGGTTGAACGAGCAGGCCGTTCAGGCGGTCAGGCAATGGCGGTTCGCGCCAGCCACGCTGAAGGGCACCCCGGTTGACGTGATCGTGGAAGTGTCGGTCGAGTTCAAGCTGCGGTGAGGACGGTATGGAGATGCTATTGATAGCGGTCACGCTTGTCTCGCTGGTCCTTGCACTCGTGATGAGCGTGGTGGCGTGGCGAGCGACGCACGTCGAGAAGCTGCGCGCGGCGGCTCGGGCGACTGCGCTGGCGGCTGCCGCCGACGACCTTCCGTTCGACGAGGCCGACGTGCCCGTGCCGGAACCGCGGCCGGCTTCATCGGCCGCACCGTGGCGCGGGCCCGCGACATCCGTCACCGAACTCCCGCGAGTCGCGATCGCTTCGCCATCGCTCGCCGAGACTGTCGTGACACCGGCGGCGGGGACCGTGTCGGTGCGGGCGAGCTTCCTGGGATCCGAGGCGCCGATTCGCGAGAGCCAGCAGCACCAGCACTGGCTGCGACTTGCCGCGGCGGTGATCGCCATCGTTCTGGCAGGCGCCGTGTTCGTGCGGATGAGCCACCGCGGCGACGCTCGGACGACGGTCCACGCGCAGGCGGCGCCGGCGCCGCTCGAGTTGCTGTCGCTGCGGCACGAGCGGCAGGGCGTCAACCTGTCGGTAGCCGGCCTGGTGCGAAACCCGCCCGCTGGCGTGGCGCTCGAGCGGGTCACGGCGGTGGTCTACCTGTTCGACCAGCAGGGCGCGTTCGTCACCAGCGCGAAGGCGCCGATCGACTTTTTGAAACTGACCGGCGGCGACGAATCGCCGTTCGTCGTGAAAATCGCGGCGCCGACTTCGGTCGCCCGCTATCGTGTGAGCTTCCGGACCGAGGACGGGACGCTCGCCCACGTGGATCGCCGCGGCGAGCCTCCGGCGACGGCGCCGGTTGCGCTGACGCGAAGCGAAAAGCAGTAAGAAGTCAGAAGCAAGTACGGGGTGCAGCCATGCGTCACCTGATTCGGCGTCCGACCGCAGCAATTCTCGGACTCGTGATCCTGGCCGGCCTGTCGGCCACCGCGCCGCTGTCAGGTCAGGAGGGGTTCCGCTTCAAGAGCGGAGTCGAGCTCATCAACGTCACCGCGACAGTCACGGACCGCACCGGGCGATTCCTCAGCGGGCTGACCAAGGACGATTTCGCCGTCTACGAGGACAACCAGCCGGTCGAGATCACGAATTTTTCGGCCGACCGCACGCCGGTCAGCCTCGGCATCGTGCTCGACACGAGCGGCAGCATGCAGGGCCAGAAGTGGCACGCCGCCCGCGATGCGATCGACAAGTTCCTGCAAGAGCTGAACGACGAGCAGGACGAGTTCTTCCTCTATCGCTTCAGCGGCGGAGCCGACCTGGTGCAGGACTGGACCACCGACCGCCGCGCGGTCAACTGGAGCCTTGGCCGCGTCAACCCGAACGGAGGGACCGCGATGTACGACGCGGTGGCTGAGGCGGTGCCGATGGCGCACGGGGGGCGGAATCGCAAGAAGGCGATCGTCATCATCTCGGACGGGAACGACACCAGCAGCCGCGTCGGCGTCGGCGAGGTGCGGCAGGTCGTGCGCGAGAGCGAAGTGCTGGTCTACGCCGTCGGCATCGATGGCGAGGGCGTGCCGACGATCATGAGCCGGCCGCGGCCGCCGATCGGCGGCGGCGGGCCGCGCTTCCCGATTCCATTCCCGATCCCGGGCGGCGGCGGCCGCGGTGGTAGCGGCGGCGGGTATCCGATCCCGGGCGGCGGCGGTGGCGGCGTCTACCAGCGCGGCGGTGCCGACGATCGCGTGAACGCCGCGGCGCTGCGGCAGATTACCGACGACAGCGGCGGACGCACCGAGATCGTCGCCGATCCGCGCGACCTCGACCCCGCGACCGCGACGATTGCCGACGAGCTGAGCAAGCAGTACTACATCGGCTATCCCAGCCAGGGTCACAAAGACGGGCGTTGGCACAACATCCGCGTCGAAGTCAAAGACCCGTCCCTGCGCGTCAGGGCCCGCCGCGGCTACATCGCGACGCCTTGACGCTGGTGTCGGCGTCCATTGGCGATTGGGGGATTGGCGATTGACGATTTATTGACGAACCGGGGATTTCGGAATTGCGCCATTCGATTGGCAATTGAGGCAATGACGATTGAGGGATCCGGTGAAATGGCCATTGATGATTGGGCGGCTCTCCCAATCGCCAATCGTGATTCCCCCAATCACTCAATGTCCCGATGAGGCAATCGTCAATCGAATGCCGCAATGCCCCAATCGTCCGATCAGCAATAAATCGTCAATCGCCAATCCCCCAATCGTCAATGGACGCGCGACACCCCCAACCGTCAGCCGCATAGGACACCCACGCTGGTACGCACTTCGCAGTAGCAGTGACCGAGAGGTCACCCTTCAATGAAAGCCACCATTTCCACTCTGCTCTTGGCCATCGGCCTGTTCGTCGCGCCTTCGGTCGCATCGGCGCAGATGCCGGTGCGCGACAGGGCGGTGCTCGAGCAGATCTCCAACCAGGTCAATCGCTACACGCAATACACGATCTTCGACAGCATCTCGGCCGGGGTCGAAGACGGGCGCGTCACGCTCAGCGGCTGGGTGACGATGCCTTACAAACGGGAAGATCTCGAGCGGCGGGTCCGGTCCGTGGACGGGGTCGTCTCGATCGAGAACGGCATCGAGGTGCTGCCCGTCTCGACGTTCGACGACGAGCTGCGGTTCCGAATCGCGCGCGCCATCTACGGGAACTCGTCGTTCTGGCAGTACGCATCCATGGTCAACCCGCCGATCCACGTGGTCGTCCGCAATGGCCGCGTGACCCTGGAGGGCGTGGTGAACAGTAACGTCGAGCGGATGCTGGCGCGTTCGCTCGCCACCGGCTTCGGCGCCTTCGAGGTCACCAACGCCCTGCGCACGACCGACGAGGTCCGCGAGGGGCTGGCCTCGGATCGTTAAAGGGCGGTGTCAAGGCAGAAGGCACAAGGCAAAAGGCAGAAGGCAGAAGGCAAAACACCTCTGCCTTCTGCTACCGCCTCACACTTCCCACTTCTCGCCTCTCACTTCTCACTTCTCACTTCGGAATCGCTGCCCCGGCTCCTGATGAACCAGATGAAGGCCACGAAGGTGATCGCGACCAGCACGATCATCCCGCCAAACAGCACCAGCGTGTTGGCGAGAATCGAGTCGCTGTCCATCTTCACGTCGATCGACAGCGGCGTGCCCTTCTGACGATCGGTCAGCGCCTGTTCCCAGACGATGATGTTGCCGCGGAGGATTTCCTTCGACGGTGAGTTGTGGAAGGTAACGCGGCTTGGCAGGTGCAGCTTGAATCCCACCAGCTCGCGTCCAGACCATCCCACATTTCCGACTTCCCTTCCAGCTCCGCCATCGACGGTCTGGCGATACTCGGCGGTCTCACTCGAGACGTCGAATCGGTAGCGGGACCAGGCGAACATCGCGGCCTCGCTCAGTCGGCGGATGTCAGGAACGTCGAGCCGCACGTGGACGTAGCGGCGGCGGTCGCGGCGCGACGTGCTGACGTTGGCCACCCTGGCCACCGGCGATTCGAAGAGCGCTCGCACCTCCTGCCGATCGAGACGGGCCGTGGGATCGAGCGGCAGGCCGGCGCCGCGCAACGCGACGAGCGCCGGCACCGCCGCATTCACGTAGACGGTAGCGGAGCCGTCGAGATTGACGTACACCTCTTCTTCGTACTCGTACTTCCGCGACAGCGGATTGCTGGCGCAGGCCGCCGCCAGCACCACGGCACAGCACACGGTCCACGCCCGGCCCACGACAGACGATCATATCGTCCGCCTTCGCTGAAGGCTACGGCGGACAAGCCGCCTTCTGCTTTCTGCCTTCTGCCTTCTGCCTTCTGCCTTTTGCCTTTTGCCTTGTTCTCTGGTGATACCTTGAAGGGTCCATGGCCGCACGCACCCTGTTCCTGATCGACGGCAGCAACCAGATGTACCGGGCATATCACGCCATCAGGGGGCTTACGGGGCCGACCGGCAAGTCCACCAACGCGGTCTACGGCTTCGTCACGATGCTGCGGAAGCTTCTTGCCGACCACCGGCCGGAGTACATCGCGGCGTCCTTCGACCTGCCGACCGAGACGTTCCGGGCAAAGCTCGCGGCCGACTACAAGGCGAATCGCTCGGCAATGCCCGATGACCTCCGCGAGCAGATTCCGTGGGTCCACGAAGCGTGCGAGGCCATGGGCGTCCCGATCTTCACCGCCGAAGGCTTCGAAGCCGACGATGTGATCGGGACGCTGGCCAAGAAGGCTGCTGACGCCGGATTCCAGGTCGCCATCGTCACTGGCGACAAGGACTTCTTTCAGCTCGTCGGCGACGGCATCCGCGTCTACAACCCGCGCGACGAGGGGACCTGGTACGACGCCACCGGCGTCCAGGAGAAATTCGGCGTGGCGCCGTCCCAGGTCGTGGACGTGCTCGCGCTGATGGGCGACACCATCGACAACGTCAAGGGCGTACCGGGGATCGGCGAGAAAGGCGCGCGCGATCTGATCGCGAACTACGGCTCGCTCGACTCACTGCTGGCCCGCGCTGACGAGGTGTCGCAGAAGAAGTATCGCGAGGGGCTGAAGACCCATGCCGACGGGGCGCGGCAGAGCCGCGAGCTGGTGCGGATCCACACCGACGTCGGCGTCGAGTTCGATCCAGATCGCTTCCAGTTTCGCGGCGCCACCCGTGAACGCTGCTACGCCCTGTTCTCGGAACTGGGCTTTCGCACCCTCGTCATGGAGTTCGCACCGACGGCAGAGACGGTGACGCGCGACTACAAGGTGGTGGCCTCGATCGACGAGCTCGAGACGTTCGTTGCGGGGATCGCAACTGCCCCTCACCTGGCACTGCGGCTCGTGACCGATGGGACGGCACCGGTGCGCGCCACGCTCGTCGGCATCGCGCTGTCGATCGCGCCGCGCCAGGCCCGCTACATCCCGCTCGGGCATCAGGGGTTCATGGGCGAGGGATCGCTCGATCGCACGCAGGTGCTGGCGTTGCTGGCGCCCGTCCTGCAGGACCCGGCCGTGCGCAAGGTTGGGCACGATCTCAAGGCCGACCTCATCGTCCTCGATCGGCACGGCGTCCGGCTGGCCGGCCTCGACGTGGACACGATGCTCGCGGCCTACCTGCTCGACGCAAACCGGTCGAACCAGGCGCTGGAGCCGTTGGCGCTCGAGCAGGTCGGCTACAAGGCGCTCGATGACGAGGCGGTGCGCGGCAAGGGCACCAAGGCCCGCCCGTTCGCCGAGCTGCCGCCGGATGCGCTGCTCGATTACGCGGGCGAACGCACCGATTTGGCGCTGCAGCTGGCAGACGTCTTCGTCCCGGCGCTGGCGCGCGAATCATTGGACAGCGTGTATCGCGACCTGGAGCTGCCGCTGGTTCCGATCCTCGCCAGGCTCGAGCAGACTGGCGTTCGGGTCGACGTGCCGGCGCTCACTGCCCAGGCGGCGCGGGTCGAGCACGAGCTCGGCGCGCTCGCCGCGGAGATCTACCGGCTGGCCGGCGAGACGTTCAACATCGGGTCCCCGAAGCAGCTCGCCGAAGTGCTGTTCGACAAGCTGAAGCTGCCGGTGCTGAAGCGTACCGGCACCACTCGCACCGCGTCGACCGCGGTCGAGGTCCTGGAGGAGCTCGCCCAGAGCCACGACCTGCCGCGCATGATCCTGGACTGGCGCGGGCTGTCGAAGCTGAAGGGCACCTACATCGACGCGCTGCCCTCGCTCGTCAACCCCGAAACCGGCCGAGTCCACACCCAATTCAACCAGGCGGTCGCCGCGACCGGACGTCTCAGCAGCAGCGATCCCAACCTGCAGAACATCCCGATCCGGACCGAGCTCGGTCGCGAGATCCGCCGCGCCTTCATCGCCGAACCGGGCTCGGTGCTGATCTCCGCCGACTACTCGCAGATCGAGCTGCGCGTGCTCGCGCACCTGTCGGGCGACGAGACGCTGATTGCCGCCTTCGAACGCGGCGACGACATTCACGACCAGACCGCGCTCAAGGTGTTCGGCCCCGACCCGGCGCTGTCGCCGCACGAGCTGCGCCGCCGCGCGAAGATCATCAACTACGCGCTCCTCTACGGGAAGACGGCGTTCACGCTCGCCAAGGACATCGGCGTGCCGCAGGCTGCGGCGCAGCAGTTCATCGACGCATACTTCGAAGGCTTCCCGCGGGTGCGCCACTTCATCGACCAGATCCTCGAGGACGCCCGCCGGACCGGGGTGGTCAAGACGATGTTCGGGCGGCGGCGCCTCGTGCCCGAGGTGACGAGCCGCAACGGGCAGATTCGCGCCGGCGCCGAGCGCATCGCCGTCAACATGCCGATTCAGGGCACCGCCGCCGACGTCCTGAAACGCGCGATGATCGACGTCGACGCGTCGCTGCTGAGAGATCACCCGCGCGCGCGCATGATTCTCACGGTCCACGACGAACTGCTGTTCGAGGCGCCGGAGGACGAGGCCGACGAAGTCGCGTCACTGGTTCGCAAGACGATGGCCGGCGCGGTCACTCTTCGCGTGCCGCTCGACGTCGACGTTGGCATGGGACACAACTGGAAAGAAGCAAAATCCTGAAATGCACTTGTCATCTGGAGATCTCGTGATCAGGTGATCTCGTGATCTGATCTGGAGATCTGAAGATCTGGAGATCTATCTTCGATCTGGTGATCTAACTGGCGATCTCCTGACCTTTCGTTATCCAGCGTGACAGCGTGACAGGCCTAGAGCCCAGAGCCTGAAGCCTGGCAGCGACGTCGCCCCTACCGCCAGCGCTCTTTGATCAGTTCCCAGTCGGCCCTGAGTTGCGATTCCGCGGCGGCGCGGTCGGGGCGGGGCATGGGGCGGACGCGGTCCGGGATGATCCCCTCGAGCACGAGTTTGTCGAGGTCGGCGCGGAGGGTCGCGGAGCGGGCTCCGGCCAGCCGCGCCCGGACCCAGCCGGCCGTCGCCGCGTGCCACGCGTTCACCGGCTCGCCGGCGCCGCGCAGTCCGGCGGCAAGCCAGTAGGCCGCAGCCGCGCTTTCGGGGTTGTCGGACTGCTCCTCTCGCATGGCGTCTGCGAGCGTGTGGAAGAGGACCCGCCGCTCGTCGGGCGTCAACAAATCCGCCTGGCGTTCGGTGGCGCTCCCCCACCAGTCCACGAGCGCCTCGGCGAGCGACAGGTCCATGGCCCGGGCCGGCGATACGGCGCTGGAGAAAAGCTCCGCGGCAGCCCCGAATTCGTCTTCGAGGAACAGGGCCTGGCCCAGCGCGAGCAGGTATTCCAGGCGCACCCGCGGCTCGAGCGCGGCGGAGCGGACCGCGCCGAGGGCCTCTCGAGCGGCGCTCAGGTCCGAGGGATCCACCCCCTCGCGATACCGCTCCAGATGGGCCCGCGCCAGCACCACCGCGGCGGCGTCCTGCGTCTCCGGCGTCTTGCGGGCGGCGGCAGCGGCTTCGATGGCCTGGTCGAATCGCCGCTGGTTGTACAGGGCCAGCGCCCGCGCCAGGTCGGCGCGGGAGGCGAAGGCCGAGCCGGCCGTGCACGCCACCAGCAGCATCGAAATCGCGGCCCGGAAGACGAAGCGGGACGAGATTCCGGCTCGCCCCGGCGAGTTGAGGTGTTTCATGAGCGGCGAGGGGTTCGGCGGCGGCCAAGGGCATCGTAGCACGCGGTACAATGCCGGTTTGCATGGCCGACCCGGTGATCGTGCCCCGCGCGGAGCACGCGATTTCGCGCAGGGACATCGACCCTGATGCGCTCAAGGTGCTCTACCGGTTGCGCGATTTCAACTACACCGCCTACCTCGTGGGAGGCGGCGTGCGAGACCTGCTGCTCGGCCGGGCGCCCAAGGACTTCGACGTCGGCACCGATGCGCACCCGTATCAGATCAAGAAGCTGTTCCGGAACTGCTGGATCATAGGTCGGCGGTTTCGCCTCGCCCACGTGCGCTTCGGCGCCAAGACGATCGAGGTCGCCACCTTTCGCCGCCACGTTCCCGCCGCTGAGGCTGCAGATACCGCCGCGGACGAGGCTGGATTCGATCGCGAGCCGGTCGTGCCCCCAGCGGATCTCCGAGACGCCCACCCGGCCGGCCGCGACCGCGACCACGGTGAGGACGCCTCTCATCGCCAGCACCACCATCCCGACAACACGTTCGGCACGCCGGAGGAGGATGCCTTCCGGCGCGACTTCACCATCAACGCGCTGTTCTACGACATCGCGAACTTCTCGCTGATCGATTACGTCGGCGGACTCGAGGACCTGCGCCGGCGCGTCATCCGCTCGATCGGCGATCCGCTGCAGCGTTTCGAGGAAGACCCGGTTCGCATGCTCCGGGCGATCGTCTTCGCCGCACGGCTCGACTTCACGCTCGACGCGCCGATCGTGGAGGCAATCCGTGCCCGCCGCGACCTGATGGCGACGGCAGCACCGGCGCGGCTGATCGAGGAGTACTACAAGATTCTCCGGTCCGGGTCCGCCGAGCGGACGTTCCGGATGCTGGCCGAGCACGGCCTGCTCGAGCCGGTGACGCCGGAACTGCAGCGCCGCGCCACGCACGAACCGCTCTGGGACAGCCTCCGCGCGCTCGACTCCTACCGGCGGCGCTACGTGGACATGCCCCCGCAGCTGACCAACCCCGTGCTGCTCGGTTCGCTGCTGTTGCCGATCGGGATGATGCCGCGCTTCCACCACGCCGACGAGGCAGCCGACCAGACGGCGATGGAAGCCGCCCACGACGAAGTCGTGGAGGGTCAGGGGAAGGATGGCGAGGCTCGCCGCCGGCCGCGCGGCCGGGTGTGGTCCACCGACCGCCGCGATCGGCGCCCGAAGCCGCCGGTCCTGAAGATCGGCGTGCTGCCGATTGCCCGGCGTGATAGCGAACGCCTGCGCCAGCTGCTGGCCGTCCAGCATCGGTTGCGCGACCTGGAGTCGTCGCCGCGCGCCAAGCGGGCGCTCCTGCACCGCGGGCCGTTCGAGGACGCGCTCACCTGGCTCGACGTGCACGGCCAGGCACCGGAGATCGTGGAGCACTGGCGCGGCTTCATCGAGGCGCTCGGCGGTGTCGTAACGCACGCAGAGGAAAGCGCCGAGGCCGGCGGAGCGCCTGAGCAGGGCGTGAGGCGGCGCCGGCGCCGGCGCGGCGGGCGGCGCCGCGGCTTCAGGCGCCCGCGCGAGGGTTAGGGCGCGACGTCCATTGGCGATTGGGGGTTGACGATTGACGACTTATTGACGATTCACGATTGCCGGATTGCGCCATTCGATTGACGATGGTTGCATTTGGCAATTGAAGAATCCGGAGAATCACGACTGTTATTGGGGGCTCCGGCCCAATCGTGATTCCCTCAATCGTCAATGCGGAAATACCGCAATCGCCAATGGAATGGTGCAATCCCCAATCGCCGGATCGTCAATAAATCAACGATCGTCAATCCCCAATCGGCAATGGGCGCGGCGCGACCCTCTCACCCATTCGAGCGCTCGAACTCGCGCATGAACTCGACGAGCGCCTCTACGCCGGCTTCGGGGAACGCGTTGTAGATGGACGCGCGGATCCCGCCGACCGAGCGGTGCCCCTTCAGCCCGTCGAGACCGGCCGCAGTGGACTCCTTCACGAACTTCTTCTCGAGCTCCTCGCTCGGCAGCCGGAAGGTGACGTTCATCTGCGAGCGGCTGTCCTTCGCGGCAGTGCCACGGTAGAAGCCGGTGCGATCGATTTCCGTGTAGAGCTTGCCGGCCTTGCGCGCATTGAGCGCGGCCATCGCGTCGAGCCCGCCTTCGGCCAGCGCCCACTTCATGACCAGGCCCATCAGGTAGATGCCGAAGCACGGCGGCGTGTTGTACATCGACCCGCTCTCGGCGTGCACCGCGTAGCTGAGCATCGTGTGCAGCGACTTCGCCGAGCGGGCCAGCAGGTCCTCGCGAATGATCACCAGCGTCACACCGGACGGGCCCAGGTTCTTCTGGGCGCCGGCGTAGATCAAGCCGTGCTTCGTCACGTCGATCGGGCGGCTGAAGATGTCCGACGAGGCGTCGGAGACCAGCGGGACGTTGCCGACCTCGGGCTCGGCCTGCCACTGGGTGCCGACCAGCGTGTTGTTCGACGTCACGTGCACGTAGGCCGCATTCGGATCGAGCGTCAACTCGTCCTGGCGCGGGATCCGCGAGAACTTCTCGCTCTCGGTCGTGCCCGCGATCCGCACCGTCCCGACGCGCTTCGCCTCCTTCACCGCCTTCTGCGACCACCCGTCGGTGACGATGTAGTCGGCGGGCCGGCCTTCGAGCATCAGGTTGAGCGGCACCATCGAGAACTGGAGCGAGGCGCCGCCCTGCAGGAACAGGATCTTGTAGTTGGCGGGCACGCCGGCGAGGGCGCGGATGTCGGCGTCAGTGCGCGCGAGGATCGCCTCGAATGTCTTGGAGCGGTGGCTGATTTCGAGCACCGACATCCCGACGCCCGGCAGCGCGACGAGATCGCGCTGCGCCTCTTCGAGAACGGGGAGCGGCAGAACGGCGGGACCGGCGGAGAAGTTGAATATGCGCTGGAGGGTCGTATGCATAACCAGACGATTCTAATTCGATAAGTAGAACAGATGCCACCGCCTGCGCGGCCGGTGCGCTAGCTGATTACATGAGAGAGAAGCCCATCGCGCAGCTTGGGCTCGAACCAGGTGGATTTCGGGGGCATGATGCCGCCGGCGTCGGCAATCCGCATCAGGTCCTCGACCGAAACCGGGTACATCGAGAAGGCGACCGCGAAGCCGGCCCGATCGACAAGCCGTTCCAACTCGGCTGTCCCGCGGATGCCGCCGACAAAGTCGATCCGTCTGTCGGTCCGGACGTCGGTGATGCCAAGAATCGGCGCCAGCACTTCGCGCTCCAGAACGTCCACGTCGAGCGCGTCGGTTGGCGGGAATTCGAGCGTGTACCAGGCTCCGTCCAACCGCATCGCCAGCTGGCCGCGCCGGGCCGGCGAGGCCGGCCCTCCTTCGCGAATTTGCCCGCAGTTTCTCAACGCGTCCAGGAACGCATCCTTGTCCAGCCCGTTGAGGTCGCGCACCACGCGGTGGTACGGCAGCACCTGCATCTGATCGTCGGGGAACGCGACCGCCAGCACCCGGTCCCACTCACCCTCGCCCCGCTTACGGAGCGCCTCGCGAGACCGGGCTGCACTGGCGGCGCGATGGTGCCCGTCGGCGATGTACAGGACCGGCACCGCCGCGAACCCGTCGGCAATCGCCTGCGCGTCCCGAGCCGCAACCCGCCACACCTCGTGCCGTACGCCGTCCACCGCCGTCACGTCGAACAGCGGCGAGCCGGAAACGGCCCCCGCTACGGCGCCGTCGATCGCCGGGGACGCCTCGTAGGTGAGGAAGACGGGACCCGTCTGGGCGCCGATCGCCAGCATGTGACGGGTTCGATCGTCTTCCTTCTCCGGCCGCGTCTTCTCGTGCTTGCGGATCAGATCGCGGTCGTACTCGTCGATGGAGAAGCACGCGGCCACGCCTGTTTGCGTATGCTGCCCCATCGTGAGGCGGTAGACGTAAATCGTCGGCGCATCTTCCACGACGAGCGGCGCGGCCCGCTTGAGCGCCGCGAAGTTCTCGGCCGCCTTCGCATACACCGCGTCGCCGTGCGGGTCCGTGCCGTGCGGCAGGTCGATCTCGGGCCGCGAGACGTGGAGAAAGCTGAGCGCGTTGCCCGCGGCCAGCGCTCGTGCCTCGTCGGCGCTGACGACATCGTACGGGACGGATGCGACCTGGGCCGCGGCGGTTGGAACTGGCCGGAGCGCACGGAATGGGTATATCGCGGACATACAGCTTTTCAGTATAGCTGCGCGTCCGCGCCCATTGACGATCGAGGATTGGGGGATTGAACGATTTATTGACGATTGGTGATTGAGGGATTGCGCCACTCGATTGATGACTGCGGCATTGGGGTATTGAAGATCGTGAGAATCACGATTGCGGATTGGGATTGAAGATTGGGTGATTGGGGATTGTCGATTGTGGATTGCCGTTTGGGAGCAGCGTTCCCAATCCCCGAATCGTGATTCACCAAATCCCGCAATCGCCAATACCCGCAATCGTCAATCGAGTGACGCAATCCCAAATCGTTCGATCGTCAATAAATTGTCAATCCTCAATCGCCAATCGTCATTGGGACACGCGACACCGTTCAGCGGAAGGTATAACCGACACCGAACTTCAAGTCCGGCGAGTCGATGACGCCCACCTTCAACTCGAAGAACAGCCCATTCCGCTGCTCCGCGCCGATGAGGAAGTTGAATCCGCCCTCGGTCTCGGAGTTGTCGTTATCGAACGAGTAGAAGTTGACGGCCGGCCCACCGCCCGCGTACAGCCGCCATGGCGATCGGCTCGGGAACTTGTACACGAACTCGAAATTGATCGCCGTCGTCACCACGTCGTCGCCGATGCCGACTTCGAGGTTCGGACGGAAATGCAGCCGATCGACGAGCGCCGGCGTTTCGTAATGCCCGCCGAAATAGAACTGATCCGGATCGATCGAGATGCCGCCCCGCACGCCAGGGCCCTGCGCCCAAGCCTGAGTGGTTGTCGCCAGCACCGCCAACAGAACAGTAAGTAAAACTTTCACGCGTGAACTGAGCCAATACGCTAACGGCGCCATAGGCACGCCTCCTGGCCAAGCGCGTAGCAGAAGTTGTGCCGGACGGGCCGCGAACGGCACGAATGTGCCGAACTGTGCGATTAGTTGGCGTTGCGGAGCGCGAGCGACTTGAACATCCCGACGAACCGTGCCCGCACGGCTGCGTATTCGGTCAGCTCGTCGGCGGGAATCGGTTCGCCGGGCGGCATGTTGCGGTGCTCGATGATCGGATTCACGTAGCCGCCGTTGCGGCGCAGGCCGTAATGCAGGTGCGGCCCGGTGGCCAGCCCGGTCGCGCCAACCTTGCCGACGACCTCACCCTGCGAGACGTGCTGGCCGGCCCGAACGTCGATGGCCGAGAGGTGCAAGTACTCGCTCTCGTAGCCGTTGCTGTGACGGACCCGCACCGTTCGCCCCCCACCCGCCGTCCATCCCGCGAAAGTCACGCTGCCCGGCGCCACGGTCGCGACCGGCGCGCCGGTCGGCGCGGCGTAATCCACGCCATTGTGCGCCCGCGTAAAGCCGAGAATCGGATGCTTGCGCGAGGAGTTGAAGCTCGACGTGATCCGCGGTTCGAACTTCAGTGGCGACTTGAGGAAGAAGCGCTTCAGCGACCGCCCCTGTTCGTCGTAGTAGGCCGGCTTCGCCTCTGCCGTGGCGTAGCGGAAGGCGCGCAGCGAACGGCCGCTGGCCACGAACTCGGCGGCCAGGATCGCGCCGTAGCCGACGAACTGGCCTTCGCGGGTCTGCCGCTCGACGACAAGGCGGAAGTGATCCCCCGGCTGCAGTTCCGACGTGAAATCGAGCTCGCCCGAGAAGATATCGGCCATCTGCAGCGCCAGCTCGATCCGCTCGCCGGAATTGTCGAGCGCCTGCACCAGCGACGGCGTGCTCTTCGAAATCTGGCCCTCGACCGCGTCGATGGTGATCTCTTTGGCGATCGGCTCGACCGCCGCGGCGTAGCCGGTTGAGGGATCTGCCTCCACGCGAACGCGCCGATCGCCGTCGATCTCGTATTCGAAACTGCGGACCCGGCCGTTCACCAGGCGATCGAGCCGGAACGGCTGGCCAACGCGAAGCCGCCGCACGTCGAAGACCCGCTGTATCGCCTGCACGAGCGCGAGCCGATCCGGCTCGTGGAGCTCGAACGCGGCAAGCATCGCGCTCAGGGTCCGGCCCGATGGCACCGTCCCGGCAATCATCATCGAGTCGGCGGCCAGGGCGATGTCGGCCAGGCGCCGTTGCACGGCGGGATCACGCCGCGGCGCCTCCACCGGCGACCATTGGCAGCCGATGGCGCCGGCGGCAACCACACCGAGCACCAAGCCTGGGAACGTCCGTCGCATCTCGTGGAAGAAGGAGGAAGAGGCAGAATGCTACCAGATTCCTAGCGGCGTTTGACCGGGACTCGGCGCCGTTCGACCGGCGGCGGTACCGGCACCGCTTCCTGCAACTCCACGTACTGCGCCGTCTGCACGTTGGCGCGGATGACGAGCGGGATCACGCGAGGCTCGCTGGTTCCAGCCCGGACTTCCACGACATGCGGACCGGCCGACAGGGTCACGGTCAGCGGCGTCTCGCCGCGTTCCGATCCGTCCACGATGACCTTTGCTGCCGCCGGCCGCGAGGTGACGACGAGCTCGCCTTCGCCTTCGACCGGGCCCGGGGCCGGGCGCGACCAGTACCAGCCGATCACGCTCGCCTGCAGCAGCAGCACGCCAACGACGATGGCGGCCCACCGCGGCCGCATCCCCAGGAATCGTGAGGGGGCAGGCGCTTCGGCAGGCTCAACCGGCGAGGCATCAACGGCGCTGGCCTTCGGCGCGTCACTTTCCGCCGTCGAAGCCGCAGCGGCCAAGGCCGGCTGCGCAAATGCGGGCAGCGGCACCGTCGCCGTGTGGCTGTCGGCCCACGCTTCGAGCGCGTCGGTACCGGTCACATAGCGCCGGTTGCTCGCAAGCACCTCTTCGAAGGCAATCTGTGCCGCCTGCGGCGAATCGAAGCCATCCTCGTCGAGTTGCAGGGCCCGCCGCAGCCAGCGTGCGAACACGCTCGACAGCGGGTGGTCCTCGGCGCCGTGCCGCTCGCGCGCCGACGCGAGAAGGGCCGGGAGCGCCTCAGGAAACTCGGCGGCCGTCAACCGGCGGCCGAGCAGCATCGACAGGGCCACCACCCCGAGCGCCGTCGCGTCGCCGCGGGCGGTGCTGGTGACCGGTCCCTCTGAGGGCGGCATTGCCAGCTGATAGCGCTGCCACGCATCGGCCCTCGACAGCTGCAGTTGGTCGATGGCCGTGCCGAACGCAGCCTCCGCGATCACCACCCGCGCCGGCGGAACGACGAAGAGCCGCTCCGGTCCGAGCGTGCCGAGGGCCTGCTGCCGTTTGTTGCGTGAGAACAACGCCGCCGCCGGCAACAGCTGCCGCATCAGCGCGACAACGGCTTCGATGTCGGGCCGGACGCCGGCCGATTCGGAGGCGTCGAGCAGATCCGACAGGCGCCGGCCGGGCGTGGCGCTGGAAACAACGACGAGGCGATCGATCTCGGGGCGATCGACGCGTCGAACCTGGACGTACGAGGCGTGGCGCACCGCCGACAGGCGGGTTACACGCTCGGCGAGCGCAGTGGCGAACGCCGTGTGCAGCACGAGCTCGGTAGCGAGCTCGAGATGCTCAACGGGTTCACCGGTCGCCGGATCGGTCGCCGCGATCCGGCGCCCAAGACCGTCAGTCATGGGGAACGAAGCCCGGGGGAGGCCCACCTATTCTATCGGCCGGCCCCGGCAACGCAGGCGGGCGCGCCTGCACACACCTGCATTACACTGCCTCGAGATTGTGATGACCACCACGCTCGCGCTGACGGCCATTGTCTGCCTGGCCCTCGGCGCATTGATAGGCTGGCTGGTCGCGCGCGCCCGGGCCGCGGAGTCGGCATCGGCGCTTCGCGCCGACCACGCCCGGCTGGCGGCCGCACTCGACCATCGCGACCGCACCATCCCGGAAAAGATCGCGCTCGTCGAGGGGATGCATCAGCAGCTGCGGGATTCGTTCGAAGCGCTTGCCGCGTCGGCCCTGGCCACCAGCACGAAGCAGTTCCTCACGCTCGCCGATCAGAAGATTGGCAACGTCCATCGCACCGCGGCCGCCGACCTGACGGCGCGCCAGCAGGCGCTCGACGCGCTGGTCGCCCCGATTCGCGACACCCTGGGGCAAGTGGCCGCGACGCTGGCCGAGACCGACCGGCATCGGGTGCACGATGCGGCCAGCCTCAGGACCCTGCTCACCGCCGTCGGCCAGACCCAGCAGCAGCTCCAGCAGGAAACCCAGACGCTGGTGCGCGCGCTGCGATCGCCCGGCGTCCGCGGCCAGTGGGGCGAAGTACAGCTCCGCAAGGTCGTGGAGCTGGCCGGGATGCTCGAACACTGCGACTTCGACCTGCAGCCAACCGCCGTCAGCGACGCCGGCCGGCTCCGGCCCGACCTCGTCGTCCACCTTCCCGGCCAGCACTCGATCGTCGTCGATGCCAAGGTGCCGCTCGAGGCGTTCCTCGACGCACAGATGGCGGGCGACGAAGGCGTGCGATCGGGCAAGCTTGCCGACCACCTGCGGCAAGTCAAGGACCACGTCACGAAGCTGGGCGCCAAAGGCTACTGGGACCAGTTCCCGTCCTCCCCCGATTTCGTCGTGCTCTTCCTGCCGGCGGAAGCCATCTTCATGGCGGCGCTCGAACAGGACGCGCACCTGATCGACTACGGCGTGAAACAGCGGGTGCTGATCGCGAGCCCGCTGACGCTGATCGCGCTGCTCAGGACCGCGGCGGCCGGCTGGCGCCAGGAGCGGCTGACGATCAACGCCGAGGAGATCAGCCGGCTGGGACGTGAGCTGTACGATCGCGCGCGCACCTTTACCGAGCGCCTCGAGGCGGTCGGGAGCCGGCTCGAGTCAACCGTCCGTGCCTACAACGAGGCGGTCGGCACCTACGACACGCGCGTGATGGTCTCGATGCGCAAATTCAAGGAGCTCGGCGCCGCGACCGGTGATGCCATCGAACCGGTGGCACCGGTCGAAACGACGGCGCGCCCGCTCGAGAGTGCGGTACAGCGCGATCTGCTGGAATCGACGGAAACGGTGGAAGGCTGACGGGGCACAGGTGCAGGGGTGCGTTGGGTGCGACGGGTGCGATGAGTGCGTGGTCAAGGAGATGAAATGCGTCGATTCGTAGCGGTGTGGGTGGTGTGTGCGGTAGCCGCGTGCATTGGGGTGGCGTTGCATGCGCAGGCTGGGAAGCCGGAAGCCACCTCCCTCGCGGGCAAGCCGCTCTTCCCGCCGAAGCCGATTCCGAATCAAGCCAAGCTCGAGAAGGATCTACAGGACGCGCAGTCGGCGCCAGATCCGACCAGCGCCGACGCGATGATCTGGGTCGGCCGGCGCTTCGGCTACCTGTGGCGGTACCAGGATGCTATCGCGCAGTTCTCAAAGGGGATCGAACGTTACCCCAACGACCCACGGTTCTATCGGCATCGCGGCCACCGCTATATCACCGTCAGGCAGTTCGACAAGGCGGTCGCCGACTTCGACAAGGCGGTCGCGCTCATCAAGGGGAAGCCCGACGAGATCGAGCCCGATGGCGCCCCCAATCCCTCGGGTGTGCCGCGCAGCACGTTGCAATTCAATATCTGGTACCACCTCGCGCTCGCCCATTACCTGCAGGGGCACTACGACCAGGCCTACAACGCATGGGTCGAGTGCATGAAAGTCTCCAACAACGACGACTCGGTGACCGCTACGTCCGACTGGATGTGGATGACGCTGATGCGCCTTGGCCGGAAGGCCGAAGCCGCCAAGGTGCTGGAGCGGATCACCCCGAAGATGGACATCCTTGAAAACCAGTCGTACCACCGGCGGCTGCTGATGTACAAGGGGTTGGAGAAGCCCGAGGCACTGCTCGACACCGCCAAGGCTGATGACACCACCATCGCCACGCAGGGCTACGGCGTCGGCAACTACTACTTCGTCAACGGCGACACCGCGAAAGCGAAGGAGGTGTTCCAGAAGGTGACCTCCGGCGCGGGCTGGAACGCGTTTGGCTACATCGCCGCGGAAGCGGATCTCCAACGGGTCAAGTGATCTGCGGGTGCAGAGGGGTGCGATGCGTGCCACCGGCAGGTGCGACAGGTGCGTAGTGTCGTAGCCGGAACCATCGCCACGCTGGTAGTTGGCGCGGTCATGGCAAGCGCGGGCGGTAAAGCGCAGGAGCGCTTCGAGGTCGTGATCGCCGGCGGGCAGGTGGTCGACGGCAGCGGCTCCCCCTGGTTCCGTGCCGACGTCGGAATCGCCAACGGCCGGATCAGTCGAATCGGAAAGCTGGCCGACGCCGCGGCTGCGAGCCGGATCGATGCCACCGGGTTGGTCGTCGCGCCAGGATTCATCGATCCGCATGCGCATGCGCGCGAGCGGCTCTTCGATCTCCCCACCGCCGACGGCTACACGTTCCAGGGCATCACGACGGTCGTAGACGGAAACGACGGGAGCTCGCCGCTGCCGCTCGCACCGTTCATGGCGAAGGCCGAAGCCGGCCACTTCTCCATCAACCTGGCGATGTTCGTCGGCCATGGGACCGTCCGCGAGCAGGTGATGGGCACGGCCAACCGCAAGGCCACGCCGGCTGAGCTCGATCGGATGCGGGCGCTCGTCGCCGAGGCGATGGGCGACGGTGCGCTCGGACTCTCCACCGGCCTCGCCTACATCCCTGGCAATTACGCGCCCACCGAGGAGCTCGTCGCGCTCTCGGTCACGGCGCGTGAGCACGGCGGCATCTACGTCTCACACATGCGAGATGAGGGTGGCCTCGTCCTCGACTCGGTGAAGGAGACGATCCGCATCGGCGAGGAGGCCCGGATTCCGGTCCAGATCAGCCACCACAAGGTCGGCGGCCGCCGCCAGTGGGGACAGAGCAAGGATTCGCTGGCGTTGATCGCCGCGGCCCGCGCCCGCGGCGTGGACGTGACGTTCGACCAGTATCCGTACACGGCGTCGCAGACCGGGCTGAGTTTGATCTTCCCGCGCTGGTCGCTGGCAGACGATGGGCTGAACGAGCGGCTGAAGAACCCGAAGACTCGCGGTGAGGTGAAGAACGGCATGCTCGACTTCATCGACGAGCGGTTCGGCGACGACCCGTCTCGCATTCAGCTCGTGCGCTGCGGCTTCGATCCTGGCCTCTCAGGCAAGACCATCGCCGACATCCTGAACAGCACGGGCCAGCCGATCACGCAATCAGCCACCGCCGATGCGGTGATCGATCTGCAGCTGAAGGGCGGCTGCAGCGCCATCTTCCACGCCTACGACGAGCCGGACGTCGAGCGGCTGATGCAGTCACCGTTCGGGATGATCGGTTCGGACGGCAGCCTAACGAGACTCGGCGACGGCGCGCCGCACCCGCGTGCGTTCGGCACCTATCCGAGGGTGCTGGGACGGTACGTGCGCGAGCGAAAGATCCTCACGCTCGAGGAGGCAATTCGCAAGATGACGTCGTTTCCCGCGACTCGGCTCGGGCTCGAGGGCCGGGGTCTGCTCCGCCCCGGAATGGCTGCCGACATCACCGTGTTCGACCCCAACACGGTGGCAGACAAGTCCACCTTCACCGATCCGCATCACTACTCCCAAGGCGTCCGCTTCGTCCTCGTCAACGGCGTGATCGTCATGGACAACGGGACGCTCACAGGCGCGCGCCCTGGCGCGGTGTTGCGGAGGCAATGACAGCTGGGCGCGCCGAAGCGGCTGACGATGGCACGCCGCGAAGGCGGAGCCTGCCGCGCCGAAGCGGCTGACGATGGCACGCCGCGAAGGCGGGCCTATGCGACGCCGACGATGACGGCGAACAGACCGCGGCGCCAGGTCACCTCCGGCGAGAGGCCGGCAGCTCGCATCAGAGCGAGTTCCGCGTCGAGCGGCGTGTAGAAGTCCTCGTGCGACCAGGCGCGGAGAAACCCTTCTGCCTTGCGGCGGCCGTAAGTAGCGGCGAGGTGGTCCCGCCAGGCCGAGCGTCCAGCTGCGGCAAGCAGCGCGTGCGTGGGCGGATGGCAATCGGCGGTCACCATCACGCCGCCGCGTCCGAGCGCCTGTTTGATCCGGCGGTACAGCCCCTTTTTGGTTCGCGGCAGTTCGATGTGGTGCAGGGCAATGGACGCAGTGACCGCGTCGGTGCGGGGCAGCGGAGCGGAGACGAAGTTGTCGTGGACGAGCGTCGCGCGGCCGCGGGGCAATCGCCGCCCGGCCATGGTCAGCATTCCCTCGTCCTCGTCGATGCCGATCACTCGGGCTTTCTTGCGAAGGCTAACGACTCGCCCGGCCAGGGCCCCGGTGCCAATGCCGAGATCCACGACGGTGTCGATTGGACGGCGGGCGGCCGCCGCGAGCGAGGCAGCCGCCGTGTCGAGCATCTCTTCGTAGTGTGGAATGAACGTCCGTATCCGCGCGTCGTACTCGCTGAGGTCGATCTGGAGATGAGTGGAGACCGCCATGCTGAGGCATGCTAACCGAACGGCATGAGAATTCGCAGGGCAACGATCGACGACGTGGCGGCGCTCAGCACCTTCGGAAGACGGGTGTTCGCGGCGACGTTCGGGGCCGATAACACGCCGGCCGATCTCGAGGCTTACCTCGAACAGACCTACGTCGAGCCGCGTCAACGCGAGGAGATTGCCGATCCCGGCATCGAGACCCTGCTCGCCGAAGCTGACGGCGCTCTGGCCGCCTTCGCCCAGTTGCGCGACGGGCCAGCCGGAAACGGGGTCATCGGCAGCGAGCCGATCGAGCTGTGGCGGTTCTATGTCGATCCGACCTGGCATGGACGCGGACTTGCCCCGACGCTGATGGGCGCGGCCGAAGACGCGGCCAAGGCACGCGGCGCGCGCACGATGTGGCTGGGCGTATGGGAGCGCAACCGGCGTGCGCAAGCCTTCTATCACAAGCAGGGCTTCACCATCGTCGGTACTCAGGTCTTCCAACTCGGCTCGGATCCGCAGCGGGACTTGATCATGGCCAAGGCGATCTAGGTTCGCGGCGTTCGCGGGCGCCCTGTAGCAAATGCGAGCGAAGGCGGGTAAGCTGCGGCCACGATGCCGCGCCAACTCATTTTCGGCTCGCTCTGGCTGTGGGCCGCAGCCGCGGCGATGTCGCACGCCGCACAGACGCCGCCGGCGGTCGTGCTGCCCAGGCCGACCGGTCCCTTCACCGTCGGCACCACCGCGTTCAGCCTTGTTGACGAAGCGAGAACCGATCCGCTTGCCGACAAGCCTGAACCGCGGCAGGTGCGAGTCGTCGCGTGGTATCCGGCCGTCAACGGCGCCACCGGCGATGCCGCACCGTACCTTCGCGAGGGGCTCGCCGAGGCGCGCAGCTTCGCCACCCTGCTGCGGCAACCGGACACCGCGCTCGATTACCTCGGCACAACCCGCACCCACGGCATCGTCGACGCGCCGCCACGCACCGGCGACCCGCTGCCGGTGCTGATCTTCTCGCACGGCTACACCGCGATTGCCTCCTCGTACACGGCGCTGCTCGAGGACCTCGCGAGCCATGGCTACGCCGTCCTGAGCGTGGTCCATCCGTACGAGGCAATGGCGGCGACCTTGTCCGACGGCCGCGTGGTGACGATGCTCGACGCGCAAAAGCAGATGCGCAAATCGATCCGCGACGTCCTCGGTGAGTGGGGAAAAGAAGACGAGACGATGGCCGCGGTGACCGCTGCCCGGGATGAGGCCGACGCGCTGCGGCTGATGCGCGGATACCTCGACGCGATCCCGATTACGACCCGCGCGTTGAAGCGTTGGGTGGACGACACCGTGCTCGTCACCGATCGGCTCGCGGCGCTGCCGGCCGGACCGGCCGGGCGGCTGGCCTCGCGGCTCGAGTTGAAGGGGATTGGCGCGTTCGGCCACTCGATGGGTGGCGTCACGTCGGCAGCGTTCTGCGCCGTCGATCGGCATTGCCAGGCGGCGCTCAACCTCGATGGGATCCCGCAATACGGCACGCTCATCGACTCGCCGATGAACCGGCCGTTCATGATGGTCTACTCCGGCCGAACCGGGCGGCTCGGGGCGAGCGACGTGATCTATCGTCGCGCCGCCAAGCCGTATCAGCGGGTCGATGTCGCCGACACGCTCCACGCGGATTTTTCGGACATGGGACTCTGGGGCGGGCCGCTGGCGGGCCGGCCGATGTTCGGCAAGCTGCCCGCGGAGCGCGCGGTCGCCGTCACGCGGCAAATTGTGCGCGAATACTTCGACGAACAGTTGCGCGGGCGGCGATCTGGCCTCCTTTCGGGACGAAGTCCGATCGCCGGCGTCCGCGTCCACCCGCCCGTCGGCGGCCTGTGACAGGGGACTGTCCCCAGTTCATCGAGTGGCAAGGGGTGCGGAACTGGCGACGATGGGGCGGACGCTGATGCGATACCCGGTCCAGGTCAGCACTAACCCGATCAGTTCGCTGACATAGAGGACTTCGGTGTACCCGAAGCGAGTGGCGGAGCCGCCGATGCCGGGCAGGATCGCGCCGATCGCGATGAAAATGTTCGCGAACATCCGGTGCTTCGTCGCCGGGTCGCGGCTGTAGCGGATCGCCGAGAGGATCGCGCCTCCGATCAGGAACACCACCGCATACAGATTGACCAGCGGGCTGAAGAGCCGCACCCAGGGCCACGCCAGCACGCGACCGGTCAGGCGATAGGCCTCGACGAGCGAATAATCGATCGGCGCAAGGCTGACGCAGGTCGCCGCGATCGCAACGTAGAGGATCAGCATGGCCGTGAGCGCATCTGCGGCCTTCCGCTTCAGCATCAGGTACACGGTGCCCTGCGCGAGCGGCGCGCCGCCGAGCAGCGCGCCGGTGATGTACCACGCCTTGAAGGTCACCACGTTCCATCCGAACAGCGTCGTGAACGCCTCGGTGAAAGTCCCAGCGCCATAGGTCGCCACGCCGATCGCCCACCACAACAGGTGCAGCCGCTCCGGGAACGCCCGCCAACGCCGGAAGATCTCGAGCGCGAACGGGATCGCCAGCAGCGTTGTCAGGACCGGGATGTAGTGGACGACGGTGGGCTGCATCTCAGAACGCGCCGATGTTCAGTCCGATCGTGAAGCTTCTCCCGCGCGCCGGCGCGAACTGGAAGTGCTCGCGATAATACCGGTCGGTGAGGTTCTCGACCGCGAACGTCAGCCCCAACCGCTCGCGCCCGCGAGTCAGGTTGATGCCCCAGCCGATTCGCTGCACCGCAAAACTGTCGAGCGAATAGAGATCCTGGGCGATGAGGAACGGCGAATCGAGCAGCGTCTCGGCCACCCGCTCGACCTTACCCTGGGCGCGGATCCCGTACTCCAGCCACCAGCGGCCGCTCGGCTCCGTGTAGCGCGCCGCGGCTATGATCTTCGACGGCGTGATGTTGTCGGCCGGCGTGCCATCCAGCGCCGCGCCGTCCAGCGGGTTGACGCCGTCGGTGACGGTCCCGCGCGTGAACGCGCCGGACGAGCTCAACGTCAGCACGCCGCGCCCGAGCACGATCGGCGCATCGACATTGAATTCCACACCAGTGATCCGGACATCCGCATAGTTGGTCGTCTGGGTCAGCGGACCGCTCGGCGTCGTCGCCACGACCAGGTCTTGCGCGATGAAGTCGTAGTACTGGTTGACGAAGAAGTAAGCGCCGCCCGAGATCCGGCCGGCCGCGAACTTCGCGCCGGTATCGAAGTTGTTGCCGGTCTCGGGCTTCACGGTGACGTTCGGGACGATGCTCCCGACGGTGGCGGGACCTGCGAAAAACATCTCCTCGAGGTTGGGATGCCGGTAGCTGCGGCCGAACCTGATGAAGGGGCTGAACGTGCCGTTCTGGTTCGCGACCAGCCCGATGTCGCCGGTGAGCGACTGCCGGGTATAGGTATCACCGTTTGGGTTCGGCAGGGTCGACGGGTCGATCGGCGGCTGCGCACCCGCGATCACCGACGCCACGTCATAGCCAGGCGTCGCCTTCGAGGTTACGTTCCAGAAGTCGCCGCGGAGGCCGGCAATGATCGAAACGTTCGACCGCAGCCGCCACTCGTCCTGGGCGAAGAACGCGGTATCGCGGAGGCTGGCGTCCGGGACGCGGACCGGATTGGCGGCAACCGGCGCGCCGAGCGGCACCAGCGATGGGAAGACCACCGGCTGCGGACCACGGGCGCCGAGCACCACCTGTCCGACCAGGTTCGTCTGGGTCAGGGTCGAGCGCGAGTCCTGGCTGTTGTCCTGATACAGGGTGAACCCGGTGGTGAGCAGGTGATTCGACGCCGGCACGATCACCGCCTGCACGTCCACGCCTGGCGAGTCCACCTTCTGCTCGGTGTCCGACATCACATCGAGACGGAACACGCTGATCGGAAAGAACGCTGTCGGCGTCGGCGCCGGGAATTGCACCGGCAGGCGGTTGCGAAGCAGCCGCTCGGTTCGCTGATAGTGGGCCGTCGCCGAGAGGTTGGCCAGCCACGGCGTCACCGCCTGCGCCTCGTAGCGGGCCGAAACGCGATCGAGGTTGCTGTACGGCAGCTCCGTCTGGTTGAAGAAGTACGGCTCGGCGAAGTCAGGGAAGCCGATGTCCTCCATCCGCCGCCGCTGGTAGCGGACCCGCACCGATCGGCGCTCGCCGACTTTGATGAGGCTCGAGGCGTTGATGTAGTTGCCGCCCGCCCGTGAGTTGGGAACCTCACTGTCGGTGCGGACGTAGGGAGCGTTGAACGGATCCGGGAACGCGCCGAAGTTGAAGCCGAAGTTGTCGTCGATCGTGTCGGCCTGGTGAAGGATCCCGGCGTCGTGCAGCGACTGCGTGTTCTCGGGCTGATCGAGATGGCCGGCCTTGTAGTCGTCGAAATCCTCGGCGCCAGCCTGCAGCCGCACGGCGAATCGCGGCGAGGTGAAGCCGACCGTTCCGGTGCCGCGCATGCCGTTCTCGTTCGAACTGTAGAACCCGTTGAACCCGTAGAGGAACTGGTTGGTCGGCGTGAAGCTGGACTCGTTGGTGATGATGTTGATGGTGCCGGCGAGTGCGTCCGAGCCGTACATCAGCGTCCCCGCGCCGTTCACCACCTCCATGCGCGTGATCGCATCGGGTGACACGAGCCCGACCTCGGCACCGGTGCGCTCGGTGGCCTGGCGGGCGGTGTTGAGGCGTTCACCATCCACGAGAACCAGCAGCCGCGTCGAGTCGAGCCCGCGCAGCCGCGGCCTCACGCCAAACGGCCCGTTACCGACCGGCGTGATGTTGGCGGCCATGGTCAGAGCGTCGCCAGTCGAGGTCTGGTTGGTGCGCTCGACGGCAGCCCTGGTCAGCGTATCGACGTGGAGCGGTATCTGCTTGGTGTCGCGCTCGGCGCGAGCCGCGGTGACGACGATCGCGGAGGTGACCGAGCCGACCTCGAGCGTGAGTGGTACATCCAGCGATTGATCGGCGCTCTCGACGACAACGGTCCGCGCGGCTTCAGAGAATCCTTCGCGGGTTACGCTCACCAGGTAGGTTCCGATCGCCGGGATCCGGGCCTCGTAGACGCCGTCGGTGCCGGTCTCGACCACGATCTCCTGGCGCGTCGCCACGTCGCGCAGGACCACCCGCGTCCCCGCCACCGGAGCGCCGCTCCCATCCGTAATCAGGCCGCGGATGGTCGCGGCCTGCGCCGCCGCCGCGACAGAGAGGCACAACGACATCGCCACCAAACAGAACGACAAACGCTTCGCCATGATCTTTGTTCCATGCCCGCGCCGCCGGCGCGGGCCAGCACTCGCGAGCGCGCGTTACGGGCGCGCCATCCCGATGCCTGTTGACCAGGCAGATCAGATCGGGCCGCGCGACACGCGGGCCCTATGTGCGGTCAGGCGCCGAACGGCGGTGGACGCGGAGCAATGTGTGGGACCGTCGGCCGACCGCCGAGGCCATAGCTGAGAACGGGCCGCTCTCGCAGGTACGAGCGATGGGCGGCGAACACGTGCGCGGCGAGGGCCGCCAGCACCGCGAGGCCAAGGCCCATCATCACCGAGGCTGCGGCGATCTGAACGACGGCAGTCACCGCTTCCGGTAGCGCCAGGGCCTCGAGTCGGCTGGCACCGGCGGCCATGGTCGGGCCGTGCAGGAGCGCGGCAAGCAGCCAGATCGACACCGACTTGCGGCCCCACCAGATTGGCGCTCCTGTGCGCCGCACTACGATCAGCGCGGCGACGAGGCCCGCCGCGATCGTCCATCGCAGGATGAGACCGGGCTCGGCGAGCCTGCCATCCCACAATTGACTGCCCAGCAGCCAGACATGGAACAACGCGAGCAGGCCGGCCGCGCCGGCAATAGTGCGCCGAAACATCTGGGACAACAGCGGATCTTACTGCACGTCCCCAACCGACCAGCCGCGGCGCTTGAGAGATCGGGAATCAGCACGGTCCGCGCGGCCGTTGTCGTGTGGCGCACGGGCCAGTCGTCGGGCTGCTGTTTCCGCACGGTGTAAGATCCGCCGATGGCTGTGGCCACCGCACCTGGCCCACGCTTCGTCCTGCCCTGGTCGGCGCTTCGCCGCATGCGTCGTGAACCGCTCGCGTTCCTGACCGAAGTAGCCGCGTACGGGCCGGTTGCGCACTTCCGCATCGGAAGTCAGGAGGTCTTCCTCTTGAGCGACCCGGATGCGATCGAGGACGTGCTCGTCACGCGCGCCGGCCAGTTTGCCAAGGGGCGTGCGCTGGAGCGGGCCAAGCGAACGCTCGGCGAAGGGCTGTTGACGAGCGAAGGCGCCGTGCACCTCCGCCAGCGGCGGCTGATGCAGCCGGCCTTCCACAAGGCGCGGATCGCCGCCTACGGCGAGTCGATGGCGCAAGCGGCCGCCGAAGCCCGCGACCGCTGGCAGCCGGGCGTGCCGCTGGACCTGTCGCGCGAGATGAACCGCCTCACGCTGGCGATTGTGTCCGACACGCTCTTCGGCGCCGAGGTCGGCAGCGACAGCGACACCGCGCGCGTCCAGCAGGCAATCACCGACGTGATGGGGATGTTCGATCTCGTCATGGTGCCGTTCGCCGACTGGCTGGTCCACCTGCCGCTGCCCCGCATGCGGCGGTACCGCGAAGCGCAGGAGACGCTCGACCGCACCATCTACGGCATCATCGGCGCACGCCGGAAGGCGAACGAGGATCGCGGCGACTTGCTCTCGATGCTGCTGCACGCGCAGGATCCGGAGGGCCACGGCGGCGGGATGACCGACCGTCAGCTTCGCGACGAGGTCATCACGCTCTTCCTCGCCGGTCACGAGACAACGGCCAACGCGCTCACCTGGACCTGGGCACTGCTCGGCCGCAATCCCGCCGCCGAGCAGCATCTGCACGCCGAGCTCGACTGCGTGCTGGCTGGTCGCACGCCCACTCCCGACGATCTTCCGCGCCTGTCCTACACCCGGGCCGTCGTCACGGAGTCGATGCGGCTCTATCCGCCGGCGTGGACGATGGGCCGGCGGGCTTTGAAGGATTACCACTGGGCCGGCTACGACATTCCTGCCGGCGCCCTAATCCTGATGAGCCAATGGGTGATGCAGCGCGATCCGCGCTTCTGGCCGGATCCCGAACGATTCGATCCGACCCGGTGGCTCGAGGAGCGGCGCGACCGCCCGCGCTTCGCGTACTTTCCGTTCGGCGCCGGCAACCGCGTGTGCATCGGCGAGGGCTTTGCCTGGACCGAAGCGCTGCTGCTCCTCGCCACGATCGCGCAGAAGTGGCAGGTCGTGATCGACCCCGCGCATCCAGTGGAACCACTCCCGCTGATCACGCTCCGCACTAAATACGGCGTTCGCGCCACGCTGGAGAACAGGCTTCAGGCTTCGGGCTCCAGGCTTCAGGCCGAGGGCTTGGGACTTGGAACTTGAGGTCCTGGGGTCTCCTAGTTCCTAGTTCCTATCTCCTGCCTCCTATCTCCTGTCTCCTATCTCCTGCCGGTGAGGTAGCTCCACGCATTCGGCGGCTGCAGTCCTCGCAATTCCAGCGTCTTCACGTCGCCGGAGGCGATCTCGATCGTCCGGATCGCATGGTTGTTCGTGTCGGCCACGAAGAGCCGGCCGCCAGTTGCCGAAATGCCGCCCGGCTCGGCGAAACGCGCGCGGGTTGCACGGCCGTCGGCGGCACCTGCGATGCCATCGCCAGCAAGCGTTCTCACCCTGCGCGTTCGCGGATCGAGGACACGAACCTTGTGGTTGTAGGTATCGGCGACGTAGACGAGCCCGTCATGAACAGCAACGCCGAGCGGATGCTGGAAGCGGGCGCGGTCTCCCGTTTCGTCCACGTCCCCGAACTCGAACAAATCGCCGCCGGCTACCGTCGTCACCAGGTTGACCGGCGGCAGATCGACGGCGCGAATCACATTGGACTCGGCGTCGGCGACGAACAGGGTCCCGCCATCCAGCGCGAGGCCTGACGGCTGAGCGAACGCCGCGTCGGCCACGGCTCCATCCTGCCGCGCCTCGTGGCCGGACCCCGCGTAGGGATACGCCTGGCCGTTGACGAGATCGATCACCCAGAGCTGGTGCGGCCCCGCCATCGCGACGATCAGAATTCCCGGCTTGAGGGCGAGGTCCCATGGCGAATTGAGATCCACTTCGGACGCCTCGCTGCCCTCGCTCCTCCCGATCGCCTGCCTGCCGGTGCCGGCCACAGTTTCAACGACCCGGGCGTCGAGATCGACAGCGCGAACCTGGTGATTCTCGGTGTCGGCCACGTACAAGGCGGAGCGATCGAGCGCGAGCCCCTGCGGCCGATGGAAGCGAGCCTGCGAGAAGATGCCGTCGGCGTCGCCGATCAGCCCCGAGCCGATGGTTTCGATCACTTCCCCTTGCTGTGTTGCGATGACGATCCGGTTGTGGTTCGAGTCGCTGATGTACAGGCGATCCGAAGCGGGATCGGCCAGCACCTTGCCGGGAAACAGGAGGGGTGAATCGGCCAGGCGATCGCGTTCGAGCGCGATCGGCAACGGCCCTCGGTCCATCTCGCCGCGCTCGTCGAAGACGCGAACCACGGTGGCAATGGCCTGGACGAATCCCGGCAGGTTCCCCTCGCCCTGTGCCGTCCCGACCAGCTGCCCGGCCGGATCGACGATCACCCGCGTCGGCCACGATTGCGCGCCGTAGGCGCGCCAGATCCGCAACTCGGCGTCGTTCACCACCGGGTGCTCGATCTGGTAGCGCACCAGGATGCGGCGCAAGTTCTCGGTGTGGCGCTCGTTCGTGAACTTCGGAGAGTGCACGCCAATGACCACCAGCTCTCGCGCGAACCGCTCCTCGAGGGCGCGCAGGTCGGGCAGGAGATGCATGCAGTTGATGCAGCCGTAGGTCCAGAAATCGAGCAAGACGACCTTCCCGCGCAGGTCCGGCCAGCTGAGCGGCCTGGCGACGTTCAGCCAGGCCGCGCCGCCCTCGAGCGCCGGCGCAGCTAAGGGGCTGCCCGCGGCGTCCATTGACGATTGGTGACTGATGATTGACGATTCATTGCGCGATTGACGATCTACGTATTGCTGGATTCATTGCGCCATTGTCAAGCCACCCAATCGTCAATCACCATTCGTGCGGATCCCACAGTCGCCAATTCTCAATCGAATGACGCAATACCCGTAATCCCCCAATCGTCAGTAAATCGCTAATCGCCAGTCGCCAATCGGCAATGGACGCGGACACCTACCGTCCCGCGGCAGCGCTCACCTCCTTCAGCCATTGCTGGCGCTCGCGGGCGTCGGGCCAGTCTGCCCACTCGTCGACCGGACGCGGTACGCGCCAGGTCCAGTTCGTCGCTCCGACCGCGCTCGGGGTGTTGATACGGTCCTTCCAGGCGAATACGTCCTGCAGCGGAACGAGCGACAGGTTCGAGCCGGAGCCGATCAACGACTCGACCTCGATCTTTACTTCGCCGGGGTCGAGCGTCGCGGCCAGCGGATCGAGGTCGTGAGTGCCGGTGGTGGCCACCGACAGCGGCGGAAACGTCCGCGGATCGATCAGCGGCTCACCCGGTTGGTCCCAGTGACGCTCCCACTGCAATACCTTGAAGCCGGGTATGCCAAGCGCGGCGATCGACTTGCGCACGAAGGGCGGCACGGTGCCGAGGTCTTCCGCGATCAGCTCCGCTCCCGCGTTCTTGAACAGGCGGAGCAATTCCTCACCGCGAGCGATCTGCTCACGTTCCTCCACGGGATCGAAGAACGGGGGCTGAGCCTCGTAGGTGGGCCAGAGCCAGGTCCGGTAGAGCCCGACCAGGTGATCGATGCGATAGCCGTCGAAGAGCGCCGCGTTCCGGCGGGCCCGGGCCCGGAACCAGCCGTAGCCGCGCTGCCGCATCACCCGCCACCGCCACGGCGGGAGGCCCCAGTCCTGGCCCTCGGCGGAGAATGCGTCAGGCGGCGCGCCTACGGTGGCATCGAGCCGGAACTCAGCCTGTCGAAGCCAGACGTCAGGGCTGTTGCCGCCGATCGTGAACGGCAGGTCGCCGAACACCAGCACCGGCGCCAGCTGGCGACGCACGTCCCTCCACTGCTGGTCGGCAATCCATTGGACGTACTTGCGGTAGCCGATCGCCTCGTCGAGCTCTCGTCGTATCTGGGAGAGCGCGTCGGGCCGCGCATACCGCAATGGCGCCGGCCATTCCCACCAGGCGCGCTGCTCGTGTCGGTCGAGCAGCGTCCGGAACAGCGAGTACTCGTCGAGCCACCAGGCCTCGCGAGCGCAGAACGCCGCGAAGGCCCTGGCGCGATCGGAGCCGTTCGCAATTTCGGTCGCCGAGAAATGAGACCACGCACGCTGGAGGCAACGCTGCTTGAGCGCCCGAACCCTCGCATAATCGACGCGGGGCTCCGATCGCAGCTCCCGGATCTCGTCCTGCAACGACGCAGGCATCTGGCCGGTGCCGCTGTAGTCGGCCACGCGCGGGACGGCGATATAAATCGGATCGAGCGCGAACGACGTGAGTGCCGAGTAGGGCGATCGCTCGATCGCAGGCAGCTCCATCACCGGCAGGATCTGCAGGACCGACTGCCCGGCTCCCTCGGCCCAACGCGCGAAGTCCACCAGGTCGTAGAACTCGCCGATGCCCCAGCTCCTCGTCGTCGGAATCGAGAAGAGCGGTACGTTGATGCCGCCGGCGCGCCTCACCGTCCGCTCCCGCAGGCGCGGGCCAGCACCTTCGCTACGCCTGCGTCGAACCGATCCGGCGCGATCAGCAGGCTGATCACGACATAGGCTTCCCGGGGGAAGTCGAAAAAGTATCCGGGGTGGACCAGCACCCCGTCTTCGGTGATCAGCGTCAACACCAGATCCTCTTCGGATCGAATCGCCGGGACCTGCACGACCGCCGACCATCCGCCTTCGGCCCGGAGCACTACGGCCGCGGGCTGCGCCGCGCAGGCGGCGCGAAGCGCCTGCAGGTTGCGCGCGACCCGAGTCTGGATCTGTGCACGGATCGTGCCGCCGCGTTCGAGGATCGTCCCGGCCGCGACCTGCACCGGCGTGGACACGGAGAGGTAACTGTCGGCGACGATTTCGTACGCGGACAACGCCCGCGCGACGAACGGAGCCGGGCCGCTCCAGGCGATCCACCCGAGCTTGACCTGCGGCAGGCCGCAGGACTTCGACAGGCCGCCAAGCGCGCACGTCACCACCCCGTCCTGGTCGAGCACGCTGGCTTTCTCGGGAGCGGGGTCCAGCGGGTAATCGAAGAAGACCTCGTCGCCGATCAGGGCCAGCCCGTGACGGCGACACAGTTCCGCAAGAAGGCGGAGATCGTCCCGATGGAGGAACGAGCCGGTCGGGTTGTTCGGTGAGACGACGAGAATCGCACGCGTCCGGCCGGTGATCGCCCGCGCGACTGATTCGACATCCACACGCCAGGCGCCGTGGTACTCGAGGTGGTAGGCGACCGGCACGACCGCCTCGAGCTTCGTGAGGTGGTCGAACAGCGGGTAGCTCGGCTGCGGCACCAGCACCTCGTCGCCGGGATCGCAGAACAGCTTGAACAGCAGCGCGTAGGCCTCACTCGTGCTCGCTGTGAGCGCGATGCGATCGGCGGCCACGCTGCGGCCGTGTCGAGCGAACTCCCGCTCCACCGCTTCCCGGGCAGCAGTCAGTCCGAGCGGCTGGGGCTCGTAACGCAGCGCTTCGACCGACGCCAGCGGCGCGAGAAGATCCGGCGGATAAAGGAATCCGGCCGCCGTGGGATTCGACTCGGTGAGATCGATCAGATGTGCGCCAGACGCCCGGCACGCCTCGACGGCGCGCGAGACCGCGTTCGGTGCCAGGTTAGGCGGCAGCCTCGAGGAAAGCATGCGCTGGTAAGCCGCTGACGAGAAAGGCCAGCCTAGGGTCCAACCACCTCGACCCGCTCGATCACGTCGCCCTCGAGGATACCGTCCACCACGTCCATGCCCGACACCACCGTGCCGAACACCGTGTACAGGTGATCCAGCCGCGGCGAGTCCACGAGATTGACGAACAGCTGCGCGTCGCCGGTATCGCGCCCACGAGTGGAGATGCCGACGGTGCCGCGCCGGTGGATGCCGACCTCGTCGCGCATGTAGAGCGGGTCGCCGACGTACTCGTTCGCGCCCGGGCTGCCGCCCTGGATGACAAAGTTAGGAACGACGCGATGGAACGTGAGGCCGTCGTAATAGCCCTCGCCGGCGCGCCGGGCGATCCGCACGGCGGTGAGCGGCGCGAAGTCCACGTCGAGCGCGATCTCGAAACTGCCGCGGCCGGCCATCGTCACGCGCAGGCGCCGGCTGCGCAGCTCCTGCACCGCCGCCAGTGTTATCCCGGGCGCGGGCAGCGGCTCGGGCGCCGGCGTGCGCGGCGTCCCGGTCCACGCCTCCAGAATCTCGCCAGCCTTGAGCGCGACGCGCACGTCGAAGTCCTTCAGGTAGGCCTCGAGGGCAGGCGCCTGTGACTTGTCGCCGAACATCTGCAATCGCTCGAGGATCGCCATGCGCGGATCGCGCGACGTGTCCTTGTGCTCTTTCGTGATGCGGGCAAGGGCGTTGACGAGCGCTGGGACGGCACGCGCCGGCTCGGTCGTGGTGGAAAAGGCCCGAGTGGCGGTGAGGACCAGTTGATAGTCCGGGCGGGCCAGCGCTCCGAGTGCCACACCGATGGCTTCGGGCCGTTTGGCCTCGATCAGCGCCGACAGCGCCGCTTCGCGAACGTTGTCGTGCGGGTCCGAGCCGCCCAGCTTGAGGAGCACGTCGTTTGCGGCCAGCACGCCCGCCGCGCGTGCCGCGTACATCCGGACCTGCCACGTCTGGTGCGCCGCGAAGCGCGGTAGCAACTTCGTCGCCGCGGCGCGATCGTGATGCGCAAGCGACACCAGCGCGTGGGCCGGCGCATGCCACTGACGAGGGCGGTCCGACAACGTCTCGGCCAGGGCGGCCAGTTCGGTGGCCGGGGACTCGGCCGGCGGGCATTCGCCGGCGAGCAGGTCGATGGCCTCGAGCATCACGTGCGGATTGGCGTCCTTGAGCGCGGCCCGAATCGGCGCACACGCCGTTGGCTGGACGCGACGTCCCCACGATCGGAGCGCCTCGTAGCGAACCTGCGCATCCGCATCCTTGAGCGCGAGTTCGAGCAGGCGGGGGCGTTCCGGCATCGTGCCCTCCACGCCAGCTGCCTGCGCCCCGAGCCGCCGCACCTCGGCGTCTCGATCGGCAAGCGTCCGCTCGATGACCGAGGGCGTCGCCTCGTTGCCGCTGATGAGCGCCCCCATCGCGAGACGGCGGATCCACGCCGACCTCGGGTCGGCCTGCGGACGCTGCGCCGTCGCCGACCAGCGCAAGCGCTCCCAGGTCCGCGGCTGGAGGGGCGAAACCTTGCGGCTGACCCGCGCCAACGCCTCCAGGCCTCGAACCGCGCCGGCAATCGCGGCGGTCTCCGGCTCCGCAAACGATTCCGGCGAGGGCAGGTGCTCGACGAGCAGCGACTCCGTGCGCGCGACCTGCTCCGCGGTCGTGTATGGCAGGCGTCCGAGGGCCGCTGCCAGCTCGCCCCACACCTCCCACAGTCCGGCGCCGGCATCCTGCTCCGCTCGTTCGATCAGCAGGGATTGCACCTGGGCGACGGCGTCCGGGGTGCGCGCGAGCTGCGCGAGCGCCCACGCGGCCTCGGCACGAATTCCGACTCCGTCGCCGAGCGCGGGCGCCACCCACCGGATCAGCTCCGGCTGCTCGAGCCGGCCCAGCGCGCGGATGCCGGCCCGCCGCTGGGCGCCGCCGGACATCGCCTCCCGGATGAGGTCCGGGTCGCGCTTGTCCTCGCCGATGATGATCTTTTCGAGCGCAACGGCATTCGCCTCGCGCGAAGCGGCGGGCTGGGCCAGCGCCAGCCTCGGTGCCGCCAGCGCGAGTGCCAGCAGGATCAGAGGCCCCGTCGCTCTACGTGTTGTGATGCCAGCCACTGGTCGCCTCGGAATACTCCAGCATCTGCGTGGTCAGGTCACACGGGTACGAGATCCGGATGTCGGCGATGGTGCCGTCCGGACCTTGAACCGGTTCCAGCTTCG
>DATJFF010000058.1:0-4576 GCA_035495795.1 Vicinamibacterales bacterium
GCCCGTCATCAGTGAAGGGAACACCTTTGGCAGCCACGGACCGCACGCGAAGACGAACGTCTGCGCGCCAACCCGCTGGCCCGTCGACAGCACGACGTCCTGCAGCGTGCTGCCGGAGCGCCCGCCGAGCTCCACCTTCGCCGTGAGGAAGTGTCCGCCCTTCTTCTCGAACGCCTGCGCCACCGCGACGCATCCTTCGCGCGCCTTCAGCACGCCTGTGCTCGGCGTGTACATGGCGATGCTGATGTTCTTGAGATTCATTTGCGGGTACTGGCGCACCAGATCCTCAGGAGCGACGACCTCGTACTTGACGCCGAGCCGGTCGAACACCTTGCGGGTCTCGGTGAGCTCCTTGGTCCATTCGTTGGCGAGCGAGAGCTGCCCGGTCTGGTAGAGAATCCTCTTGCCCCACTCCGCCTCGCGGGCCTTCCAGCGGTCGAGGGCCTTCAGCACCCAGCGCGTGTAGATCTCCCGCTCGCCGTAGACGGCGCGGATCTGCCGCGACTCGCCGCCCGACGTGGCGCGTGCGTTGCCGGGACCGTACTGATCGATCAGCGTGACGGTATGGCCCATCTCACGCAGATAGAGCGCCGTCCATCCGCCAAAGGCGCCCGCGCCAATCACGACGATCTCGGCGCCACCGCTCGCCCCGGACCGCTGCCGGGCAATGGCCGGACCTGCACCAAGCGCCAGGGCGCCTACGCCGCCGGCTGCCTGGAGGAACGTACGTCGATCGAGGGGCGTCATGTTGGAGTCTCCTGGGCGGCCACTCTACTATGAGGGCAGTCTTGCCATCCTATCGTCCCGTCGAGGCGGTCCTCTGGCACAATGCCGCGCAGGGGGACGGCCGCCAAATATGACCTCGTTTCGGAACCGCTTCGCCCGCCGCGATGTGCTGATCGGCACGTTCATCAAGACGCCGACGACCCACGCCACCGAGATTCTCGGCACTCTCGGCTTCGACTTCGTCGTCATTGACGAAGAGCACGCGCCATTCGACCGTGCCCAGACCGATGTCCTGCTGCTCGCGGCAAGAGCGTCGAACCTCGCCGGACTGGTGCGCGTCCCCTCCGCCGCACCCGAGGGCCTGTTGTCAGTGCTCGATTGCGGGGCGAGCGGCGTGCTGGTGCCGCACGTCAAGAGCCCGGAGATGGCCCGACAGATCGTCGCCGCCTGCCGGTATCGCGGCGGTTCGCGCGGATTCTCGGCCTCATCCCGCGCCGGGCGCTATGGCGGGCTGGCGATGTGGGACCACGTCGAGGCGGCCGACGCCGAGGTTTCCGTGATCGCGATGATCGAAGACCCCGAAGCCGTCGAGCACATCGAGGCCATCCTCGCGGTCGAGGGGCTGGACGGCATCTTCATCGGCCGCGGCGACCTCACGGTCGCGTGCAACGCGCCAACCCGGGACGCGCCGAAGATTCAGGAGGCGATCTCGCGGATCATGGCTGGAGCGACCAAGACCGGAAAGCCGGTCTGCATCCTGGCCGACGGGCTGGCCGAGGCGAAGGCCTTTGCGGCGCTGGGCGCCACAGCCTTCATCGTGGCCTCCGATCAGGGCTTCATGAAGAAGGCGGCGCACGCGGCAGTGACCGAGTTCGCGACGTTGAGAAAGTAGAGGACCTGCCTCATGTTCCACTCCACCGATCCTCGAGCACGCCTCGCGCAGTCCGATTCCGGGCCGGCCGCTGCGACCCATTTCGCGGCCGCCAGCTATGCTCGGTTCTATGTCGAGGCACCTCAGATCGAGACCGGCCTGGAGCGGACGTGGCTCGCCCGCGGCTGCAACTTCGTCGTCGCCTACTCGATGGTGGAGGCGGGCGCCGTCCTCGAGCGCCCGGCACAGGTCGACGAGTACTGCCTGATTCTGCCCGACGCGACGGGCGGCGTGACGATCACCGCCGGTCCCGACACGAAGCCGGTGGCGCCGTTCTCGGTGTCGTTCATTCCGCCTGGAGCGAGCCGGATCCACGTCACCGAGCGCGGCCGCCTGATCCGGGTCTTCTCGTCGCACTCCCGGGATCTGACTCAGACCTGCGGCAATGCTGCCGACTTCGAGGCGCCGCAGCCGCATGTCGCCCCGTTCGCGGCGTGGCCCGCGCCCGCGGAGTGGAGGATTCGCAGCTACTCGCTGGACGTCGGCGCGCAGGCGGGCCGCTTCGGCCGGATCTTCCGCTGTTCGACGGTGATGATCAACTTCCTCGACCCGCGCATCGGCCTGCGCGACATCACCAAGCTGTCGCCCCATCACCACGCCGACTTCGAGCAGGGCTCGCTGGTGATCGACGGCGCGTTCGTGCACGATATCCGCTGGCCCTGGGTTCCCGACATGCGAGCCTGGCGCAACGACGAGCACGAGCTGCTGGCCGCGCCGTCATTGACTGTCATCCCGCCGCCGGCCATCCACACCTCGCGCTCGGTGGTGCCGGGCTTCAATCAGCTGATCGATATCTTCTCGCCACCGAGGGCCGACTTCTCGAAGCAGGCCGGCTGGGTACTGAATGCCGGCGACTACCCCTTGCCCGCTGACATCGCCTGACATCGCAATCGACCAACAACGCGGGAGCACCACATGCCGTCGAACACACCATCGGAACTCGACCGCGAGATCTCACGACTCCTGCAGGGGGCGGTGGACCTGCATTGCCACAGCGGTCCGGCGGCGATGCCGCGGATCCTCGATCATCACGAGGCGATGCTCGACGCGGCGGCAGCCGGGTTCCGAGCGCTGGTCTACAAGGACCATTTCTACCTGGGCAGCGCCCACGCGCGAATCCTCGAGAAGCTGTTTCCAGAGACGAACCTCCGTCTGTTCTCCGGGCTCGTCCTCAACAACGCCTCGGGCGGCTTCAATCCCCACGCGGTGGATCACTGCATCAAGATGGGCGGAAAGATCGTCTGGCTCCCGACCTTGTCGGCCGCCAATCACCTCGCCGCGGTCGCCTCCGGTGCCGCAGCCACTTTCCCGTCGACGGCCAAGAAGATGATCCCGGCGGATCCGTTGAGCGCGCTCGACAGCAATGGGCGAATCATCGACCCGCTGAAGCGCATCCTGGATCTCATCGCCGCCGACGACGTAATCCTGGCCGGCGGCCATCTCACGGCTGCCGAGCTGATCGCCGTCTTCGAGGAGGCGCGCCGCCGCGGCGTCAAGAAGCTGCTCGTCAACCATCCGACCTACATCGTGCGCTGCAGCGATGACGACATCCGCGCCCTGGTCGCGCTTGGCGCCTACATCGAGCACTCGATCTGCATGTTCGTCGAGGGCCGATCGAAGAAGTACAGCAGCGCGGACCTCGATCGGCTCATCAAGCTGGTTGGTGTCGAGCGCACGATCCTGTCTTCCGATCTCGGGTTGGTCGGCTCTCCGCGTCCGATCGAGGGATTCCGCGCCATCGTCCAGCAACTGCTGGAATTGACGTATGCCGAAGCCGATATCCGCGCCATGACCGGCGATCACGCGGCACGGCTGCTCGACCTCGACTCCGTCGCCGTCGAGACGGGCGCGGCGGAGGCCAGGCGTCGTATTTCATAGAGCGAAGTCAGAGGAAGTTATCGCTCAAGGCCGGACGATGGATCAATCGTTGACGCCTCAGCAGGAAGCGACGATGGCCCGCATCGTCTGGCGGCTGATGCCGCTCTTGATGCTCGTCTATCTGATGGCGGTCATCGATCGCGCCAACGTGAGCTTCGCCAAGCTGCAGATGGTCAAGGACCTCGGCATGTCCGAGACCACCTACGGACTCGCCGCGTCCCTGTTCTTCATCGGCTATCTGGTGTTCGAGGTTCCGTCCACGCTCGCCCTCAGCAGGTTTGGCGCCCGCCTCTGGCTGGCCCGGATTCTGATCTCCTGGGGCGCCGTCACCGTGGCCCTCGCCTTCACCTCGTCGCACGCGATGTTCACGGTCCTTCGCTTCCTCCTCGGCGTGGCCGAGGCCGGCGCCTACCCGGGCATCGTGTTCTTCACGACGCTCTGGTTCCCGCAGGCGCAACGCGCGCGGGTGATGGCCATCGTCACGCTCGGCAGCGCGTTCGGCAACATGTTCGGGTCGCTACTCTCCGGACCACTGCTCGATCTCAACGGCGCGCTCGGCCTCGCCGGCTGGCAATGGATCTTCATCGCCACGGGCGTGCCTGCGGTTCTCATCGGCATCGCGGCCTATTTCTTTTTGATCGACGAGCCGGCGAAGGCCACGTTCTTGTCCGACGACGAGAAGACCTGGCTGCTGGGCGTTCTCGAGCGGGAGACAGCCGAGAAGGCCGATCACGGTTCAATCTGGCAGGTGCTGTGGGACGTCCGGGTGCTCGTGCTCTCGGCCGTCTACACGCTGATACTCACGGCGCTGTACGGAGTGATCTATTGGACACCGACGGTAGTGAAGGCGTTCGGCGTCACCGGCACGCAGAATGGCCTGTTGAGCGCGCTTCCGTGGGCCCTGGCCGCGATCCTCCTGATGATTCTCCCCCGGCGGATCCGCAACCACGACACCGCGCTCACCAGCATGGCCGTGCTATCGGGAATCGGCGTGATCGCCTTCCTGGCGAGCACGATGGTGAGCGCGAATTGGATGCGCCT
>DATJFF010000059.1:0-10118 GCA_035495795.1 Vicinamibacterales bacterium
GATCCCGCGAGGCGACTGGGAACGGATCTTCGCGCACTTCAAGCACGAAACAGAGGTCGATCACGACGAAGTGATTCGCGTCGGCGGCCTGCACATTCTCGGCACCGAACGTCACGAAGCCCGCCGCATCGACAATCAGCTCCGCGGCCGCGCCGGACGCCAGGGCGATCCCGGATCGTCCCGCTTCTACCTGTCGCTCGAAGACGACCTGATGCGCATCTTCGGGTCGGACCGCATCTCCGGCCTGATGCAGCGGCTCGGCATGGAAGAAGGCGTGCCGATCGAGCACGGCATGGTCACACGCGCCATCGAACGCGCGCAGAAGCAGGTGGAGGCGCAGAACTTCTCCGTCCGCAAACACCTCCTCGAGTACGACGACGTGATGAACAAGCAGCGCGAAAGCGTCTACACGCTGCGCCGCGAAGTTCTCGAAGGGACGATTCACCTCAGCGAGGAAGAGGTCGTCGATACACGGAACTACATCCTCGCCCTGGCCGAGGATCTGCTCGAAGATCAGGTCGAGCGCTACGCCGGCAAGGAGGCCGACATCGAGGATTGGGATCTGCCAGCGCTGATCCGCGAGACGTCACGAATCTTCGCCGTCGAGGAAGCGGACCTCGAGGCGCTCGAGCTGGACTCGAAGAGCACCGAAGAGATCGGGGACGCGATCTGGGAGCTGGTCAAGGCGAGCTACGACAGCAAGGAAGCGATCGTCGGCGCGGAACTGCTGCGGCGCGTGGAGCGCGACATCATGCTCCAGATCGTCGACACGCAGTGGAAGGACCATCTCTACTCGCTCGACCATCTGAAGGAAGGCATCGGCCTTCGCGGCTACGGCCAGCGCGACCCGCTGGTCGAGTACAAGAAAGAAAGCTTCGAGCTGTTCCAGGACATGAAGGCGCGGATCGAAGAAGAGATGGTCCGCTACCTGTTCTGGCTGCGGCCCGTGCTCAGCGAGGAGCAGCCGGAGGCGCCGCCGATCGCGCAGCCGGTCCGGCGCCAGACCCCGAGCCGGATGATTACGAACAATCCCGGCGCCGAGACCGTCCCCGCGTTCGCTGCCGCGCGCACACCGGCAACCGCGACCGCAACGGCGGAACCGATCCCGAGTGGCCCGGGGCCGCGACCCGCGCGCACCGGTGGCGACGACGTGATCAAGACGGTCAAACGTGAAGAGCCGAAAGTGGGCCGGAACGACCCGTGCCCCTGCGGCAGCGGCAAGAAATACAAGAAGTGCCACGGAGCCGCCGCATGACGAGGAATCAGCTGAGGAGCCATGGAACTGAAGACCGCCCCTGAAACCGCTTCCTCCATCGCCACCGACGTGGCGACGGCCCTCACCTTCGACGACGTCCTGCTGGTGCCGCAGCACTCGACGGTGCTGCCGACACAGGTGGACGTCTCCTCGCGGTTCACGCGCAACATCCGGCTCAACGTGCCGCTGGTCAGCGCCGCGATGGACACGGTGACCGAGTCCGGGCTGGCCATCGCGATGGCGCAGTTGGGCGGCCTCGGCATCATCCACAAGAACCTCTCGATCGAGGAGCAGGCGTCCGAAGTCGATCGCGTCAAGCGGTCCGAGAGCGGCATGATCGTCAACCCGATCACGCTGGCGCCGGGCAACCGGATCTACGAAGCCCTCGATCTGATGAAGCAGTACCGGATCTCGGGTGTGCCAATCACCGAAGACGGCAGCAAGGAAGGCCGGCTCGTCGGCATCCTCACGAACCGCGACCTGCGGTTCGAGACCAACGTCAACCGGCCGATCGACGACATCATGACCAAGTCGCCGCTGTTCACGGTGCCGGTGGGGACGACGCTGGACGAGGCGCGGGAGCACCTGCACGAGCACAAGGTCGAAAAGCTGCTGGTGGTCGATCGCGACTTCCGCCTGAAGGGGCTGATCACCGTCAAGGACATCCAGAAGGCGATCAAGTATCCGAACGCCTGCAAGGATGCGCTCGGCCGGCTGCGCTGCGCTGCCGCGATCGGCACCTCGAAGGACGCCGTCGAGCGGGCATCGGCGCTCGTGGCTGCCGGCGTTGACGTGCTGGTCATCGACACCGCGCACGGCCACTCGCAAGGCGTGATCGACACGGTCGGCTACATCCGGCGCGAATTCCCCAACACCGACATCGTCGCCGGCAACGTCGCCACGGGGGCGGCGACCGAGGCGCTGATCGATGTGGGGGTTGACGCCGTGAAGGTCGGCATCGGCGGGGGCTCGATCTGCACCACGCGCGTCGTGGCCGGCATCGGCGTGCCGATGATCACGGCGATCAGCGATTGTGCGCGCGCGGCGGCGCCGCACAACGTGCCGGTGATTGCCGACGGCGGCATCCGCTACTCGGGCGACATCGTCAAGGCGCTCGCCGTCGGTGCGAGCAGCGCGGTGATGGGCAACCTGTTTGCCGGCACCGACGAGAGCCCGGGCGAGCTGATCCTGTTCCAGGGACGGACCTACAAGGAGTACCGCGGCATGGGGTCGATCGGCGCCATGCGTCGCGGCAGCCGCGATCGCTATTTCCAGGACGAGTTCGATCTCGAGGGCGGGCGCAACACCGACAAGCTGGTGCCCGAAGGCATTGAAGGGCGTGTGGCGCACAAAGGCAGCGCCGCGAACGTCGTCTACCAGTTGATCGGCGGCCTGCGCGCCGGCATGGGCTACTGCGGCGCCGCGACCGTGCAGGAACTGCAGCGGAAGGCCCGCATCATTCGCATCACGCCAGCCGGAGTTCGCGAGAGCCACGTGCACGACGTGACCATCACCAAGGAAGCCCCCAACTACCGGATGGAATAGGTTGGGCCCGGAGTCCGAACCCGACTCACCCCCGGGCGGCGCGCGACTCTTCACGCTATCGCTCGCCGCGCTTGGCGTCGTCTACGGCGACATCGGCACCTCGGTGCTGTACGCGTTGCGCGAGTGCTTTCATGGAACGCACGCGATCGCCGCCACCCACGACAACGTCCTCGGCGTGCTGTCGCTGATCTTCTGGGCGCTGATCCTGGTCATTTCCGGCAAGTACCTCCGCTTCGTGCTGCGCGCCGACAACCAGGGCGAGGGCGGCATTCTGGCGCTCACCGCGCTGGCAACACCCATCAAGATCGTGAGCCGGACCGAACGCTGGGCGCTGGTGCTGCTCGGCATCTTCGGCGCCGCCCTCCTCTACGGCGACGGCATGATCACGCCGGCCATTTCGGTGCTGAGCGCCGTCGAGGGGCTGCAGATCGCCACGCCCGTGTTCACGCCGTATGTGGTGCCGATCACAATCGGCATCCTCACCGGGCTGTTCCTGATCCAGAGCCACGGGACCGGCCGCGTGGGTCTGGTGTTCGGGCCGATTACCGTCGTCTGGTTCGTAGTCATCGCACTGCTCGGCGTTCGCTCGATCGCGGCGCACCCGGCGGTCCTGGCCGCGGTCAATCCTGCATACGCGGTCGAGTTCTTCCGGGTCAACGGGGTGGCGGGCTACCTGGTCCTGGGCACGGTCGTGCTCGCGATTACGGGAGGCGAGTCGCTCTACGTCGATCTCGGTCACTTCGGCCGGCGGCCGATCCGCGTGGCCTGGTTCAGCATCGTCCTTCCCGCGCTGCTCCTCAACTACTTCGGCCAGGGAGCGCTGCTCCTCACGACCAGCGGCGTGACGGAGAACCCGTTCTTCCGGCTGGCGCCGACATGGGCGCTGTATCCGATGGTGGCCCTGGCGACCTGCGCGACCATCATTGCCTCGCAGGCCGTCATCTCCGGAGCCTTTTCCATCACCAAGCAGGCGATGCAGTTCGGTTTCCTGCCCCGGCTGATCTCCACGCACACCTCCTCGACCGAAGCCGGCCAGATCTACATGCCGGGCGTGAACTGGGCGCTGATGATCGCCTGCATCATGCTGGTGCTGGGCTTCCGGTCGTCGTCCAACCTGGCGGCGGCCTACGGCATCGCCGTCATTTCGACGATGACCATCACCTCGATGATGCTGATGGTGGTGGCGCGCGAACGCTGGGGCTGGAGCCGGACGAAGGTGGTCCTGATCGTCGGGACGTTTCTCACGATCGACCTGGCCTTTCTCGGGGCGAACATCGTCAAGATCCCGCATGGAGGCTGGTTTCCGCTGCTGGCCGCCGTGACCATCTTCACGCTGATGACGACGTGGAAGCGCGGGCGCCGCGCCGTTGCGACGCTGCTGCTCTCGAACGCCAAGCCGCTCGAGGAGTTCCTCGCCGACCTCGATCGCGACCCACCGACGCGCGTGCCCGGCACCGCGGTGTTCATGAGTGGCAATGCGGCGGGCACGCCGCCGGCGCTCACCCACAACCTCAAACACAACCACGTGCTGCATCAGCAGATCGTGCTGCTGACCGCGCGTACCGAGCAGGTCCCACGCGTGGAGTCGGGCGATCGCGTGGTGGTCGAAGCGATGAGCCACGGGTTCTGGCGGGTGACGGTCCGGTTCGGGTTCATGGACGACCCGAACGTCGCGGAGGCACTCGAGCACATCACCAATTCGGACCTCCGTATCGACCCGCACGCCGTCACGTACTTCCTCGGCCGCGAGACCTTGATCGCCAGGAAAAACGTCCCGAACATGGCGTTGTGGCGGGAACGGTTGTTCGTGGCCATGTCCCGCAACGCGATGAACGCCACCAGCTATTTCGGTTTGCCGCCGGAGCGCGTCGTCGAGCTCGGGGCGCAACTCGAGATTTGAGGGTCCCCTGGGCGCGTCAGGTTACGGAGGCGACGGAGTAACGGTTTGAACTTGGGAGGAACGGGGAAACGGAGACGAACGGAGGCGGTTGCCGGCTGCGGCCCTGCGGGCCGCACGGGTGGTGCGAAGAAGTCAGAAAACAAACCGCGTCAAACATGCATCGGCTTGTTTTCTGGCTTCTTCGCACCACCCGGTCGCCGAAGGCGACCAGCCGGCAACCGCACCGTACGCCGCAGTCCACCCGGACGCCCTCCGTTCGTCTCCGTTCTCCCGTTCATCCTGTGGACCCGTTTCCTCCGCACTCTCCGTGTCCTCTATGTAGCATACTTACTATGTAGTATGCTGCTCACATCATGGCGCCGTCTCTCTCCTACTCCGCCGCGGTGATCCTGCAGACGATCGGCAACGGCTATGCCTACGGGTTCGAGGTGATGGACGTTACCGGCCTGCCCAGCGGTACGGTCTACCCGGCGCTGCGGCGCATGGAAGACGCCGGCTATCTGCGCGCGAGCTGGGAGAAAGCCGCGGCCGCGCAGCGTGAGCAGCGGCCGCCGCGCCGCTACTACGAGATCACCACACTGGGCAAGCAGGCGCTCGCCGATGCCCGATCGCGGTACCGGCTGCTCGCCGAGAGGCCAGCCACGCGCCGAACATCCCCCTCGAAGGCCTGAGCGGATGCCGGCCCGCTGGATCGTCATCGCGGCCAGCCTGCTCGTACCCCCCGGGCAGCGTGCCGAGTGGCGGGCGGAATGGGAAGCCGAACTTGCGCACTACGCGCGTGTGCGGTCGGCGCGACGCATCAGCACCGTCCGGCGAAGCGCGGGCGCCGTCATCGATGCGTTGTGGCTGCAGGCCGGTCAATGGCGCAGCCTACGCTTCCTGCTCCGCAACTACCGTGTATCAGCCACGGCGATCCTCTCGCTGGCCGTGGCGATCGCCGCCACGCTGGTCGGCCTGGCCTGCTGGGACGCCATGCTTCACCGGCCGCCGGGTGTCCCGGATCCTGGTCAGCTTCGCAGCCTCCACTTCGCAACCAGCGACGACCCGTTCGGCGCGATTTCCTACGAAGACTTCCGGACGATCTCCACGAGGACCAAGGCCTTTACGACCATCACCGCTTACCCGTATTCGGTGTCGTCGGGACTGCTCGACTTCCACGGGCGGACTGAACGATTCGTCGCCACCGAAGCGGTCGACAACTTCTTTGCTGCACTTTCCATACAACCAGTGCTCGGCACGCTGTCTCTGCCGCGCGACGGCGGTCCCAGTGGCGATGCCGTCGTCATCAGCGAGCCATTGTGGCGGCGCCTGGGTACCGATCCCGCGATCGTCGGAAAAACGGTGCGCATCAACGGACACGCAGCCACAATCGTCGGCGTCGCGCCGGCGTCGTTCCGCGGGATGCTGTTCGTCTGGAACCCCGACATCTGGATGTCATTCGCGGCCGCCGAGGCGATCTTCGGCAACCCGCCGACCCAGGTCACCGACCGGAGCCAGCGATGGCTTCACATCGTCGGCCGCATCGCACCGGGAGTGACCGACGCTGCCGCCGCGGCCGAAGTTCAGAATCTGGTTGCGGCTATCCATCGCCAGCATCCGTCGGAACTCAGGCAGACCGTCATCGTGCGCCCCGCGCGAACCACTCCGGAGTCGGAACGATCGTGGATCACCGCGATCCTCGCCACGCTGGTCGCGAGCGTCCTGCTGTTGCTGACGGTCGCCTGCGTAAACGTGGCGAATCTGCTCCTGGGCCTGGCGTTGTCACGCCGATATGAATTCAGTGTCCGGACGGCGATCGGTGCCTCACGATGGCACTTGATCCTGCCGCAGGTGCGTGAATCGCTGGCCCTCGCCGCCACTGCCGGCATCATCGGCTACGGCATCGCGCGTGCGGGCCTGGTGTGGCTCTCGTCGTATCGACCCTCGATCGGCGGGTTCTTTCCCAGTCCGGCGATCGACTTTCGTCCAGGCGTGCTGGTCACGGTCATTGCCACTGCGCTCATCACCGGCTGCGGGCTGGCGATCGGCCTGATCGTCGCATGGCGGAGTACGAGCGAAGGACTGTCCCTCGCGATCACTCACGCCTCGACGGTCACGCACACGCCTCGGACGCGCCTGCGAAACGGCATGGTGCTGGTGCAGATGGCGGTGGCAACGCTGGTGCTGGTTGCTCTCGGCGTCACCGTCAGCAGCCTGGCGAGACTTCAGGACGCTCCGCTTGGATTCTCCTCGCGCCACCTCGGGTTCATTGGCGTCAACCTGGCCGAGACCGGCTACACCGAGCAGACTGGCCCGTCGTTCTACGAACGCGCGCGCGATCGCCTCCGGAGCCTTCCAGGTGTCGAAGCCGTCAGCTTCGTCGACAGTCCACCATTTCTGGGCGGCTGGGGCCTCGACACCGTCTCACCGGCCGAGGCGCCGGCCGGCACTCCGGCCGTGCGTGGCATTCGAGCCTCGGTCGTCGATCGCCAGTACTTCACGACGATGGGGATCGACATCGGGAAGGGGCGTGCCTTCGAAGCGAGCGACTCTGCCTCGGCACCTGAAGTGGTGATCGTCAACGAAACGATGGCCCGGCGATTCTGGCCAGGCACCGACCCTATCGGCCGGCAACTGCACATCGCCAATCACGACCGCAGCGTCATCGTCGTTGGCGTCGCGGCCGACGGTAAGTACGACGACATCGACGAAGCACCAGCGCCGTTCATGTACCTCGCACTCTCGCAGCACTATCTCCCCGAACTCACCATCGTCGTTCGTACCACTCCGAAAACGGCGCCGGCCATATCGACCCTCGTCGACAGGCTGCGCGACATCGAACCGCGGCTTGCCGTCGGCAATCTTGGCCTCATGTCCCTCGATCAGCTGCTCGCGCTGCCGCTGTTCTTTTCGCGGGCGGTGGCAGCAATGGTCGGCACCGTTGCCGGCATCACGCTGCTGCTGGCGATCGCCGGCCTGTACAGTTCCACGTTCTATTCCGTGCACCAGCGCCGGCAAGAGCTGACGTTGCGGATGCTGCTCGGCGCCGACGTGTCCAACATCCTCGGACTCGCGTTACGCAGCATGGCTACTGTCGCCGTGACCGGCGCGATCGTCGGCCTCATCGCCGGCGGCGCCCTGTTACCGCTGGTCTCGTCGCTGTTCTTCGGAATCCGGCCAGTCGAGCCGCTGGTGATTCTCGGGGTCGCCGCCGGAGCCCTGATGCTGGTGGTGATCACGACCATGACCGTGGTGTGGCCGCTGGCGCGGCGGGGACCCTCGCTCCAGGCGATGCGGTGAAGGCCGACCTGAAGGTCGGCCTCTACGGGTCCTTCGTGCCATCACCGTCCGCCAGCCGCCAGGCGCCACGCGCCAACCCTCAGCCACCGCCAGCCAGTAGCCACTCCCACACCGAAACGGTTTAAGCTCACCCCTGCGGAGGCGAACGATGCGGGGTGTGATCGCTGCAGTGATGGTCGTGGGGCTCTCGACGATTGTGGTCGCGCAATGGGTTCACTACCCGACCGCGGGATTGCCACGGAAGGCCGACGGCATGCCAGACCTCACCGCACCAGCGCCGCGCCTGCCGGACGGCAAGCCAGACCTGTCGGGCATCTGGCGCGGCAATCCGCGCCGGTGTACCTCGGCGAAGGGTGAAACGGTGCCGTGCGGCGTCGAGATCGGCGGGTCGCCGCTGATGGGCAACCTGGGACGCGAGCTGACGGGTGGGCTCCCCTATCAGCCCTGGGCCGCCGAACTGGCGCGCAAGCGCCGGGCCGACTTCAGCCGCGACGATCCGCACGTGCGCTGCATGCCCGACAGTCCGCCGCGGACGTGGACTCTTCCCCACCTGACGAAGATCATCCACACGCCAAAGCTGCTCGTCACGCTCTACGAGGTGAACGCGCAGTACCGGCAGATCTTTCTCGACGGACGTCCGTTCCCGGACGATCCGACGCCGACATGGGAAGGCTACTCCGTCGGTCACTGGGACGGGGACACGCTGGTGATCGAGACCCGGGGGTTCCGCGACGACATGTGGATCGACAGCAACGGCAGCCCGATGAGCGCTGCGGCGAAGATGACCGAGCGTCTGCACCGGCTGAACCTGGGCACGATGGACCTCGAGATCACGATCGACGATCCAAAGGTCTACACCAAGCCGTTCACCGTCAAGCAGACCGAATACCTCGAGGTCGACACCGAGCTGATCGACGAGTTCTGCATCGAGAACGAGAAGTCCTACGACCGCATGCAGCGCTCGCGCGAGTTCGACACGACCCCACCAGCGCCACCGGCGCGACCGGTGCAGCGCCAGTAGCCTTCGCAGGGGCGGGTCTTTAGACTCGCCCCGCCTCCCGCCCTCCGCCCTCCGCCTTCCGCCTCTCGCCTCCCGCCCTCCGTCACCACGTGATGGTTCGCGTCGTCTCGTCGGCGATGTCGATGTGCACGGTACGGGCGCCGTCGATCGCGTGCGACAGCCGGTCGGGCCACTCGATCGCCAGCACCCCGTCGATGACGCCGAACTCCTCGAGACCGAGATCCTCCGTGGCCGCGCGCTCGAGACGATACAGATCGGCGTGATAGAGAGTCAGGCGGCCGCCGCGATACTCGTGGATCAACGTGAACGTCGGGCTGCTGACGTCTTCCGGATTCACGCCGAGCCCTTCGGCCAGTCCCCGGACGAACGCGGTCTTCCCTGCCCCAAGGTTGCCCGACAGCAGGAGCACATCCCCGGCGCGTAGCGTCGACGCGATCTCACGGGCGACAGCAGCAGTCTCGGCCTCCGAATGGGTCACCCGCTCGGCTGCCCGACTCCGCTCGGGACTGGTCATTCCGTCGCTTTGTTCTTGCCGGTGAGCTGATTCAGTGCGTCGCCGATCACGGCGAGAAGATCCGTGGCGGTCATCGACACCTGGCCTTCGGCCGATTCGGCGATGTCGCCTGCATAACCATGAAGGAACACCGCCAGACGGCACGCGGCTTCGGCGTCGAGCAGCTGCGCCAGCCACGCGCCGAGCATGCCGGCCAGTACATCTCCGGTGCCGCCGGTGGCCATTCCCGGATTCCCGGTGGGATTGATGAACACGTGCCCTTCGGGAGTGGCGATCACCGTCCGGTGCCCCTTCAGCACCACATAGACCCTGTGCGTCGTCGCGAAATCGGCGGCAACCTCGATCCGGTTCGCCTGCACATCTTCGATCGACGCGCCGATGAGGCGGGCCATCTCGCCCGGGTGCGGCGTAATGATGACGTCGCGCTCTTCGCGGCCGACGAGCGCTGCCGGCTCCTCGGCGAACACCGTGATCGCATCGGCGTCGAGCACCAGCGGCACCGTCGCGCGATCGACCAGCGCCTGCACGAAGCCGCGCACATCTTCCGTACGACCGAGCCCGGGGCCACAGACGATGACGTCCTGGGTCAGGTCGAGGACGCGAT
>DATJFF010000060.1:0-21141 GCA_035495795.1 Vicinamibacterales bacterium
GAGCTCAGCCGTAGCACGTTCTCCACGCCGCCCTTTGACTTCGCCGCTTCCAGGTCCGATCATGCGGACCCATGCCACCCCACATCACCCGTCGCGGCTCGATCGCGCTCCACCTCGCCTGCGCACTCCTGATATCCGCGCTGCCGGCGCGGGCCCAGGACCAGTCCGTCACGATCCGCGCCGCGCGCGTCCTCGACGGCAGGGGCGGTTCGCTCGCCAACGCCACCGTGGAGGTCCGCGGCGGAAAGATCGTCGCCGTCGACCAGCGCACCGGTCCCGTCACCCAGGATCTTGGCGACGTGACGCTGATGCCGGGGCTCATCGACGTGCACGTCCACATCGGCTATCACTTCGGCGAGGACGGCCGCGCCGAGAACGAAGGCGAGACGCCCGGCGAGATCGCGCTCTACGGCGCCGAGAACGCCTGGACCACGCTGATCAACGGCTTCACCACGGTCCAGAGCGTGGGCGCGCCAACCGACAAGGAGCTCCGCGACGCCATCGCCCGCGGCGTGCTGCCGGGCCCGCGGATCCTGACCTCCCTCGGATCGATGAACGAGAGGACCGGCGGGCCGGATGTGTTACGCGAATACGTTCGCAAGCAGCGAGCCATCGGCGCCAATCTGATCAAGATTTTCGCGTCGAAAAGCATTCGGGAGGGTGGCGGCCAGACGATGACCGACGAACAGCTGGCCGCGGCGTGTGGAGAAGCGCGGTCGGTAGGTCTGCGCACCCTCGTCCACGCCCACGCCGCCAGCGCGGTACTGGCCGCGACCAGGGCCGGATGCTCTCAGATCGAGCATGGCGCCTTCGTTAGCGACGAAGGCCTGAAGCTGATGGCCGAGAAGGGCGTTTACTTCGACCCGAACATCGGCCTCGTGCTGCAGAACTATATCGAGAACAAGAAGCGCTTCCTCGGCATCGGCAACTACAACGAAGAAGGTTTCGCGTTCATGGAAAAGGCGGTGCCGACCAACTACCCGATGTTCAAGCGGGCGGTGGCGGCGAATGTGAAGATGCCGATGGGCACCGACGCCGTTGCCGGCGCGCACGGGCAGAACGCGCGCGAGCTGATGGTGCGCGTCACCGAGGGCGGGCAGAAGCCGATGGACGCGATCATCAGCGCGACGTCGCTGGCCGCCGAGTCGATGGGACTCGGGAAGGAGATCGGTACCCTGGCCCCGGGCTTGACCGCCGACATCGTGGCGGTGCAGGGCGATCCCCTGAAGGACATCGCGGCGCTGCGCCGTGTGTCATTCGTGATGAAGGGTGGCACGATCTACCGTCGGTGAGCGCCGAATTGAAGGGGACGGTCCCCCGAGTGGCTTCGTATCAGCACCGTCCCCGACCGAGCCGACGTCGGACAGCACGGCCGTCTCCACCTCGCCCTGCCGCAGCATGGTGACGAAGGCCCGCACCAGATCGGGATCGAACTCCTCACCGGAGCGTTCCACCAGGTAGGCCTCCACCTTCTCGGCGGGCCACGCGTCGCGGTAGGGGCGCCTGGTTCGCAGCGCGTCGTAGACGTCGCAGACGTGCACCAGCCGGCTGGCGAGCGTGCAGTCGCGGCGGTAGTGCAGTCGCGGATAACCGCCGCCGTTCAGCATGATGTGGTGTTCGTAGGCGACAATCGCCGCGACGTCGAGGTCGGCCTCGGTCTGCAGGATCGTGCGCGCGCCGTCTTCGGGGTGACGGTTCATCAATTCCCGCTCTTCGACCGTCAGCTTTCCCGGCTTGACGAGGATCTCGACCGGAATGCGCACTTTGCCAATGTCATGGAGCAGGCCGGCCATGCCGTAGGCGCGCACTTCGCGGCGGCTGCAGCCCAGCCACTCGGCGACGCCCATCGCGAGCACGGCGACGTTCAGCGAATGCGTGGTGGTGTACTGATCGAACTCCTTCAGCTGGAGCAGCGGCAGCAGGACGCGCCGCCCGCTGTGCATCGCCAGCGCGAGCGATTGGACCACCGCTTCTGCTTCGAGGAGCGGGACGCCCGCGCCCGAGCGGACCTCGTCCTGCAGCCAGCGCAGGGTGTCGGCCTCCTCCCGCATCGTCAGGTTTAATGTCGCGACACCCTGAACGTCTCCCGTAGACGGGTCGGGCTCCGCCAGCCCTTCGAGGCCGATGCCACCGAACCGGACCCCGAGGTCGCGCATCTGCCGGTTCTCCGTGGTGTCCACTGCCTCGGGCACGAGGCGGCCGAACAGCTCCTGGACGAAGCCATCGAACTGTTCGCGCGTGATGCGGGGGTCGAACTCGAGGCGCTGCACACCCGCGCCCACGAGCCGCCGCCCCCACTCCCAGCCGTGCAGCTCGCGGAGCGGCTCGCGCCCGAACACCACCTCGTCGTCGAGCAGCGTGAATACGGCCGGCGCGACGTCGCCGGTCAGATCCGCGAGCGGCATGAACGCCGCCTCCACCGCGTGCTCCCGCGTCGGATGGCCGTCCGGATAGAGCCCGATAGTGGACAGCGCATGCGCCAACGCCTGGAGGAACCGGACCGGATCGCTCACGCATGCCCTCCTCGAGCCGCCGCGACGACCTCGGCGTCGCTCGACTCCGCAGCCACCTCCAGCGCCGCTGCCGCTCTCGGATCGAGCGACCACCCGTCGGCCAGCGCCGCCAGCGCTGCCAGGACGATCGGCGACCGCGGCGGCAGTTTCGGCTGGCCCAACCAGGTGTGGCCGCCGTCCACACGATCGAGCAGCGCGCGAAGCGCCATCGGATCCTTCGACCGCCCGAGCATGCGCACCGCCAGCGCCCGCAGATCCTGGTCCTCGTCAGCCTCCGCCATTCGCAACACCAGCGGCAGCAACGAGCCTGGATATCCGCCTTGCAGCGCCAGGCAGCCGACGGCGCGAATGCGCGGATCCTCGTCGCCGAGCGAGACTCTGAGCGCGTCCTCACGATCGGCCGGCCTCGCCAGGTGCAGCCGAATCGCCTGCAGGCGGACGCGGGCATCGGCATGCGCCATCCAGCGCTGCGCATCGAAGTCCGCAGGCACGCGCCCGATCCGCTCCATCAGCCACAACATGTTGCGCTGCACGTACCAGCGCTCGTCGTCGAGGTGCTTGGCGACGCGCGGCAGGATGTCGATCCGGCCGGCGGCAAGCCGTTCCAACAGCTGGCGGCGCTTCAACCGGTCATCGGCGGCGATCAGCGTGTCGAGCAGCACGTCGTAGCCGTCAGCCCGCAGCAGCGGCAGCAGCGCATCGAGGCCGGCGAGGTCGATGGCGTCGCGGTCGACCAGCGAACGGACCGCCGCCGGGCGCACCAGCCGCGTGAGCACCTCGCGGCCAACTGCCTTCGATCCATCTGGCAGGGACTTCAGCGCGGCGAGCACTTCCGGCACCCGCCCTTCGGCGAGGACCTGCTCGACAGCGGCCAGCACCCTGCCGCCGCCACTGCCAAGCTCGAGCGCCATCTGGATCAGCCGCACCGGATCGTACCGCTCCACGTCGTCGCCGACCGGTGTGCCGGACGGACGACGCGGCGCCGAGGCGAGGTGCTGGAGCGAGCGGCTGTACTCCTCGGGATTGGGATCTTCCAGCTCCCAGCCGGCGATCAGCCGGTTCACCTGCTCACGAACCGCCTCGTCAGCGCTCGCCCGTATTCGGTCCACGCCATGCTCGGCGTGAGCGGCCATCTTGGCCAGCATCCTCGAGAGGCCGTGCGAAATGGTCTGGCCGCTCGCGTCGGCGGCGGCCTGGACGATGGCCAGCACCGAGTCCACCGCCATGCCGTGCGCCGCGTCGAGGACGAAGCTGGTGCGCTGGCCAGTGTCTCCGCCCATCTCCACCAGGCGCTGCAGCGTGTCGGGCTTCATCGTCGCGATCAGCCGCGCGGTCCGGTGGCGCAGCGCCGCGGCCTCGGCGCCGCTGGCGTCCCTCAGCTCGTCGGCGATCTGCAGGAGGTGACCGACGATCACCTGGTCGTAGGCTGGCGCACTCGGGTGCTCGTCGATGGCCCGCGCCACCGCCGCGGGCTCCATCGCCTCGGCCTCGAGCGGCGTCTCGCCGTCGGCGGCGAGCGCCGCTCGTGCCAACCCGATCCACAGCTCGGTACCGAGCAGTCCGCGCGCCGCCCTGCCTTCGATGGAAGGGGCGTCGCTGAGAAGGGTGAATCGATCGAAGGTGAGCGGGTGCAGCTTGAAATGCGGCGTGGACGGCAGTGCGGCCCGAGTGCCGCCGGGCGCGCTGCGAAGCTCGGGATCGGCGCCGAGCGCCCGCAGCACCTCGCCGACCTCGGCGGCCTCGACACCACGCATGATGGTCGCGGCGGCCAGCTGATGGCGATGAAGCGTGGCGGCGAGCCGCTGCAGCACCGGGTGGCCCGGATCCGTGGCGACTCCGTCGATGATCAACTGTTGCTGCGCCACGCCAAAGGAGATCTGGTCGCGGCCGGCCATGACACGGTCCGCCCGCCGGGCGATCGCTTCGGCGGCGGGTCCGAGTGCCGGATGCCCTTCCGGGTAAATAGCGTGCTTGTGCAGCGCGATTGCGAGCTCGACGAGGAGCACGCTGTACTCGCGCGACAGGCTTATCCGCTCGGAACGGGACGGCGCGTCCTGCACCGGCCCTGAGCCTACTTCGGGCACGGCTCACACGCCAAGCACGAAGCGAGCCCCTTCAAGGCTGCATCGGTCGCGCCGAGACTGGCTCCCCGTCCGGAACCAGCATCCGAATCGTACCGTCCTGTCGAGACGTCAGGAGCAGCTCCCCGTCGCGCGTTCTGCTGATGTGCAGGTCGACGCGCGGCAGGCTCGCGCCCATCGACTGATCGACGAGCTCCTGCATCGACACGCCCATCCGGTTTCCGTTCGCGTCGCGCACGTAGAGCTGAACTTCCTCCACCGGCGCCACCGTCTGCGGGACTCCATCGTCGGCCTTCCTCAACTCGGCGAGATCGGCGGCGAAGACGCGGCCGTTCTGAATGTCACCGAAGACGAACTTGCCGCGCAGTGCAGCGATACGACCGTGATAGGCGAACCCGTCGGTGATGGCACGCCCCTCGTCGTGGTCGTAGATCGCCACCGGATAGGTCATGCCGTCCTTCTCGCGTCCGCTCAGGACTGCCGGCGGAAGCGGGAACAGCTCGCCGAGGAGACCGCCGCGCCAGCGCCCGTTTTCCCAGTAGCCTTCGCGCCTCATCCAGCCGTAGTTCTCGCCGTTGCGAACGATGTTGATCTCCTCGACCTGGTTCATGCCGATGTCGCAGGCGAACATCGTCCCGTCGGTGTCCCACGAGAGCCGGTGGGCGTTGCGGAACCCGTAGGCGTAGATCTCGCCGAGCGTCGCGGGATCGCCGTCGGAGGCGAATCTGTTGGCCATCGGAATCGTGTAATCGCCGAGGCCCTTGACGCCGCCGCTCGCTGACGGGCTCCGCGGGTCGATCCGCAGGATGGCCGTGATGATCGAGTCGAGACGCTGGGTTTGACTTGCGGTGTTCGAGTTGGGACCCCCGCCGTTGCTGAAGCCGTGATCGCTGCCGCTCGTGTACAGCAGCCCGTAGTCCGCGTCTCCAGGCTTTGCGGTCGGGTTGAACTCCGCCGTGCCCATCGGGTGGGTCAGGTTGGCCACGACGTGCGCTTCACGAAGCAGTTCGCGGCGCGTGCCGTCGAACACATCGGCCGCGGGATTGGCGGCATGCCACTCGGTGATCACGTTGTGGTAGGTCACGTCCTTGGCGGTAAAGCCGGGCGGAATGAAGTTCGGCGCCTTGGGATTGCCCGGGCCGCGTTCGGCGTGGACCGTGTAGAAGAGGCCGTTCTTTGCGAACTCCGGATGGAACGCGAAGCCGATGAACCCGCTCTCGAGCCGGTTGTAGATCGCGTGTGGAAACGCCGCGGCGACGTCGGCGTAGATCCGCGGTTGATTGTTCGCGCCGAGCAGGTAGAGCCGGCCGCGCGAGTCGTTGACGAACCGGCGGCCATCGAGCAGATCGCGCACGAAGCTGATTCGCGCCCAACCCGCCGGTGACACATCCTGGTCCGCCGGCAGGGTGCCGCGGCTGTCGGGGAGACGCGCGAGATCCCTGATCTCCACCGCGAGGCCGCGTTTGCGGATCGGCTCGGGCACCGGGTTGGCGGTGATCTGCGCCTGGATGGCTTGGACGGCCCACGCAGCCAGCACGACGCCTGCAAACAGCCGTAATCCATTACGCATCGCTACCTCCTGCGTGCGAAACGCCAACGCCAGCGATCGAATCATAGCCGCTCCGCGCGGTGGCGGCGATTGCCCCCCGTTCTCGATTGACGTGGTGAGGAGGACACAATGCCTACGCTGACGATGTTGAGAGCGATGAAGAAGAGGGTGCTGATGCGGGGGGTATTCGCCGCCGCTTTGATCGCGATGACCGGGCTCCAGGCCGCGGGCGCCGCGGCACAGGGTCGTCCGACCTTTTCAATCGTCGTCCATTTCCAGTACCAGGACGGCTTTGAATTCGACTACGTGCTCGAGCGTGGTGTGCCAGCGTCTGAAATCGGCGCCGCCCTCGGGGAGTGCGGCGCCTCGCACTGGACCGGTGGAAATGTGGTGCACTACCACTGTTATCCAGTTGCGGAGTGAGGACGCCGCGGCAGCGAGAATCCGTGCTGCCGCGGTTTTCCCTCGTCAATTGCCCTGAGCCGTCATCACGACTTCGACGAGCTTGCTCTGCGCCTCGTTGAACGGACCAAAGTCCAAAGGGTTGAGGCTATCTCGAATCCGAACGTTCGCGATGTAGTAATCCGTGACCTCGAGGCGCTTGCCCTGGAGGCTAAGCAAGCTGGCTGGCGTCACGCGAATGCCGCCCTTCACTTTACACATGAACGTTTTCGTGTTCCCGCCGGCCCTTGGCGCCACCTCGATCTCGACGATGCGGCCGTTCCACTGATTGCTCGGCACTCCGTCGATGAACACGCGGCCGGCCCAGAATTTCCGCTTCGGGTTGTCGTAGTTCTTGAGCTTGTACTCGTTGCCTGAGGCCTCCCAATCGTCATCGGCGTCGACGAACACCGACCCGCCCTTGACGCGAATCGGACCTTCATCGCTGGCGGCGGTCGGACTCGCTTTGAGCGCCTGATAGATCGCGTTGCCGACCGCGACAATTACGGCTGCACCTACCGCTGTTACCACGTACTCGACGGGGGTCATGGGGGCTCTCCTTCCGGGAAGACGCGGCGAGTGGAGCGTGTCGATCGACTTACGGGGTGCGAACGGATGAGCTGACTATACGCCGAACGGCGGCCTCAAGCCGCTGCACGTCGCGCCTGGCCGTGTAGCGGTCGGCGTGCTCGCGCGTCCATTCCGCCTGCAGTTGCTCGAGGCTGGCCAGCGCCAGCCGGCCGCGATTGACGGCCGCCTCGCGGTCGCCGCTGGCCTCGGCAGCCTGGCTGCCCAGTGCCGCAGCCCGGAATTTCAGCTCGGCGCCGCCGACGCCGTCGGTATACGCGAGCACCGCGTCCAGGTCCCGCGTCGCCGCGCGCGCATCGCCGGTGGCCAACAGCGCCGCGGCCCGCAACAGCCGGAGCTCACGGCCCGTCGGAGAGTCCGGCTCCGCATCGCGTTCGAGTGTCGCCACCGGACCACGTCTGGTGGCCAGCGCCGCCGACGCGCTCACCAGCATGCGGCCAAGCTGTCCGGTGTCGTCGTGGCGGCCGGGGTCGGCCCGCTCCACGGCTTCCGCGAACCGCCGGGCGTCTTCGAAGCGCTCGTCGATGGCGGCCTGGAGCGCGCGCAAGTAGGCGACGCGCCGCACGCGGGTCGGGAACGCCCCCTGCCCGCTCGCGATTCCGGCGTCCACTTCGCGCAACACCGCGTCGGCTTCGGCGGCGCGACCCAGCCTGATGAGGAGCTCGGCGCGATTCGTGAGATCGAATGGCAGCACTTCGAGCGCGCCGAGGTCGCGGTGAATGCGCTCAGCTGCCTCGCGCCGGGTCAGGGCTTCGGTCAGCCGCCCTTCGATCGCTGCGAGGTTGTTGAGCGTGATCAGCGACTGCGCCGTGAGCTCCTGGTTCTTGCTCTCGGTTGCTACCTGCAGGATCGTCTGCGCGAGCTCCCGCGCCTGCGTGTACTCACCCAGGTCCTGGTGCGCGCGCGCCGCTATCGCCATGGCGACGGCCTCGAGGCGGCGGTGGCGGCTATCGGCAAAATACTTGAGCGGCTCCTCGAGCAGGGTCAGCGCTTCGCGCGGCTGGTTCCTCTGCTGGGCGAGCGAGGCGCGCTGCGTGGCCGCGCGCATCGCGGTGCGCATCAGCGAACGTTCCTGGGCGATGCCGGTTGCCCGTACCAGCGCGGCTTCGGCTTCCTCGAGACGGTTCCGCACCTGGAGCGTGCCCGCGAGGTCGATGAGGCCGTCAGCGGCGACGCCCTGGAGGCCGGCGGTCATCGCCCGATCGACGTAACTGCGGACGGCAGACTCGCTCTCGGCGAAGGCACCGCGGCCAACCAGCGCGCTGGCATGGACGAAGCCGGCGCGAATCTCCTGCGCCAGGAGCCCGGCCTGTTGCGCCACACGCATTGCATCCTGTGCCGCGGTGGCCGTTTCCTCGTAGCGGCCGGCAGCATCGAGCATGGCCGCGCGCTCCAGCAGCGTCTCGACGCGCCCTTCCTCGTTCGAGGCCAGGCTGTAGAGGCGCGTGGCTTCATCGAAGGCCTTCGACGCCTCCGCTACCTCGCCGGCATCGCCGAGCACAGAGCCGAGCCGGAGGAACCCGGCCGCGAACTGGGCGTCGAGTCTGGTGGCCCGTTCGTAGCTGGCGCGGGCATCGGCGAGCCGGCCAGCGGCCTCCTGGGCGCGACCGAGATCCACCAGCGCACCCGCGTCGGAGGGCCGGGCCCGGGACAGTGCCGCGTAGGCGCCGATCGCGCCGTCGAAATCGCGCAGCACCATGGCGCGGATGGCGTCGAGCCGGAGGCGATCCTCTTGAGGCAACCGCGACTGGTCGGGCACGAGAGCGCTGACCCTGATCAACGCCGCCTGTGCGGCGCTCTCCTCGTCGAGCGCTGACAGCACTTCGGCGAGGCGGGAATGGGCGAGGGCGTAGGCGGGGTACAGCCGGATGGCCTCTTCGAGCGCCTTGCGGCCGGTCACGTACCCGCCCTGCCGCACCGCGTCGATGCCCCGCGCATACCACTCCTGGGCGGCCGGCGGCACTTCGGGCTGGGTGCTGCGAGTCGCCCACCACACTCCGAGCGCGGCCACGACGAGGGCGACGCCGGCAGCGAGCGCGCGCAGTGGTTGCCGCCGCGTGTGCGGACGGGGCGGAGGCAGCGCCGGATCAGTGTGAGTGCGAAGCACCAGCAGCGAGCCGCACACCTCGGCGGCCGACTGGAAGCGCGAGCCGGGCTCCTTCGCCAGCAGGCGCTGGCAGAACGCGTCGATGTCGGGATTGATGCCAACATTGGCGCGCGACGGCGCCGCGGGCTCGACGTGCAGAACGCTCCCCCACACTTCGTGCGGTGTGTGGCCGCGAAACGGCTGCTCGCCAGTGAGGCACTCGTACAGCACGACGCCCAGTGAAAACAGGTCGCTCCGCGCGTCGGCCGGCCGGCCCTGCAGCACCTCTGGCGCCATGTAGGCGGGCGTCCCCGCCATGCGGAGCGGCTCGAGTTGTGTCGAGGTCCGCGCGTTCGCCTCCTCGTCGCGAAGGCGCTGGAACCGCGCGATGCCGAAGTCAAGGAGCTTTGGCGTCCCCGCGGCCGTGATCATGATGTTCTGCGGCTTCAGGTCGCGGTGGATCACCCCGCGCCGGTGGGCAACGTCGAGCGCCGAAGCGATTCCGTAGACGACGTCGAGGGCTGCCCGCACGCCGAGCGGACCGCGCCGCAGCCGCGCCGCCAGCGTCTCGCCCTCGACGTATTGCATGGCGATGAAGTCGCGACCCTGTTCGTCGGTCCCGACCTGGTAGATCGAGCAGATGTTGGGATGATCGAGGGCCGCAGCGGCCTGAGCCTCGTGCCGCAGCCGCTGTCGCGCCTCGAGGTCGTGTCCGGCAGCGCCGAGCAGGAACTTGATCGCGACCGGGCGGTGGAGCTCCGTGTCCTGGGCCAGGAACACCTCACCCATGCCGCCCGCTCCGAGGGGGCGGCGGAGCTCGTAATGCGCGACCCGTCCGAGGGGCTCGGGCATGGAGGGATGCGGCCGGCCGCCGGCCACGCGCGGCCCCGCTGGCGGGCTGAGTATACCGTTGGCTGACATGGCCCCACTGAACTAACGGCCGGACACCGCGTGTCGAACGCGGCAGCGAGACCGGAAGGCAGCTCGGCTTGACACTCCGCGTCTCTTCAAGTCTCCTACCCGGCATGCGGCGCGGCGCGATCGCTCGTTTTCTGCTGCTGCTCGTCATCATCACCGTCGCCGGCTGTTCGCCGCCCGGCGGTAGCGGATCCGGCGATTCGGCCCGGGCGCAGCCTCGCAAGCGCATTGCCGTCATCCCCAAGGGAACCACCCACGAGTTCTGGAAATCGGTCCACGCCGGGGCCGTCAAGGCGGCCCGGGAGCTGGACGTCGACGTGATCTGGAAGGGCCCGGTCAAGGAGGACGATCGCGACGAGCAGATCAAGGTGATGGAGACCTTCCTCGCCCAGGGTGTGGACGGCATCGTCCTGGCGCCGCTCGACGACCGCGCCCTGGCGCCGGTCGTCCGCGCCGCGAAGGCACGGAAGATCCCTGTTGCCATCATCGACTCGGCCATCGACTCGCAGGACTTCGTCAGCTTCATCGCCACCGACAACGAGCGCGCCGGCGCGCTCGCGGCCGAGCGGCTGGGGACATTGCTGGGCGGTCGGGGCGACGTGGTCGTCTTGCGCCTCGCCGAGGGATCGGCGAGCACGACGGCGCGGGAGAAGGGTTTCCTGGAGACGCTCGCCGCGAAGCATCCGGGGGTGCGGGTCGTGTCGTCGAATCGCTACGGCGGCGTCACCACCGAGTCGGCGTACGCCGCGTCCGAGAACCTCCTGTCCGCCTATGCCTCGGTCCAGGGCGTCTTCTGCCCCAACGAATCCACCACGTTCGGCATGCTGCGCGCCCTGGACGCCGCGGGACGAAGCGGCAAGGTCCGGTTCGTCGGCTTCGACGCCAGTCAGAAACTGGTCGAAGCGCTCGGCCAGGGAAAGATCGACGGCCTGGTCGTGCAGAACCCGTTTCGCATGGGCGAGCTTGGCGTCCGCGCGATCGTCGACGGGATCGCCGGCCGCTCGGTCGAGCCCCGCGTGGACACCGGCGCGACGATGGTCACGCGCGACAACATGAACGAGCCGCCGATCAAGATTCTCCTGGCGCCCGACCTGGCGGCATATCTCAACTGATCGACACCCGTCCGATGATCACGCCCTCCGTCACGGTGCTGTCGATGCGCGGCATCGTCAAGCGCTTCGGCGGGGTCGCGGCTGTCGCAGGTGTAGATCTGGACGTTCGCCAGGGGGACGTCCACGCGGTCATCGGTGAGAACGGCGCCGGCAAGAGCACGCTGATGAAGGTGCTCTCGGGCGCGTATTCGCCCGATGCGGGCACGATGACGCTCGACGGCGAGGCCTACGCTCCGCGCCATCCGCACGAGGCCAGGGCCCGCGGCGTCGCGATGATCTACCAGGAGCTGACGCTCTGCCCGCACCTCACCGTCGCCGAGAACATCGTGCTCGGACGCGAGCCCCGCCGGCGCGGCGTGGTGGATCGCGACGCGATGCGAGCCGAGGCGGAACGGGCACTGGCCTGGCTCGATCATTCCGGTCTGGCGCCCGATCGGCGGGTCGGCTCGCTCGCGCCGGGTGCGCGGCAGATCGTCGAGATCGCGCGGGCGATTGCCGCGAACGCCAGGATCGTCGTGATGGACGAGCCGACCAGCTCGTTGTCGAAACCCGAGGCTGAGCAGCTGTTCGCGGCCATCGATCGGCTCCGCGCGCGCGGCGTCGGCATTGTTTACATCAGCCACTTCCTCGAGGAGATTCGCCGGGTCGCCGATCGCTACACGGTGCTCCGCGACGGCCGGAGCGTGGCCACCGGCGACGTCGAGCGTGCGGACGAGAGCTTCGCGGCACGCATCCTGGAGGCAATGGCCGGCCGACGGGTGGACGAGACCTATCCGCAAGTGGCGCACGAACGCGGAGAGCCGATACTCGAGTTGGACGAGCTGACGGGCGTTCGCACGCCCGAACGTGCCCGTTTGCTGCTCCACCGGGGCGAGATTCTGGGGATTGCCGGCCTCGTCGGCGCCGGGCGGACGGAGTTGTTGCGAGCGGTATTCGGACTCGATGCGGTCCGCAGCGGCCGCGTTCGGGTGGCGACGGTGTGGGATCGAGGCGCGCCGCCGTGGGTGCGTCTGGGCCAGGGTGTGGGCCTGCTCTCAGAGGATCGGAAAGAGGAAGGGCTCGCGCTCGGCCTGTCGGTGGCCGACAACATCGCTCTATCGTCGCCGCCGGCCCGATTCGGCTTCATCTCCACGGCAAAGCGAAACGCCTCAGCGGCCGCGCTCGGCGCCCGCCTGTCGCTGCGCGCCCGCGATCCCAATCAGCCGGCAGCCGAGTTGTCGGGCGGCAACCAGCAGAAGATCGCGATCGCAAGGCTCCTCCATCACAACGCAGACGTGCTGCTGCTCGACGAGCCGACCCGCGGCATAGACGTAGCGAGCAAGGCGGATCTCTACCGGCTCATGGGAGAGCTGGCGCACGATGGCAAGGGCGTACTGTTCGTCAGCAGCTACCTGCCGGAGCTGCTCGGCGTCTGCGATCGCATCGCGGTGATGACGCGAGGCCGTCTCGGCGATCCGCGGCCCGCCACCGAATGGTCATCCACGTCGCTCCTCGAGGCTGCGACCGGAGCCGCGAATGGCTGACGGGAAGCGCGCGAGCGTGCTGGACCTGGTTGGCCCCTTTGCCGGCCTCATCGCCGTAGCGGCGCTGTTCGCGGTCCTCGAGCCGGCGACATTTCTCTCCGTCTACAACCTGCAGACCATCGCGGCCCAGACGGTCATCGTGGGCCTCGGCGCGATCGGGATGACGTTCGTCATCGTCTCGGGCGGCATCGATCTCTCGGTCGGCTCGGCGATCGCGTTGTCGTCAGTGGTCACAGCACTCGCCTTGCGCGAGGGGTGGAACCCCGCGATCGCAGCCCTGGCCGGCGCGGCGGCCGGACTGGCAATTGGCATTGCGAACGGTATCGTCATCGCGCGCGCGAAGGTCGTTCCTTTCATCGTCACGCTGGGCACGATGGGCGTGGCGCGCGGCGTCGCGAAGTATCTGGCCGGCGAACAGAAGATCGACGCACCGCCAGGCTGGCTGGCGGAGGTGATGGCCAGGACGCCGGAACCGGCCTGGCTGATCGTCGCGCCGGGTGTGTGGATGTTGGCGATCCTCGCCGTGGCGATGGGGATCGTCTTGACGAGGACAGTGTTCGGCCTTCACACCTACGCGATCGGGTCCAGCGAGCCGACCGCGCACCTGAGCGGTGTGCGGGTGGCACGGACGAAGACGCTGATCTACGCGGTATCGGGCCTGTTCGCGGGACTGGCCGGCGTCGTCCAGTACGCACGGCTGACGGTCGGCGATCCGACGACGGCGGTCGGAAAAGAGCTCGACGTGATTGCCGCGGTTGTGATTGGCGGAGCGAGCCTCTCAGGCGGCGTCGGGGGCATCACCGGTTCGCTCGTCGGCGCGTTCCTGATGACGGTGCTCGCCAACGGCTGCACGCTGACCGGCGTGCCGAACTACGTGCAGGAGATCCTGATCGGCCTGATCATCGTCGTGGCCGTAGCAGTTGACCGGTTGCGGCATCGGCAGGCGTGACGTTTCGGTCGCCTGGTTCTGTCGACGAACCCGTGGCGAGATCGGGCAGGTGCGCACGCCACCAGGCCGCGGCCTGCGCATTCGACCATCCTTCGCTGCCCTCGCACGTGGCGATCGCCTCGAGAATCGCGCGGGCATCGGATGGGCGCTTGTCCGGGTCCTTCTCGAGGCAGGCCAGCACCAGCGCATCCACCGACCTGGGCACTCGCGCCGGGGCGCGTTCCGACGGCGGCGCTGGCACCGTGTTCACGTGATCGATCAGCGCCTGCATCTGGCTGCTGCCCTGGAATACCTGCTGGCCGGTGAGCAGGTAGTACGCCACGCAGCCAAGCGCGTAGATATCGGCGCGATGGTCCACCGTCTTTCCGACGATCACTTCCGGCGCCATGAAGGCTGGCGTGCCGACGACGCCTTCGAGCGCGGCGAGGGACTGAGTGAGATCCTGCGCAGGCTCGGGGCCGGTGAACTGCACCAGCCCGAAGTCGAGGACCTTTACGACGTCGTACTCGAGGCCCATGTGGCAGACGAAGATGTTCGCGGGCTTGACGTCGCGATGGACGAGACCCTGGCTGTGCGCCTCCTCCAGCGAATGACACACCTGCCGAAGGAGAAACAGGACGCGCGCCGACGGCAGCGGGCCGAACTCGGCGACCAGCGACGCCATGTCCCTGCCAGCCAGCAGCTCCATCACGTAGTAGAAGCTGCCCTCGTCGGTGACGCCGAAGTCGAACAGCCGGATCGTATGCGGGGAGGTGAGTGCCGCGGTGGCCTGCGCCTCGTGCTCGAAGCGGCGCAGCGTCTTGCGGCTTTCGGCCTCGTTGCCCGCGGCCAGCATCTCCGGCCGGATCAGCTTGATGGCCGCTGGCCGTGCGAGCAGTCGATGCCGCGCCCGCCACACCTCACCCATGCCGCCCTCGCCGAGCCGCTCCTGCAGCTCGTAGCTCCCGAGGTCCCGCGCCTCCTTCAGGCTGCGGCCGAGGCGCTGCATCATGCGCGCCGGCACCACGGCCGCGACCGCGCACGAGTAGCACGGCATGTACATCAGGAACGTGTTGAGCGGCGAGGGCACGTCCAACCCGCGCAGGTGGGCCAGCCACACCCCGAACGGCCCCATCGAGGCCGAGGCCAGCGCGTAGACGAGCATCTTGCGCGGCGTGCTCGGCAGGATCATCGCCGAGAGGAGGATCACAACCGCGGTCCACGACAGATGCCCCAGCATCAGCTGCGGATCCGATGCCCAGGTTTCGAGCAGCGCGATGCCGGCCGAGTTGAGCAGCATCAGCCACATGCCGATGTCGGACTTGGCCTCGGCCGTGCCGCCGGAGAAGTGCACCCACGCGTAGATGGTCGCAGCGACGAGCACCGCACCGCCTTCGATGACCAGTGCCGCCGTATTCGGCGATTCGGCGCCGATACTCAGCGGGAAGATCACCGCGTCCATGAGCAGGCCCATCGCCCACAGGCCGCCGCTGACGAGCGCAAAGATCTCGAGCCGGCGAACCTGGTCGTTCAGCAGGTCGGCAGGCAGCCGGGCGTCGCTGGTCTGGGGAAGACCAGGCCCGGGAGTGGACAGCCGTGGCGCAACGCGTTTCATGGCGCAGGTGACCCGGGCATTATTGCCCACTAAAACAGCAACGGCCGCCGGTTCTCCCAGCGGCCGTGCTCATTCACGAACGGGACTCGGTGCGATCTACTTCGTGGCGCGCTTGATGTACGTGACGTGCGTCACGCCCGTGATCTTGCCGTCCTTGTCCATCCGGATGTACTCGTTGTTGATCTTGGTGTTGTCGGCCGACAACGTGTTGATCACCACCTGATACACAACGCCGTCCCGCTTGTTGTAGATACGGGTGCTCTTGTCGTTGATGACCTCGACCGCGGTCTCGGAGTTCTGCTGCCCCGTGACGGGGCGGAACTGGCCGTCGAACATCGTCACGTAGCTCCAGTCCGACTTCGGATCGCTGGGGTTGCTGACCGTGATCTTCATGCCCTTCTGCTCGTAGGGCTCGTAGGTCATGACGTTGTTCTTGTTCTCCGAGTTGTCCCAGACGCCGAACCGCGTCGCGCCGGGATTCTGCGCCCAGCTGGGGGTGGCGGAGACGAGCGCGGCGGCGAGAGCCGCGGCGCAAATTGTAAGCAATCGTACACGCATCAGATTGACACCTCTTCCTTGCCAGTTCCTGCCGGAACGGCGCACGACAGCATACCGAAGGCGGGCGAGGCGCCGCAACGGGCGCGCGGCGGAACCGGCCCGAATCCCGGGCGCGGAGTTCTCGGGCCGGCACCGGCCCGCTCGATCTCTGCTATCGTCATCTGCGTCCATGCTGACCTCTCCGCCGGCACCGGTCGCAGACGCAGCAAGGGCCCTCCCGTCGAGAACGGTCTCACCGTAGTTCAGCGAGGCTGAACATGGTTGGCCAGTTCATCTCTCACTATCGCATCCTCGAGCAGATCGGCTCGGGTGGAATGGGCGTGGTGTATCGCGCCCGCGACACCCGGCTCGATCGCGATGTGGCGCTGAAATTCCTGCCCCCGGAACTGCTGCGCAACCCGCTCGCGCTCGAGCGCTTCCAGCGCGAAGCCCGGGCCGCCTCGTCGCTGAATCATCCGAACATCTGCACGATCTACGAAGTCGACAATGCCGAGGGCCAGCCGCTGCTGGCAATGGAGCTGCTCGAAGGCCGGACGCTGCGGGAGCGGCTGGCGGATCGGCCCCCCCTCAAGTTCCCGGAAGTGCTCGATTTGGCGATTCAGATCGCCGATGCGCTCCAGTCCGCGCACGCCAAGGACATCGTCCATCGCGATATCAAGCCGGCCAACATCTTCATCACCCGCGACGGGCGCGCGAAAATTCTGGACTTCGGGCTGGCGAAGGTGACCGCGCCGAGCCTGAACGCAGCGGACGCCGACACGCCGACCGAAGCCGGGCTGATCACGAGGCCAGGGGTGACCGTCGGGACCGTCTACTACATGTCGCCGGAGCAGGCTGCGGGCGAACCGCTCGACAGCCGGACCGATCTCTTCTCGTTCGGTCTCGTGCTCTACGAGATGGCCACGGGACGCCGTGCCTTCGGCGGGAAGACCGCCGTCGCGTTGAGCGGCATCCTGCACGGGCAGCCGACTCCGGTGGCGAGCATCAATCCGCACCTGACGCCGCAATTCCAGCAGATTATCGAGAAGGCGCTGGAGAAGGATCGCGACGTTCGGTACCAGTCTGCCGCCGAGTTGCGCGCCGATCTCAAGCGGCTGCGGCGCGACGCCGACTCGGCGATCATCTCCAGCGCCTCTCGCAGCGCCTCCGCCGAGACGGCGGACCGGCAGGGACGACGTTGGGCTGCGAGCGCCGCCATGGCACTCGGCGCGGCTGCGATCGTGGCAGCGCTCGTCCGCCTGTGGCCGGCCGCCGACAGCGGCGCCAACTTCCTCGCCAAGGCGACGTTCTCGCGGCTCACCGACCAGCCCGGCCTCGAATCGTTTCCGAGCCTCGCGCCCGACGGGAAGTCGATCGTGTACTCCAGCAGCGCGTCGGGAAACCTCGACATCTACCTTCAGCGCGTCGAGGGCAAGAACAGCACCAATCTCACCGCAGACTCGCCCGCCGACGATACGCAGCCCGCGTTCTCGCCCGACGGCTCGCGGATCGCGTTCCGATCGGAGCGGGGCGGCGGCGGAATCTTCGTCATGGGTGCCACGGGCGAAGCGGTGCGGCGCCTGTCAGACGTCGGCTATAACCCCTCGTGGTCGCCCGACAGCCGCTTCATCGTCTGCGCGCAGGAAACCATCGAGCAACCAGCCAGCCGCTACAGCAACGCGAGCGCCTTGTGGGTGATCGACGCGTCGTCGGGCGAGCGGCGCCAGCTCACCGCGGGCGACGCCGTTCAGCCCTCCTGGTCGCCGCACGGCCGCCGCATCGCGTACTGGGCCGCTGATGCGTCCGGGCAGCGGGACCTCTGGACGATGCCGGCAGAGGGCGGCACGCCGGTGGCGGTCACCAACGACCGCTTCGTGGACTGGAGCCCGATCTGGTCGCCGGACGGGCGGTACCTGTTCTTCTCCAGCGACCGCGGTGGCAGTATGAACCTGTGGCGCATCGCGATCGACGAAGCGACGGGGCTGCCGAAGGGCAGTCCGGAGCCGGTGACCACGCCTTCTTCCAACAGCGCGCTGATCACGATGTCCGCCGACGGCAAGCGGCTCGCTTACGCGGAGCAGTCATGGACGCAGAACCTGATTCGCGTGGTGTTCCCGCCAGGTAGCCGGCCGGATCCGCCGTCGCCGGTCACTCAGGGCTCGCGATTCTTCGCCGAGCCGCAGGTCTCACCCGACGGGCAATGGCTGGCGACCTACTCCCTGGACAAGAGCAACAACCTCTACGTCGTTCGGACTGATGGGACGGAGTTTCGGCAGATCACCGACGACGGGTTCAAGAACATGGCACCGCGGTGGTCGCCAGAGGGAAGCCAGATTGCGTTTTACTCCAACCGCAGCGGGCCGTACCAAGTGTGGTTGATTCACCCCGACGGCAGCGGCCTGCGCCAAGTGACCTTCGGCACCGCCAGCGAGACCTACTACTATCCGCTGTGGGCACCCGACGGGCGGCACCTGCTCTACAGCTCGCTCGACGCCAACCCGTTCATCATCGATACGACGCGGCGGTGGCCGGAGCAGTCCCCCGAGCCGCTGCCGCCGCTCCCTGACAAGGGCATGACCTTCGCGGCGTGGTCGTGGTCCAGCGACGGCCGCCGTCTCGCCGGCTGGCGGCTGCGCGCCGACGGGGTTCATGCGGGTGTCGCACTCTACGATCCTGGCGCGAAGCGGTACGCGACGCTCACCGATACGGGACGGTACCCCACGTGGCTGGCCGACGACCGGCGGCTGATATTTGCCCAAAACGGCCGGTTGTTCATCCTCGACAGCCAGACCAGAGCGCTCGAGCCCCTGCCGCCGCTTCCGGGCTACGCCGAGGCCTTCACGATCTCGCGCGACAACCGGTGGCTCTACTACGAGCAGAACCATCGGGAGGGCGACATCTGGGCGATCGACCTCGAGGGACTGAAGTGAACGCGAGCGCGATTCTCGTCAACGGTTTCATCGCGCTCTATCTCTTCGTCGCCTGGTCGTGGGGCCAGCCGTCCGATTCATGGCTGGGACGAGCCGTCGCACCGCTCGTCAACTTCGTGTTCTGGCTCGGCCTGGGGCAGACCTGGGGCATGTTCGCGCCGGATCCGGCAATGGTCGAAGGCCATCTCGCCGCGGTGGTCACGACGGCCGATGGCGGCACCATCGAATGGACCTGGCCTCGGATCGCCGACCTCCAGTACCGCGAGGCCTTCTCGATGTTCCGGCACCAGAAGTACGAGGCGTCGGTGCTCGACGATGACACCGACTACCTCCGCCCGGCGCTTGCGGAATACCTGCTTCGCCTCCATGCCGACCGCGCACCGGTCCGAGTGGACCTGATCTACTACGAGCACGATGTGCCGGCGCCGGGAGTCGAGGGTCCCCACACGCTCGAGCGGAGGGACCTCGTTTTCTACTCCTACCCCGAAGCGTAGTCGCGGCGATGATCTCGCTGGCCGATCTCGCGATCGCATGGAACGCCTTCTTCCATACGCCCGAGCCGCCGCTGACGATCGCGCTGTTCCGCATCCTGTTCGGGCTCGTGGCCCTGACCAGCGGTCTTTTCTACATGCCGCACGCTTCGCTGTGGCTCGGCCCCGCGGGAACGCTGTCACACGAGCGATGGGAAGCGACCTACGGCGGGGTGCTGTTCTCGCTGTTCCGGTGGCTCCCGCCGGGTCGGCGATCGATCGCCGCGGTTCTCGCGCTGCACCTCGTTGCGGCCACGTGCCTCACACTGGGGTTCTGGACCCGGGTGAGCGCCACCATCTTGTTCGTGACGCTCACCTCGATTCACCATCGCCATCCGGAAGTCACGCACGGAGGCGACAGCCTGATGCGGATGATGTGCTTCCTGCTCATCTTCTCGCCGGCGGGTCACGCGTGGTCGCTGGACGCGCTCCTGGCCGGTGCGGGCACCCCACCGGTCTCGTCGCCGTGGGTGCTGCGGCTCCTCCAGCTGCAAATCTCGTTCGTCTACTTCCAGTCGTTCGTCGCGAAGGTCGATGGTGAGACCTGGCGGGAGGGGACAGCCGTGTACTGGGTGTGGATGGTCAGCGACTATCGCCGCTGGCCGGTGCCGGCGGCGATCCGGACCTTGTGGTGGTCGCGACTGGCGACCTGGGGCACGATGGCGCTCGAGTTCTCGATGGGACCGCTCGTGTGGATCCGCGAGCTGCGTTACCCGCTGGTCGCCGCGGCGGCAGTCTTCCACCTCGGACTCGAGGTTCTGATGAACCTCGAGCTCTTCGGCGCGGTCATGCTGACCGGCCTGACGACCTTCATCAGCCCCTACGACCTCGAACGGCTCGTGGCGGCGCTTCGGCGGTAACCGCGCCGCTTACTTCTTCGACGACGACGTCGGCCCGGCTTTCGGACCTGCCCCGCCATAACGGGACTTCGGGCCGGGCTTCGACTTCGGACCACCGCCCGGCCGCCCAGCCGGCTTCGGACCGTACGGCCCTTTCGGGCCACCCGCCGGCCCTCCCGGCCTCGGACCACCCGCCGGCCGCCCCGCCGGCTTCGGGCCACCCGTCCGCGGGCCGCCCGCTGGTGACTTCGGTTTGGGGCCACCCGTATCCTTCGGGCCAGCACCGGGCTTGGGACCAGCGGCCGACCAGAGCGTCGGTGGGGTTTCGGGTGAGATCGTCGGCTGGACGTCCATAGTGAGGGGCTCCGGGGACCTGGGGTTGGTCTGTACGAACGACGCGACGCCGGAACCTACCATCGATTCTCCTTCGCGTGCAAGATAGTGGTTTCGCCGCCTTCCCGGCGACAGACGTGGAGGCTGGAGCCAGCTCGAATCTGGCCGCGCCGTTGCTCGAGGAAACGCTGCGGCTGGAACCGAGCATGCTGTCGTCGTCGCTGATTCTGCTCTACATCGACCTGCAACGTGGTGCAGTCGCATCAGCGGCCAAGAGGCTCGCGGAAATACGTGCGATCGGGACGGACCGACTGTCCCCTACCCGTCGGGGCCAGATTGGAAATCTGTTGGCCCGTCTCGGCCAACCCGACGAGGCGCGTGCGGTGCTCGAGGCTCTCCGCAAGGAGGGCGGGACGAATCGAGCGGATGCACTTCCCCGAGTGAGCTCAGGCCGGCCACGACGGCCGGCCCGAGGGTCATCGTCAGACGCCGGCTGTTTTGTCGGCCACCGCGGGCCGATCGAAGCGATCGAGGTTCATCACCTTGGTCCACGCGTTGACGAAGTCGTTGACAAACTTCTCCTTCGAATCGCTGGAGGCGTAGACCTCCGCGAGCGCG
>DATJFF010000061.1:0-6813 GCA_035495795.1 Vicinamibacterales bacterium
GTGGTCGAACCCATGGACGACGCGATGCCCGACTCCGTCGATCGAGTCGAGGACGCCCAGCTCCTCGAGCCACGCGAGCACGAGCGTCTCGGCCGCGTCAGGGGCCGCGGCGTCAACGATGCGCTCGCCACTCTCGGCACCATGAATCCAGGAGAACCGCGCGGTGCCGGTGCCGATCCCACTGAGGTGGCCCTTCAACGCAGATGTCAGATCGGCGGCGCCGGCGTACACGGCCACCTTCACGCTCGATGAGCCGGCGTTAATCGTCAGGACCTGACGGTGCGTCGTCATGCGGCCGATTAACGCAAGCGAAGCGCCAGCGCCCGCGGGACGCCGTCCTATTGTCGTCGCGCGTTCGGTGGCGATGCGCAGAAACGCCCACGGTGCTCGCCGATGTGCACCCGCCGTCTTGCGTCACCGCAAAATGACGTGGAATCCGCGGCGTGGGCGCTTCGGAACGAATGGTGCTGACCCGTCAAGGTCATGGACGTTCGAGACGACAGCCATGACTCCTCCACGCCAACCGCGCAACGTGACGAGCGCTCCGTTCGAACGGGTCTCAGCGACGAGGCCATCGCCGCCGCCATCGCCGACAAGCTGCACTACGAGCAAGCGGTTCCGTTCGCCGATGCGAGCCGGCACGACTGGTACATGGCGCTGGCGCTGGCGGTTCGCGATCGCCTGCTCGATCGCTACCTGACGACGCTCGGTGCCGTGCTGGAGTCGCGGGCGAAGGTGGTCGCGTATCTCTCGGCGGAGTTTCTGACCGGCCCCCACCTTGGCAGCAACCTGATCAACCTCGGGATTCGAGACGCCGCCGCGAAGGCGCTCGCCCGGTTCGGGCAGAACCTCGACGACGTGCTGCAGGAAGAAGAGGAGCCAGGCCTCGGCAACGGCGGTCTCGGCCGTCTCGCGGCCTGTTACATGGATTCGCTGGCGACACTGGGCGTTCCCGCGATCGGCTACGGCCTTCGTTACGAGTTCGGCATCTTCGATCAGTCGATCCGTGATGGGCACCAGGTCGAGATGACTGACAAGTGGCTGCAGCTTGGGAATCCGTGGGAGATCGCCCGCCCTGAACATCACGCGTACGAGGTCAGGTTCGGCGGACGCACCGAGCACGGCGTCGACGACCACGGGAGGGACCGTGTGCGCTGGATTCCGGAAAAGTGCGTGAAGGGTATCGCCTATGACACGCCGGTGTCCGGGTTCCACATGCCGACCGCGAACCTCCTGCGGCTCTGGAAGGCAGAGGCGACCGAGTCGTTCGACTTCGACGCCTTCAACACCGGGGACTACTACCGCGCTGTCGACCAGAAGGTCCTCTCCGAAACTATCACCAAGGTGCTCTATCCCAACGACGAGCCGGAGGCCGGCAAGATGCTGCGCCTCGCGCAGCAGTTCTTCTTCGTCTCGTGCTCGCTGCAGGACATGATCCGGCTACACCTGGAGGGCGGGCGGCGGCTGGAGGAGTTCTCATCGTGCTGGGCCGTCCAGTTGAACGACACGCACCCCTCGATCGCGGTCGCCGAGCTGATGCGGCTGCTGGTCGATGAGCGCGGCATGGAGTGGGACGCCGCATGGGCGATCACCGAGCGCACCTGCGCATACACGAACCACACGCTGATGGCCGAAGCGCTGGAGCGGTGGCCGGTGCCCTTGTTCGGCAAGGTCCTGCCACGCCATCTCGAAATCGTGTATGACATCAACCGCCGATTCCTCGACAGGGTGCGGCAGCAGGTACCGGGCGACGACGACCTGGTTCGCCGGCTGTCGCTCGTCGACGAAAGCGGAGGTGGCGCCATCCGGATGGCGCACCTCGCCAGCGCCGGCAGCCACGCCATCAACGGCGTCGCGGCGTTGCACAGCGAGCTCCTGAAGGAGACGGTGCTCCGCGACTTCTACAGGGTGTCTCCGGAAAAGTTCTGCAACGTCACCAACGGCGTCACTCCGCGACGATGGATCGCGCTGAGCAATCCCGGCCTGGCAGCGCTCCTCACGCGTACGATCGGGGAGCGCTGGATGTCGGATCTGGAGTCGGAGCTCGTTCGCATCGAGCCGTTCGCGGCCGATGCCGGCTTCCAGGCGGACTGGCGCGCGGTGAAGGGCGCCAACAAGAGCCGGCTCGCCGCCCTGATCCGCCAGCGCACGGGCATCGTCGTGGATCCGCAGTCGCTCTTCGACGTGCAGGTGAAACGGCTGCACGAGTACAAGCGGCAACACCTGAACGTCCTCTACCTGATCACCGCTTACAACCGCATCGCGCGTGGCGGGAGCGATCACGGTCCCTCGCGGACCATGATCTTCGGTGGCAAGGCCGCGCCCGGCTACCGGATGGCCAAACTGATCATCCGGCTGATCAACGGTGTCGCCGACGTCATCAACCGCGACCCGCGCGTGTCACCGCAGCTGAAGGTCGTCTTCTTTCCAGACTTCAACGTGAAGAACGGCCAGCATATCTACCCGGCCGCGGATCTCTCCGAGCAGATCTCGACGGCCGGCAAGGAGGCGTCAGGGACCGGCAACATGAAGTTCGCGATGAACGGCGCGCTGACCATCGGAACGTTGGACGGCGCCAATATCGAAATCCGCGAGGCCGTCGGCGCGGAGAACTTCTTCCTGTTCGGTCTGACCGCTGCCGAGGTCGCGGCGGCAAAAGCCGCCGGCCATCGCCCGCGCGCCATCTACGAGAACAACCCGGAGCTGCACGAGGCGATCGACCTCATCGACGCCGGAGAGTTTTCGAACGGCGACCGCGAGCTGTTCCGGCCCCTCGTGGAGTCGCTCCTCGTCCAGGACGAGTATCTGCTGTTCGCCGACTATCAGCCATACATAGATTGTCAGCAACGGGTCGGCGAGGCCTATCGCGACGAGCAGAACTGGACGCGAATGTCGATCCTCAACTGCGCGCGCGTCGGCCGCTTCTCGTCGGACCGGTCGATTCGTGAGTACTGTCGCGACATCTGGGACATCGAACCGGCGACGCCCTTCGAGCCAGCACGATGAAGACGTGGAACCAGACAGCTGGAAGCAGCGCGCCGCTTGGCGCTGCCGCAAGGCCGGACGGCGTGAACTTCAGTGTGTTTTCGAGGAGTGCCACGGCCATCGAGCTGCTGCTCTTCGATGATGCGCAGGCAGGGGAACCGTCACGCATCGTCGCGCTCGACCCGCGCAGCCACCGGACCTATCACTACTGGCACGCATTCGTACCCGACCTGCAGCCGGGCCAGGTATACGGCTACCGCGCCCACGGGCCGTTCGCGCCTGAACGGGGCTTGCGGTTCGATCCCCGGAAGGTGCTCGTGGATCCGTATGGACTCGCCGTCGCGGTGCCGGCCTCGTACGACCGCGGCGCTGCCGTTCGACCCGGCGACAACTGCGCCGCGGCGATGAAGAGCGTCGTCGCCGCGCCCGACGCGTACGACTGGGAGGGAGATCGGCCGCTGCGGCGGCCCTTTGCCCGCACGATCGTTTACGAGATGCACGTGCGCGGCTTCACCCAGCACCCAAGCTCCGAAGTGTCGAGCGCCAGGCGTGGAACCTTCGTGGGTGTCATCGAGAAGATTCCGTACCTGCGCGACCTTGGCGTCACGGCGGTGGAGCTGTTGCCCGTTTTCCAGTTCGATAGCCAGGATGCACCGGCCGAACGCCGCAACTACTGGGGATACCAGCCGGTGTCGTTCTTCGCGCCTCACCACGGGTACAGCTCGCGGCCCGACGCGCTCGGCGTGCTCGACGAGTTCCGCGACATGGTCAAGGCGCTGCACCGCGCTGGCATCGAGGTCATTCTCGACGTGGTGTTCAATCACACAACCGAAGGAGACCATCGCGGGCCGACCCTTTGCTACCGTGGTCTCGCCAACGAGTTCTACTACACCCTCCAGCAGGATAAGTCGTACTACGCCGATTTTACCGGCTGCGGCAACACGCTGAACGCCAATCAGCCGATCGTCCGCCGCCTGATCCAGGACAGCCTCCGCTACTGGGTCACCCAGATGCACGTCGATGGGTTCCGCTTCGACCTCGCCTCGATACTGTCGCGCGACGAGACCGGCCAGCCGGTGCGGAACCCGCCGGTGATCTGGGACATCGAGTCCGATCCGATGCTGGCGGGCACCAAGCTGATCGCCGAGGCCTGGGACGCCGCCGGGCTTTATCAGGTGGGCAGCTTCGTCGGCGACACGTGGCAGGAATGGAACGGCCGCTTCCGCGATGACGTACGACGGTTCTGGAAGGCCGACAGGGACACTGTGTCCGCATTCGCCACGCGGCTACTGGGCAGCCCCGACCTGTATGCGCACGAAGAGCGCGAACCCGAGCAGAGCGTCAACTTCGTCACCTGCCACGATGGCTTCACGCTAAATGACCTGGTCTCTTACAACCAGAAGCACAACGAGGCGAACGGCGAGGACAACCGTGACGGTACCGCCGACGACTCGAGCTGGAACTGCGGTGTCGAGGGGCCCACGGAGGATCCGGAAGTCGAGGCGCGGCGCAGCCGACAGATCAAGAACTTCCTGACGGTGCAGCTGATGGCTGTGGGAACGCCAATGCTGCTCATGGGCGACGAGATGCGCCGCAGCCAGGGCGGCAACAACAACGCCTATTGCATCGACGACGAGACCACCTGGCTCGACTGGCGGCTGCTCGAGCGGCACGCAGATCTGCACGCTTTCGTCAAGCGGCTCGCACGAGCCCGCCTGGCGCCAGGCGTTGTGGACGAGAGCACGCCGTATTCCTTGAATCAGCTGCTGCAGCGGTCGCATCTCGACTGGCACGGCGTGGCACTCGGCCAGCCCGATTGGAGCGACCATTCGCACTCCTTGGCGTTCACGGCGCACTCACCGCACTGGCCGTATGTGCTCCAAGGCATGTTCAACGCGTACTGGGAGCCGCTCGCGTTCGAGCTGCCGCGCGGCGGCGACCAACCGCTCCGATGGCACCGACTGGTGGACACGGCGCTGTCGTCTCCCGACGACTTCTGCGCGCCGGGGGACGGGCCGCCGGTAACTGGCGACAGCTATCACGTGCAGCCATGGTCGTGCGTCCTGCTGCTCGCGCCGCTGGCCGAGGCAGAAGACGGGAGCCATTGATGGTCGCCCATCCTTCTGCGGGGGCTTCGCCATCGATTGACCGACGCATCGGTGTCGGCGATCTGGTGGATCGCTATTTCAACGAGCGCCCCGATACGGCAAATCCCGAGGAGCGCGTCAGCTTCGGCACGAGCGGCCACCGCGGGTCGTCGCTCACGCGCACGTTTAACGAGGCGCACGTGCTCGCGATCACTCAGGCGATCTGCGCATACAGGACGCAGCATGGCATCAACGGCCCGTTGTACCTCGGGAAGGACACACACGCGCTCTCCGGTGCCGCCTTCATCTCGGCACTCGAAGTGCTGGCGGCCAACGGCGTCGAGACCATGATCGACTGCAACGGGGGCTACACGCCGACCCCTGTGATCTCGCACGCCATCCTCTCGTGGAATCGCGGCCGCACCTCGGGTCTTGCCGATGGCATCGTCATGACGCCGTCGCACAATCCGCCGGAAGACGGAGGCGTCAAATACAACCCGCCGACGGGCGGTCCCGCCGATACGGCCACCACCCGCTGGATCCAGGACCACGCCAACGCGCTGCTCGCGCAGGGCGCCGAGAGCGTGCCTCGCCTCCTTTACGGACGCGCCAGGCTGGCCTCGACGATCCATAGACACGACTACATCGGGGCGTATGTCCCCGATCTCGTTTCGGTCATTGACATGGACGCCATTCGCAGCGCTGGGCTCAATGTCGGCGTCGATCCGCTGGGCGGCGCGAGCATCGCGTTCTGGCATGCCATTGGGGAGCGGCATGCCGTAGACATCAGGGTCGTCAACGATCAAGTGGACGCCGAGTTCAGCTTCATGCCGCTCGACTGGGACGGCCGGATCCGCATGGACTGCTCGTCACCGCACGCGATGGCCAGGCTGATTGCCCTCGCGGATTGCTACGACCTCGCCGTCGGTAACGACCCGGATGCCGACCGCCACGGCGTGGTGACGCCGGCGGGGCTGATGAATCCGAACCACTACCTGTCAGCGGCGATCGCGTACCTCTTTGCGCACCGGTCCGGGTGGAGTGGCGACGCGGCCGTCGGCAAGACCGTCGTGAGCAGCAGCATGATCGACCGCGTTGCCGCGCGCGCGGGACGCACGCTTGTCGAGGTGCCGGTCGGGTTCAAGTGGTTCGTTACGGGACTGCTCGAGAAATCGCTCGGGTTCGGCGGTGAGGAAAGCGCGGGAGCGTCGTTCCTGCGCCGCGATGGCACGGTGTGGTCCACCGACAAGGACGGGATCATCATGAACTTGCTCGCGGTGGAACTCACCGCGCGCACTGGCCGCGATCCCGCCGAGTTGTACGGTGATCTGACACGTGAGCTCGGGACGCCGGCCTACGAACGCATCGACGCGCCGGCAACTCCCGAGGAGAAGGTCGCGCTCCTGGCACTCGGGCCGGACGCTGTCCACGCGACGGAGCTCGCCGGCGATCCCATCGAGGTGCTGCTGACCACCGCGCCGGGCAACGGCGCTCCGATCGGCGGGCTCAAGGTGATCACGCGCCACGGGTGGTTCGCGGCGCGCCCGTCAGGCACCGAAGCGGTCTACAAGCTATACGCGGAGAGCTTCCGCGGTCTCGAACATCTCCGGCACATCCAACAGGAAGGCCGCGCGATTGTTGCAGCGGCGCTGGCAGGACTCCTGTGATGACGACCAAGTCCGTAGCGACCTTGCCAGCGCTCCGCAATCTGGCGGCACTTGTCACCGCCGATGCCGAGGAG
>DATJFF010000062.1:0-7139 GCA_035495795.1 Vicinamibacterales bacterium
GTCAATCCGTGGATCGTCGCCGTCGCGGTGATGTTCGCGACGTTCATGGAGGTGCTCGACACCACCGTGGTCAACGTCTCGCTGCCGCACATCGCCGGCAACCTGTCGGCGACGATCGACGAGTCCACATGGGTGCTGACGTCTTATCTAGTGGCCAACGCGATCATCCTCCCGCTCACCGGGTGGTTGGCGAGCACGTTCGGCCGCAAGCGGCTGCTGATGGCGTCGGTGACCGGCTTTACGCTCTCGTCGCTGCTGTGCGGCCTGGCCCCCAACCTGCCGTCGCTGGTGGCGTTCCGGCTCCTGCAGGGCGCCACGGGCGGCGCGATGCAGCCGCTCTCTCAGGCAGTGCTCCTCGAAGCGTTTCCCCCGCACATGCGCGGCAAGGCGATGGGGTTCTGGGGCCTTGGCATTGTCGTCGCCCCGATTCTGGGCCCGGTGCTCGGCGGGTGGCTCACCGACAGTTACAGCTGGCGATGGGTGTTCTACATCAACATGCCGGTGGGCATCATCTCGCTGGTGATGACCCGCCTCTACGTGTTCGATCCGCCGTATCTGCGCCGCGAGACGTCGCGCATCGACTACTGGGGCATCGGGCTGCTGGCGCTCTGGGTCGGCTGCTTGCAGTTGGCCCTCGATCTCGGACAACAGCGCGACTGGTTCTCATCGTCGTTCATCACGACCCTCGTGGTGTTCGCGGTCGGCGGGCTAATCGCGTTCCTGGTGCGCGAGATGATGGCCTCCGAGCCGGTCATCGACCTGCGCGTGTTCAAACTGCGCAGCTACAGCACCGGCGTCTTTCTCATGACGACACTCGGCTTCGTGCTCTACGGCAGCCTCGTGCTGCTGCCGATCATGCTGCAGACGCTGCTCGGCTACCCATCGCTGCAGGCCGGCATCGCGATGGCGCCGCGCGGGATGGGCTCGCTCATCGGCATGCCGACGGTCGGCTTCCTGATCGGAAGAATCGATCCGCGGAAGATGGTCGCGACCGGCCTCACGGTCGGCGCCGGCACCCTGTTCTGGCTCGGGCAGCTGAATCTCGGCGCCGGCTACTGGGACATCTTCTGGCCGCAGTTCCTGCAGGGCGTCGGACTCTCGATGGTGTTCGTCCCCCTGACGACGATCAGCATGGACCCCGTGCCCCGGGAACGGATGGGGAATGCCACGAGCCTGTTCAACCTGATGCGCAACCTCGGCGGAAGCATAGGCATTGCGGTGACCGGCTCGCTGCTCGGCCGCCACACGCAGGTTTACACCAACGTTCTGGGCAGTCACGTCACGCCGTACTCCGCCGAGGCACGTCAACTGATGGACAGCCTCTATCAGGGTTTCCTCGCCGCGGGCAGCGATCCGGTCACGGCCACCCAGCGCGCCTACGCGGCCGCGTTCGGGATGGTGCAGCGGCAGGCAACCATGCTCTCGTTCGTCGGGTTGTTCCGCGGACTTGGCATCATGTTCCTGCTGCTGGTGCCGCTCGTCGTGCTCATGAAGCGGCCCCGGTCCAGTGCCGGCGCTGCCGCTGCGCACTGATCGAGTTCAGCGACAATACTGCGACGTGCCGTCGCTGCCTGCCTATCGCTTTGCGGAGTTCGTGGTGTCGCGCCGGCGGCGCCAGCTGCTCCGGCAGGGCGAGCCGCTCCCGCTCATCCCGAAGTACTTCGACTTGCTCGTGCTGTTGATCGAGCGGCGGCCGGATGTCGTGTCGCGCCGGGAGATCTTCGACACGGTCTGGCGGGACGTGATCGTCTCCGACGGCGCGCTGACCCAGGCGATCAGGACGCTCCGCCGCGTGCTCGGCGACGACTCGCGGGAGCCGAACTACATCCGAACGATCTCCCGGCACGGCTACAGCTTCGTTTTCCCGAATGTCGAGGAAGGCGACTTCGAAGAGGCGCGGTCGCCGCGGCCGCTCGAGACGGCGGCTGTCAACGCCGGCCAGGCTCTCGCGCCCGAGGCGCAGATTGCGCAGCTGGCAGCGCGGATGCGCGAGCTCGCCAACCAGCCGCAGTCGATCGAGGAGCGCCGCGATCTGGCGCAGCAGCTTCACGCCATCGGAACGACGCAGGCGCTGAAAGTCCTCGTCGCCGAACCGGGACATGCCGCGGCGCTGGCGTTGCTGCGCGATACGCGATGGGAGGTGGCCGGCGCCGGACCTGTTCCCCTGTTTGGGCAGCCGGAAGGTGCGGCGGCAGCGTGGTGGCTGGCGCGCTGGCGGGCTCGTGACGTCCTGCGCATCACGGCCCGACGTTGGGTGCAGGCCGCCGGCGGCGCAGCCGCCGCCGGCATGCTGGCCGGGCTGCTGGGCGGCGGACTTCTTGTCTCGGCGCCGACTGCTGCGGCGCCGGTCACTGCGATTCCGGTGCTGATGGTGCTCGGCGCAGTGGCCGGGTTTGTTGGCGCGGCCGGCGTGGCGGCCGGTATCGCCGCGGCCGAAGCGGTGTCGCGGTCCCGCCGTTCGCTGGCGATTGTCGTCGGCGGCAGTCTCGGCGGAGCAGCCGTCGCGCTTCTGGCGCAGGCACTCGCGACCTGGACCCTGGCGACGCTGTTCGGCCTGTCGGTGCCGATCGGCGGCGCAGCGATCGAGGGTGCCTGCCTCGGCGGCGCGGTCGCGCTCGGCTACGCAATCACCACCGCCAGGCTCGGCGGCGGCATCGTCGCGCCCAGAGGCGCTGCGCGCTGGCGCGCGGCGATCGCGGCGGCGCTTCTCACCGGACTGGCGGCCGCAATCTTGTCGCGGGCCGGCTTTCCGCTCGTCGGCGGCATCATCGACCGCGTCGCCGAGGCGTCGCGCGGCTCGCAGATGGCCCTCACCCCGCTCGGCGGCTGGCTCGGCGAGCCCGCGTTCGGTCCGCTCACCCAGACGCTCGTCGCTGCCTTCGAGGGTGCACTGTTCGGCTTCGGCCTCACCTGGGGCCTGACGAAGCGCTCGGGGAAGTCTTGAGGTCTTGGGGTCTTGGGGTCTTGGGGTCCTGACGGGCATCACGGGATAGATCACCAGATAGCTCACCAGATCCCGAGATAGCTCGAAAGATCTCCAGATCGACAGATTGATCACCAGATCACCAGATCGCAAGGTCAACAGATTTGCCGGGCCGGCGCCTGATATCAGGCGGCCTCACAAAAGGCTCACCTTCCCCTGAGGACTTTCCACTGGAGCCTGCGTCATCTTGGGCGGCCTGGAGGCCACCTTGACCGTTCGACGTCTGTTCGCCATTGGATTCATCTTCTGCGCCGCTTCGGCGGCGTGGTTCACGCTCGGTACCTCGCTGGTTTACCGGACCGGGCAGTTCGACGGGCCGCTGCGCGAGGAGGTGGCGCTGCTCTGGGGCGGTCCCCACGTCCAGCGCGCGCCGGAGGCGTGGGTCGGACGGCCCACCGATTCCGTCGAGACGGTCGTGGAAAAGGACGCGGCCGGTCGCGACGTCACCCGCCAGGTTCACAAGTCCGGGCTGGCGTGGGCCGCCGCGCCGCTCATCCAGACCGACGCCGACGTGACGCTCGACCTCGAGCAACGCCAGAAGGGACTGCTCTGGTACGACACCTATGCCGTCGCGTTCCGTGCGGCGTACGTATTCACCAATCCGGATTCGGAGCCGCGGCGCATCCGCGTCCACTTCACGTTCCCGGCGGCGCACGCGATCTACGACGACTTCACCCTCACGATCGACGGCGTGGCCACGCCGCGTGGCGGGGACCTCTCGAAGGAAGTCGAAACCTCCGCCGATGTCGGCCCGGGCGGACGGATCCGGCTGGATGTGTCCTATCGATCGCGCGGCCTCGACGACTGGCGCTACGCCTTCAGCGCCAGCGGGGTCGCCGACGCCCGCGACTTCTCGCTCGTCGCGCACACCAACGTCCGCGCCGTCGACTTCCCGCCCGGGACGATGTCACCGACCGCGCGGGAGGAGCGTGGGAACGGGTGGGACCTGACCTGGCGCTTCGTCAATCTCGTGACCGGTCAGGCGATTGGAGTCGATCTGCCGGCGCGCCAGAACCCCGGCCCGCTTGCCGCCCGCATCACGTTCTTCGCGCCGGTCTCGCTGCTGTTCTTCCTCGCCGTGATGGTCGTTCTCGACGTGCTCTCGCCCGAGTCGCTCCACCCGATGAACTACGTCTTCGTCTCAGCAGCGTTCTTCGCGTTCCACCTGCTTCTCGCCTACCTCGTGGATCACCTCTCGGTCCACATTTCGTTCGCCCTGGCCGCGCTGGTCAGCGCGGCGCTGGTAGCGAGCTACCTGCGCGCGGTCGGCGGCATGCGCGAGCGGTGGTGGCAGGCGGTCGCCGCCCAGGCGGTCTACCTGGTTGCGTTCAGCTACGCGTTCTTCTTCGAGGGGTTTACCGGCCTCGCGGTCACCATCGGATCGGTCGTCACGCTGTTCGTGCTGATGCAGATGACGGCGAAGGTCCGCTGGGCTGACGTGTTCGAACGGCGTTCGGTTCCTGCTGGAGGTTCCCGTGCGATCTGAAACGCTGACGCTGCCGCTTCGCACTCGTCACCGGCTCGAGGTCGTCACGACACGGTCGGTCGAGTTCATCGATTTGACCGATCGGCTGGCCGCGATCGTCGCCGATCTCGGCATCGAGCAGGGCCTGCTCCACGTCCAGACGATGCACACCACGACCGGGCTGCTCATCAACGAAGCGGAGCCGCTGCTCCTCGAGGATCTGGCCGGCCGGCTGGCGTGTCTGGCGCCGCTCGATCTGCCCTACGCCCACGACGATCTGTCGCGCCGCACCATCAACGTCGCCGGCCCGCGTGAGCGTCGCAACGGCTATGCGCACTGCCGCGCGGCGCTGCTCGGCTGCACCGAGACGGTCATGGTGGAAGACGGGCGGTTGTGCCTCGGCCGCTGGCAGCGCGTGCTGTTCGCCGAATTCGACGGCCCGCAGCGCCGCGACCTGCAGGTCTGGCTGCTTTCGTCGTGACCAACGAAGTGACCGCCGGCCTTGCCAAGCGCAGCGCTCTTCGTTAGGGTAGGAATTTGTTCGCTGTCCGGAGGGCTCCCGCGATGCCGACGGTCCGGTTCACCCGCAATATCCAGCGTCATGTCAGTTGCCCCACCGAGGCAGTAACCGGCGCGACGATCGGCGCGGCGCTCGACGCCTACTTCGTCGCGCACGGCGACGCGCGCGGTTACGTGCTCGACGATCGAGGGCGGCTCCGCCAGCACATGGCGGCGTTCATCGATGGTCAGCAGATCGAGGATCGCAGCGGTTTGACCGACCCGGTCCCCGCCGGCGCGGTGATCGACATCGTCCAGTCGCTGTCGGGAGGATAGGCTGGCTGCTTCGCAGCCAGAAGGCAGAAGGCAAAAAGCAGAAGGCAGAAGGTAGAAGGCAGAAGGCAGAAGGTAGAAGGCAAAAGGCAAAAGGCAGAAGGCAAAAGGCAGAAAGCAACGCACCGCAGCGATTCCGCCTCGGCTTCCGCCACTCGTTCGTAGTCGATTGCCCGTTGCCATGCGACGGAAGGTTGGTCATGCCACGATGCCACGTCTCGACACGTAAGGGCCTGTTCACCCTCGAGCGCGGAGCCCGGGGTTGGCAGGTCGCACGCACCAGTTTCCTCGGCGACAACGTCACCGTGATGTCGCACGATTCGCGCGACGGCGCGCTTTACGCCGCGCTCAATCATGGTCACTTCGGCGTCAAACTGCATCGCTCGGGCGACGGCGGGGCCAGCTGGCAGCCCATCGCCAGCCCCGTCTACCCGCCAAAGCCGGAGGGGTACGTGCCCAAGACGCCGGTCGAGGGCACACCGGCCGACTGGTCGCTGAAGCTGGTCTGGACGATCGAGCCGGGCGGCGCCGACGAGCCCGGTGTGTTGTGGTGCGGCACGCTGCCTGGAGGCCTGTTCCGATCGGAGGATCACGGCGAGACCTGGTCGCTCAACCGCCCCTTGTGGGACGACCCGCTGCGCGAGCAGTGGTTCGGCGGCGGCGCCGATCATCCTGGCATCCATTCGGTCGTGGTCGATCCGCGCGACTCGGCTCACGTCAAGATCGGCGTCTCGTGCGGCGGTGTGTGGACGACGCGCGATCGCGGAGCGACGTGGGCGCCGACCGCCACCGGCATGCGCGCCGAGTTCATGCCGCCGGAGCGGCAGTTCGAGCCGAACGTGCAGGACCCGCATCGCCTGGCGCAGTGCCGCAAGGCTCCCGACGTGCTCTGGGTGCAGCATCACAACGGCATCTTCCGCTCCGAGGATGGGGCCGCGTCGTGGAGCGAGATCACCGGCGTCGAGCCGTCCACGTTCGGCTTCGCCGTAGCCGCGCATCCCGACGATCCGCAGACCGCGTGGTTTGTGCCTGCAGTCAAGGATGAAGTGCGCTACCCGAAAGGCGGCGAGGTGGTGGTCACGCGCACCCGCGACGGCGGCCGCACCTTCGACGTGCTCCGCGACGGGCTGCCGCAGGAGCATGCCTACGATCTCGTCTACCGCCACGCGCTCGACGTCGATCCCTCGGGAACCGTGCTCGCCTTTGGTTCGACCACCGGCTCGGTGTGGGTGAGTGAAAACGCCGGCGACAGCTGGCAAGCGGTGTCGGCACACCTGCCGCCGGTCTACGCCGTCCGGTTTGAGATCTGATCGCGGCTTCGCGCGATCGGGAGCGTCACAAAGCGCCCTTCGGGAGCGTCACGAGTTCGCGATGGGACAGCGTCGGGATTGTCCGCACCGTGGTGCTCTCCGACGGTTCGCCGGGTGACCAGATAGATCTTCAGATCACCTGATAGATCACGAGATCGCAAGCTCGGCAGATTGATCGCCAGCTCATCAGATCAGCGATCGCCAGATTCGCCGGCGCGCTCCCACCGGGAGCGCCGCACCACACTCGCCGTTACTCAATCATCACCACTCATCAACCCCACACTCACAACTTGCGCCTCGAGCGCGCCGTAGTATCGGGTGTTGCGGTGACCGCTCCGTCGCCGCCCTGACAACCGGAGATTGAGGAGGGACGAGCAATGAGGGTGAAGACGATGATCGCGGCAGTGGCCGCGCTGGCGTGGGTCGGTCCCGCGGCCGCGCAGCCGCTCGTGCGTGAAGCCGCCGGCGCAACCCCCGCGGCAATCCAGGCGGCGGTCGATGCGTTCCGCACCGACCTGGGCGGCGTGAACAACGGCAACGCTGCCGGATC
>DATJFF010000063.1:0-6577 GCA_035495795.1 Vicinamibacterales bacterium
CGCCGCGTGTGCGTCCACTGCCCCGTTCAACACGACCTCGCTGTTCTCGATCACCATGAGCCGCGCACGACTCTCAGCGGGCTCGCGCCACACCAGGCTCGAATCGAACAACCGGGTCAACCAGATCGCTCGGCGGCGGGCCAGCGCCGCCCGCAAGACGAGCCACTCCAGCGACACCTGGACGAACTCCGGGGTCCAGACCGTCACACCACGACGCGTGTGGTTGGCATCGTCTTCGTCTTCCTCAGTGTCGCGGTCTCGTCGACCCTCTCGCCACAGGCGTGTGCCCAGCCGCAGCAGCTTCGCGGAGTCCGAGAGGTCGGCGCGCGACAGTTCAGGATGCGTCGCGCACAGCCGGTCGTAACCGGCGGTGAACATGGCGTCATCCGGGCCTCGTGAACCGGGCATCACTGCGGCGCGCCCAGCCCGGGCGAGTGTCGCGAACTGGTCGAGCGTTTCGGCCGACGCAAATGGTCCGAACGGGCACTGTGGCGACGGCCGTGGACTACGCACGCTGAGATCCAGCGACGTGAACCACAACGCGCGACTCGCCGTCGTCAGCGCGATGTTGTAGGGCGGCCGGTGCCGCTTGATTTCATCCGGCTCGAAGAGGGCGGCCTCGAGCGGACTTGGTGCGACGTCGAACGAGATCGCGCGCGCCTGCGACAGCATCTCGAGCAACCGCTCGGGCACGCCGGCCTGCTTGCGAAAGTAGCTGTTGACCCGATGGTGCAGCGACGATGCTTTGCCGACGTATAGGACGCTGCCGTCCGTTCGAAGCATGCGATAGATACCAGGCGCGGCCGGCAATGACAGCCTCACGTCCCGCGGCATCGGCCAGATGCGTCGTCGGCGCGTCATCGGTGTTGCAGGTCCTGCGAGCCAGTCGTGGAGCGCGCTCCAGGTCGACACGCCGTGACTCTCGAGCAGGCCGACCAACTCGTGCCAGACGAACGCGGTCGCTTCGACGTGATCGGCGCTTCGACGGAGCGCACCAACCGCGCCACCGAAGTATCCAGCGAGGGCGCGCAGGCTGCACCTCGGCAGATCGGGCAGCAGGCGCCTGGCGATATCCCGCGTGCAGACCACGTCGAGCGGACACGCGCCGGCGGCCAACGTGCGAAGGAAGGGCTGCTCGAATCGAGCGAAGTGGATGACAGTCGGCGCGGGCTGCTGTGAGAGACTCGCCGCTTCTTCGGTCAGATCGCGCCAGGCGCAGCGCCGGTCGACGGCGGACTGCATCATCTGCTCGGAGATCCCGGTGATCCGCGCCACAGCTGGCGGAATCTGCTCGCCATCCGGCAGCGCGACCAACGACGCATGCGCGTGCGCGATTGTCGTACCGAGGACCCGGGCCCAGCCAATCTCGAGGAGATGACCTTTCGGAGCGGCCGTTGTGGCCTGGCAGTCGACCACCAACACCTCGAGTTGGGAGAGCGGCTCGGAATGAGTGGCTAGCACCATCGGCCACGACGGAGCGCGTTCAGCCTATCATATTCGCCTTTTGTTCGCCTCAAAATCTAGCTGGTACTAACGGGGCCGCTCGCGTTCACGCCGCACGCCGTGCCATCAGGCGATCCGACGAGGTGGTCGGGCCAAAGCCATTCCACCGAGAGCCATGCCAATCAATCCGAGCACGAATGCAGCGGCTCCGCCGATTACGCCGTTGCCGGTGCCGGGACCACCGGTGGCGACCGCCAGATTCAACCCGCCATTGACTGCGGCGATGGCGCCCACCACCAGGGCCACACTCGCCCCACGTCGCCCGAACCCAATGCCGATACGACCAGCCGGGCGCGCCAGCGCCAGCGCGCCGACAGTCACTCCTACCAGTCCCAGCGCGGCGGCTGCGGTGGCCCAGAGTCGTCGAGTCGTTAAGCCGTAAACGGTTGTGCCGGCCGCCTCGGACACGTGTGCCGCGACCAAGACCGCGTGCACGAGGCCTGCAAACACGGCGGCGGCTACGATGACGGCGAGAACAATCGTAACGATGCGTTTCATAGATACCTCTCGTCTTCGTTGAGTGAGACGGTATAGGGCTTCGACATAGCCGGCAAAATGGGGTGCTCGGGCCGACTCTCGCGCAGGAACTGTCACAACTGAGACGACGGAGATTGCCGGCGGGATCCAGAAGCGCGGTTCCTCTGACCTTACTCACTAGACGCGGTGCGCACCGCTGCCGCCAAGCCGCCTCGCGACCAGCACGAAGAGCGCCAGACAGCCCACGCCGACCGCGAACTCCAGGAGCAGCATCCCGCCGGTGGCCCAGCGGTCGTGGGCCCAGCCATCGACGCGCAGCATCGCCAGGCCGAAGAGCGTGTTCATCGCGAAGAAGACGTTCATCTTGGTGGCGGTGGCGCCGCGGCCAATGACCTCGAGCACCATGCCGGTGAGCGTGGCGCTGCAGAGGCCGAGCGCGAAGGTATAGGCGGCGGTGGCCGCGACGTAGCCCGCGGCCGTGCGCGGCGAGGCCAGCAGCAGCAGCGCCGCTGTCGCGGAGATGGCGCAGGCCACGGCATAGGCGCGCGTCGACGGCAGACGCGCCGCCAGCCACCCACCGCACATGCAGCCGGCGACGATGGCGACGCCGCCGAGCGCACCGAGCGTGATCGAGACCGTGTCGGCCGCGACGTGCCACTCGGGACCGAGCGAGCCGAAGAGGTACTGCGCCGCGCCGGTACCGATCGGGAGCACCGCGAGCAGCAGCCCGAGGCGCCCCGCGCCAGTCGCCAGCACTTCGGCCAGCTCGCGCCACGCGTCGCGGGCGCGGGCGCCAACGCCGCCGTGCACCGCGGCCGGCGGCGGTTCTTCGAGCCCGGCGAGCGCGAGCGCGCACGCGCCGAGCACGCCGACCAGCACCGCGCCCGCCATCCACGGCGCCGGCATGTGGCTGGTGAGCCACAAGCCAAGTCCGCCGCCGGCCGTCTGTCCGAATTGGTTGCCGCTCTGGAACCAGCCGCTGGCCGCGCCGCGGCCGTGCGGTCCGGCATTGTGGGCGAGCAGGCCCTCGGTGGCAAAGGCCACGAAGGTGGCGGCGAGGTTGCCGGCCAGCACCAGCGCGGTGACCAGCGGTACGCGCGCTTCGCTCAGCGGGATAGCGGTGAGCGCGACGAGCACCGCGGCCATGACACCGACGGCGAGCCGGTACCACGTCTTGCGCGACAGCGAGTAGTCGGCGAGCGGCGCCCACAGGAACTTGAACGCGTGCGCGAAGAAGGCCGTGCCGACGATCGACGCAGCGGTGGACACTGGCAGCTCGGCGCGCGCAGCCAGATACCCGAGCGCGACGCTCGGGTAGCCGATCATCAGGCCCATCGGAAAATACAGCGCGGCGTAACGCCACGGATGCGGCGCGGTCGCGGGATCGGTACGCACGGTGGCGGCGAGTATAGTGGCGGCCGTGCCGACGATCCGCGTGGCCGCCCCACCCGATCCCGCCGCGGACGCGATCGTGACGGCAGGCCTGCGGTCCGCCCTGCGGCCAGTCTGGGGCGCACCGAACGGCGTCGCGTTGTCTGTCTATCTCGAGGAAGATGACGGCCGCGTGGTGGGCGGGCTCGTCGGCCACATCGCGTGGCAGTGGCTGCTGGTCGAACGTCTGTGGGTTGACGAGGCCTACCGCGGGCGGGGCCACGGCGATCGGCTGCTCGCCGCCGCCGAACGTCAAGCCGCCGAGGTCCACGCCTGCGTCGGCGCCCACCTCGACACGTTCGGGGACGCCGCGCTGCCGTTCTACAGGCGCTGCGGGTACGAGATCTGGGGCACGCTCGAAGACTTCCCGCCTGGCGGGCGGCGCCACTTCCTCAAGAAGCAGCTGTGATCACGGTACGACAACGACCACCTCGCCGGACGGTCCGCTGACGCCGAACGCGTTCACCGCGCGCACCCGTACGAAGTAGGTGCGGCGGGGAACCGCCGCCGTCAGCGTCGTCACGTTGCCGATGTTGCCCGCGAAGTCGTCGGTGGCGCCGGGTGACGAGCCAGCCTCCAGGACGTACGACGCCGCGCAGTCCGGCGCGCTCCATGTAAGGGTCACGAGTGTCCCGCTGACCGACGCCTCCAGCGCCGCGGGCGGTGCGGGCGGTTCGCTGCAGCCAGCGACGTCGATCATGATCTCGTTCGACGGCCCGCCGGTGCCGAAGATGTTCCGGGCGTGCACGCGGACGAAATACCGCCCGGGCGGGACGCCGCCGGCGGTGAAGCTCGTTCCCGGACCGCCGGTTGCCACCTCGATCCCCTGCGCGCCTGACGCCAGCCCGCCCCGGAGCACGTACGAATCGGGCACTGGACCCGCGGCTGGTGCGGCCCAGGTGAAGCTGACCGTGGATCCCCCGACAGCCGCCGTGAGGCCGGTGGGCGTTGCGGGCGGTCCCACCACGAGCACGAGCTCGTCTGAGGGCAAGCTGGTGCCGGCCGCGTTCCTGCCGTGCACGCGCAAGTAGTAGGTTCCCCTTGGAACGCCGGCGACGGCGATCGAGGTTGCCGCGCCCGTCGGCGCGAACTCGACGGCGGTCGCCCCCGGACTCAGACCGGCGCGCACGACAAATCCGATGGCCGGTCCGCCGGCGGTGGCCGCCGTCCAGGACAGGGTGACATCGCTGCCCCGAACCTCGGGAATCAGGTTGATCGGCGGATCCGGCGGCTCCGGCGCGGTCTCCGGCAGCAGACGAACGAAGATGTCTTCGCTGCGGTTGGTGTCCCCGGGCACGAGGTTCGATGCCGCAGATCCGAAGACGACGACTGTCCCGTCAGCGCTGAGCCTCGGGTTCTGTGTCCCGGGGGCATTGCCGATGCCGCTGTAGTCGTTACCCTGAAGGCCATCGCTGGCGACGCTGACCCGCCGGGTCCGGCCGGTCTGGCGATCGTGGACGAAGACGTCAAAGTTGTTGTTGGTGTCTTCGGGCACCAGGTTGGTGGCATACGAGGAAAATGCCACCAGCCGGCCATCGCCGCTGATCGAAGGAAAGATGCTCTGGGGGTAGGCCTGGGCGCCGTTGCTGGCGACGCTGACCCTGTCCGTCTGTCCTGTCAGGCGATCGTGCACGAAGACATCGACAGCCCCGTTGGTATCGCCGGGGACCAGGTTGGAGGCGTTGGACGCGAACGCGATGTAGCGGCCATCCGCGCTGATCGCGGGGTCGAACGAGGAGCCGTTGCCGACGGTGCCGTCACTAGCCACGCTCACTCGCGTCGTGACTCCCGCGTCGAGATCCCTGACGAACACCTCGGTAGAGGCGTTCATGTTCTTGGGCACCGGCACCAGGTTCGACGCGCTCGAATCGAACGCCACGAATCGCCCGTTGGCACTGATCGTAGGGTAAGAGGACGCACTGTTGGCCTGAGTGCCGTCGAAGCCGACGCTGACCAGGCGGGTCTGCCCGGCGACCGTGTCGCGCACGAAGACGTCGACAAACCCGTTGGTGTCGCCCGGCACCAGGTTGCTCGCGTAAGAAAAAAACGCAACCATGCGCCCGACCCCGTCGATGGTCGGGCTGCTGCTGTCCCAATTCGCCGGAGCGCCGTTGTAGCCGACGCTGACTCTCGTTGTAATGCCCTGAGCGCGGTCGTAGAGGTAGAGGTCTTTGAACCCGTCGACGACATCCTCGTACGCCACGAAGCGTCCGTTTCCGCTGATGGCCGGGCTAAAGCCGTCCCGGGAGCCGAAGCCGGCGTCGAAGCTGATGCGGGTGGTCTGGCCCGTGGTGCGGTCGTGGACGAAGGCGCCGAACGGGGTCCCGTCGATGTTGGAGGCGTTGGAATAGAACGCGATGAGATTCCCGTCGGCGCTGACCGACGCCATCTCGCTGAAGCTGTTGGCCTGCGCGCCGTTGCTGGTCACGCTGACCCGGCTTGTCTGGCCTGCGGCCGGTACCGCCATTCCCAGCGCCAGGCACAGGGCGGCGGCTGGCGGCGCCAGAATGGGCCGGCTGGCGAACATGAACGGGAGTCTACATCCCAACAACGCCAGCGCCTCCCGCCGGTCTGCTATCTTTTCACGGCGAGCCCCGCGGCTCGCTGTTGCACCCATAGGACAGGTGATGAGCAGCAGGCCAACCAGTCTTACGCTGATGCAGCGCGCGTTGCTGATTATCAGCACCGCCGCGGTCTATGCGGTCAACTTCTGGCCGTCGAAGCAAGTCACCAACGCGGGGCTCATCGCCCTGGGACGTCCCGAGTATGTCGGCTTCAAGGGCTTGTTCCTTCCACACCTGCTCCTCTACTCGACCCTTACTGCCTGTGTTGCCGCCTTGTTGTGGCTCACGTTCGTGCGGACGCGCATATTGCCGGCGCCGCGGTTGGGCCCGCCGACGGCGCGCCAGGTCGGCGCGGGAGTTGTGGGCGGCATCGTCGCGCTCATCGCCACCGTCGTCTTCGTCTATGTTCTCTTTCCGCCGAACACGATCCACTGGATCGATCCGGTGGCGTGGAAGATTGCCGGGAACGTCTTCTCGAATTTCTACGAGGAGTTCGTCTACCGCGGCTTCATGCTGGCCGCACTAGGCGCCGCGATCGGCTTCTGGCCGGCCGCGATCATCAGCTCCGCGATGTGGGGCTATACGCACAGCCAATACCCGCT
>DATJFF010000064.1:0-19966 GCA_035495795.1 Vicinamibacterales bacterium
GATCCCGATACGCTCGAGCGCGATCCCGAGGTGCTGCGCGACATCGGCCGTCGCTTCGGCGGGCGGCTGGCGCTGAACGCCGACGTGCTGGTTCCGGGCCGGATCCGTGTCGGCGATGCGGTGCGGCTCGTGGTGCCGGCGACGGCAGGCGAATCCGCGCGGCGCTGACGCTAGAATGCGCGGATGAGATTGCTCGCGCTGGCGCTCCTCGCGGGCGCCGTTGGCCTCGCGCAGACGCCCGACCTCGGCTGGCCGATGCACGGCGGCGTCGACAACATCCGCTACTCGCCGCTCAGCCAAATCAACAAGACCAACGTCGCCGAGCTGCGTGTGGCCTGGACCTACGACTCCAAGGACGCCTTCACCGGCTCCGAGATGCAGAGCCATCCGGTCGTGGTGGATGGCACGGTCTACGTGACCACGCCCTCGATGAAAGTGGTGGCGGTGGACGCGGCAACGGGAACGGAACGGTGGGCGCATGCGCTCGCGCCGCCAGATGCGCCGCGGGCTCGATTCCGGCATCGCGGCGTCACGGTCCATCAGGACCGGGTTTTCGTCACCTACCGCACCTGGCTCTACGCGCTGGACCGCAAGACCGGCACGCCGATCGCGCAATTCGGCAGTGACGGACGCATCGACCTGCGCGAAGGTTTGGGGCTGCCGGTCGAGAAGGCGACGGTGAGCGCGAGCACGCCTGGCGCCGTCTTCGAGGACGTGATCATCTTCGGCAGCAGCGTGCCGGAGACCCTGCCCGGCACTCCCGGTCACATTCGCGCGTTCGACGTGAAGACCGGGAAACTGCGATGGATCTTTCACACGATTCCGCAGGCCGGTGAGTTCGGGGCCGACACCTGGCCGAGCGGACAAATTCCCTCAGGCGGCGCGAACGCGTGGGCCGGAGTGACGGTCGATCAGAAGAACGCGATGGTCTTTGCCGCGACCGGTTCCGCATCGTTCGACTGGTACGGCGTCAACCGGCACGGCGACAACCTGTTTGCCGATTCGGTGCTCGCGCTCGACGCGCGGACGGGCAAACGGGTCTGGCATTACCAAATCACGCGGCACGATCTGTGGGACTGGGACCTGCCGGCGGCGCCGAGCCTCGTGACGATCCGGCGCAACGGCAAACCGGTGGACGCGGTCGCCCAGCTGACGAAGTTCGGCTACGTCTACGTGCTCGATCGCAAGACCGGAGAACCGCTGTTTCCTGTCGAGGAGCGGCGAGCCCCGGAGTCCACCGTGGACGGGGAGCATGCTGCCGCCACGCAGAAACATCCGCTGGCCCCGCCGCCGTTCACGCGCCAGGCCCTTACCGAGTCGATGCTCACGACTCGGACGCCCGAGGCACACGCGGCGGTCCTCGCCGAGTTCAAGAAGTACCGGACCGGCCCGATGTTCACACCGCCGTCGCCCGAAGGGCTGATCGTGTTCCCCGGCGTGGACGGCGGCGCCGAGTGGGGCGGCGCGGCGTTCGATGCCGATAGCAGCCTGCTCTATGTCAACGCGAACGAGATGCCGTGGCTGATGCGCCTGATTCCCAACACCGACACGGCGCTCTACGGCAGCAAGTGCGCGAGCTGCCACCGTTCGGATCGCACCGGCAGCTCGGCCGCGCCGTCGCTCGTAGACATCGGTACGCGGATGACGCGCGAGCAGATTGCCACTGTCATCCGTCAGGGAACCGGCCGCATGCCGGGCTTTCCCGACATGGGCGCGAAGAACATCGGTGACGTCGTCGAGTTCCTCGTCACCGGCAAGGATCAGGCAAACGATCCGGCAGTGGCGAAGGATCCGACGCGTCTCAAGTACCGGAACGACGGCGAGGTGTTGTGGCGCGACCCCGAGGGCTACCCCCCGATCACCCCGCCGTGGGGAACGCTGACCGCGCTCGACCTGAGCGCCGGCACGATTCGCTGGCAGAAGCCGCTCGGCGAATTCCCCGAGCTCGCCGCGAAAGGCATGAAGGACACCGGCAGTGACAATTACGGCGGCCCGATCGTCACGGCCGGCGGCCTGCTGTTCATCGCCGCGACGAACTTCGACAAAAAGTTCCACGCCTTCGACAAGCTGACCGGGCAGCTGCTGTGGGAGGCCACGCTGCCGTTCGCCGGCAATGCGACGCCGTCGACTTACACCGTCAACGGCAAGCAGTACGTCGTGATCGCCTGCGGCGGGGGCAAGAACGGCGCACCGTCCGGGAGCACGCTGGTGGCGTTCGCGCTACCCTGAGCCATGCCGTTTCGTGTCCGACCCGCCCGCCCGCGAAGCCTCGTCGCGGCGCTCGGCCTCGCTTCGCTCCTCGCCGCCGGTGCGTCCGCGGTCGATCGTTACGCCGCCGAATCGCAGGCCGAGGCGCCGCGCTTCCAGGTGGATCCGTTCTGGCCAAAGCTGCCGAAGCAGTGGATCCTCGGGCAGGTCTCCGGGGTTGCCGTTGACGCGCAGGATCATGTGTGGGTGCTGCAGCGGCCATGGTCGCTGAACAGCGACGAGCTGAGGAAGAACCCCGAAGCTGAGTGCTGTACCGCGCCGCCGCCGGTGATGGAGTTCGACTCGGCCGGCAACTACCTGCGCGGGTGGGGCGGCGCGCCAGAGGACGGCGCCTACGAATGGCCCGCTGACGAACACGGCATCCACCTGGATTACAAGGGCAACGTGTGGATCTCGTCGGCCGGCGGTCCGCGCCTGCGCGAGGGCAGGGAGAACTTCCTGCTCAAGTTCACTCGCGACGGGAAGTTCCTGCTCCAGATCGGGCGGCGCGGGCAGAGCAAGGGCAGTCTCGACACCGCAAATCTCAATAACGCCGCCGACATGTGGGTACACCCCGCCACCAACGAACTGTTCGTCGCCGACGGCTACGTCAACCGGCGGGTCATCGTCTTCGACGCCGATACCGGCGCGTTCAAGCGGATGTGGGGCGCCTACGGCAACCCGCCAGACGATGGGGCGCCGAAGGGGTTCAGCGGGGAAGGTTCCGGCCCGCAGCAGTTCAACACCGTGCACGGCATCAAGGTGGCTGCCGACGATCTCGTTTACGTGAACGATCGCCTGAACAACCGCGTCCAGGTGTTCACGCTCGACGGCACGTTCCAGCGCGAGGTCTTCATCGAGCGGAAAACGCAGCTGCTCGGCACCTCGTTCAACACCGCGTTCTCACCAGACCCGGGTCAGCGCTGGCTCTACGTCGGCGACGCCGGCAACGGCCGCGTCCACGTGTTCGATCGCCTGACGCTCCGCGAGGTCAGCTTCTTCGGCCGGATCGGGCGCTACGCCGGCGAGTTCGTGTTCCTTCACAACCTCGCGACTGACTCGAAGGGCAACCTCTACGTCAGCGAGGTTGGGAACGGGCGCCGGGTCCAGAAGTTCGTCCTCCAGGGCCGCTGATCCGCCGGCTGTCAGCGCGCCGCGCTGAGTGAGGCGCGCGAACCAGCGACAACCGACAGGCAAGTCACGGTGCGCGACTCCTGTGGCCCGCGCTGGCGCCGACCGATTGGCAGAGCAATTGATTCTGGAGGGTGGGGCAGACCTCCGGCGGCCCTCTGCGGGATAACCGCTGGGACAGATCCTGCAACGAACTGCCGCGTTTGGTCATGGCTCAGGAGGCACAGCGATGGTGGTCACCTTTCGACTCACGGCGATCGTTCTGGTGCTCGTAGTCGCGACGGCGTGCGGAAGACGGCCAACTGAGGCGATTGACGCGGCGCGGACTGCCCGGGAGAACGTGCCGGCCGCCGCGGCTCAGCTTGCGCCCGAATCGGTGAAGGCCGCGCAGGATGCACAGACGGCACTCGATGCTGAGCTGGCCACGCAGGACGCGAAGTGGATGAAGTCCTACGATCGCGCCCGTGAACTCGCGGTGGCGGCGCGAGCCGCGAGCGAGAAGGCGACCGCCGACGCAATGGCGGCCAAAGGGAAGGCGGATGCCGCCGCGGCGGCCGCCGCGGCGAAGGAGAAGGCCGCCGCGGAGACGCGCGCGAAGCTGGCCAAGACTGCGGTGCGAGTTGGCGGTGCCATCCACAGTCCGAAGAAGATCAAGGATGTGGCGCCGGTCTATCCGGCGATCGCGAAGTCGAATCGGATTGGCGGAACTGTAGAAGTGGAGCTCACCGTCGGCCCGGACGGCAAGGTCGTGGCCACGCGGGTGCTGAAGTCCGTGCCGGTCCTGAATCAGGCAGCGCTCGACGCGGTCGAGCAGTGGGAGTACGCGCCGACCCGCGTAAAGGGTGTCGCGGTGCCCGTCATCCTCAACGTGGCGATCAACTTCAAGCCGTAGCTTGGGGCGGCGGCTGACCGGATCGAGGCAAAGCCCGGCGTCTTGGTGGTCTGCGCGGAGCGCGTCGAGCTGCCTCGACGTCTCGCCTCACTTCAGGGTTGCGGCGAGTGGCGCTGGTGACGACACTCCCCAGATTCGATCGGTCGCCGCATCTTGCAAGAACGCGAGCACGCGCAGCTGATCGCGGCGCCACGCGGGATCGATCGTGAGCTCCGCGTTCACTCGAGCCGAGCGCTCGCCGGCATTCAGAGTCCCGGCGGCCTCCAACCGCCGGGTCACCGCCGAGTGCCGCAGGCGCCGGCGCGCGTTCTCGCCGCGCTTCACGTCCACGGCCAGATCGTTCTCGGCCAGTGCCACCATCACGCGCATCTTGCCGTGCGCAACGTCGGGGATGTCAGCAATCGACACCGTCACGTGGAGTGCATCGCCGGCAGTGACCGGCGTGACGTGCAGCACCGCACTCGGCTCGAGCGCCGCCGCGGTCAGCTCCGAGCGCACGGCCGGCCACTCGCTGCCGATCGCTTCGCGGCGGCCGTTTACGATCACCTGCGGCGTGTAGATCTGCTCGGTTCGGAGCGCGCGCTGATAGCGCTCCTGCCGCGCCGAGAACAGCGGCGACGAGAACGGATCGGTCCAGCCGAGGCGGTTCCAGTAGTCCACGTGCTCGCTCAGGCCCACCACTTCGGCACCATCGACGGGCTGCTCGTCGATCAGGCGGCGCAGCAGATCGTCGGCGGGCGGGCAGCTCGAGCAGCCTTCCGAGGTGAAGAGCTCGACCAGCACCGGCACCCGCGGGCCGGAGGCGCTCTCCTCGTGCGCGCTTCCGGCGCCGATTGCCAGGGTTGCCACGCTTGCTAGCACGAGCCCGGTAACCGTCAACTTCCGCATGTATTCAGCTCCGATGCGCGCGGCCGGGTGTCGTTCCGGCGCGTCGGCTCAGCGCGCGTATGCCAGGCTGGCCACGAAACGGTCGAACGCCTGCGACTGGGCGGCAACGGTTTTCGCCGGCCCGGTCAGCTTGATGAAGTATGGACCTCCGGGCGTCTGCACCACGCCGGCGCGCAGCCGGAAGTTCGGGCTGTTGTGGTGCTCAGCGCTGCCGGGCGCCGTTTCCGCCACGTACGTGCCGCTGACGTCGACGAGCGACACGGAGAGGCCGTTGACGGTCCGCGACTCGCGCGTCGCCACGGCCTTCGAAGGACGGCCATCCGGCTGCTGCATCTGCGCGAGCCAGCGTTCGATGTTCGCCTCCACCGATCCGCCGGAACCGCCGAAGTAGTACACGACCAGTTCCGCCGGCTCGGTATCGCCTTTTTCGCGGGGCAGCGTGAACTGCGCCACGCGCATCGAGGATGACGTCGGGACGATCGTCCACCCGGCGGGCGACGTGTAGGTGAGGCCGGCAGCGGCTACGGCCGCGATAACGAAGCCGATCATCAGGCGATGCTAGCACTCGCCGCCGCGCGCTTTCAGTTAACCGCACGGCAGCCGTACATCGAAAGAGTGCGAAATTGACGGAACTTCCGGACGCCTGAATCGCCGTCACTGCCTAAAGGCCGGTCGGGCTGGCGTCGATACTCCCCAACAGGACGTGTCAGACCGGCCGGCCGGCCCCCCGGACCGCCCGTTGGCGCCCATGAAAACCATCATCCAGATCGTCGTCGCCTTCACACTGCTCACCGGCGCCGTCCAGGGCGGCCGCGCCGCGGTCAAGCACTACTCCTTCGTCGACGCGATCCAGGAGGCGATGCTGTTCGCCGGGAGCCGCAACGAAGACCAGATCGCCGACAAGGTCCTGGAATTGGCCGGCGACTATGAAATTCCGCTCGATCCCCAGAAGGTGTCGGTGGAGCGTCTGCCCTACCAGATCAACATCGAGGCGCCGTACACCGACAAGGTGAATCTCCTGCCGGGCGTGTACACGCGGTCGTGGGACTTCGAGACATCGGTGCACGTCCGCCTGCTCGAGGACACCCGCCCACGCGGCATCGCCCCGCGTGGCAAGGGTCCGAGACCCGGTAAGGTTCGCTAGCAGACCGGCCGCCCGGCGGCTTCAGCCGATGGCGGTCCGAATCGCGGAGTAGCTGGCGTCCACGCGCTGGAGCAGCGTCGCCGTTTCCTTCTCCGTGCCCGCCCGGTACGCCTCGTCCTGCATCCCCTCGAGGTTGATCCGCACGTTCGCGGCCGCGCCGTGCGCGGCGGCTGCCAGCAGTCCGGCGCCTACGCCTGCGTCGCTCGCGGCCGACGGGTTCCCAAGCCGTGCCACGGTTTCGCCGAGTGCGAGCGCCCGCGCCGCCACGCGCAGCGTCTCGAGCGGGGCGTCGGTGGCGCCACGCATCCCCTCGGCAATCGCCGCCTTCCGGGCGGCCTTTTCCTCGTCGGTGCCCTTCGGGCGCTTGTAGGCCGCCATCACGACGTTGAACGCGTCGCTATCACGGTCGGCGCACGTCTCGAACGCCGCCGTCAGCGGCAGCAGTTCCGACCGAATCCCGGCCAGCGCCGCGCGCTCGTCATCGGTGTTGCCGCGCGTGCGGGCCAGCCCCGCCACCATGATGAAAAGGCCGGTGCCCATCGCGCCGGCAATTGCCGCGGCGGTTCCGCCGCCCGGTGTGGGCGCCGCGCTCGCCAGCGATCCGATGAAATCGTGCACCGACTGTGTTGAGAAGGACATAGGAGACAGGAGATAGGAGATAGGAACCAGGAATCAGGAGCAGTTGACAGTTTCAGTGCAGCTACAGTGTCTTCCATCTCTGCACATTCGCCAACCAGCTACGATTTGGCTAGCTGATTCCTAGTTCCTAGTTCCTGCCTCCTGCCCCCTACCTCCTCACTCCTGACGACCCGGCCGTGTTTCACCACGGCGGCAATCACCGGCGCGCCGACGCGGACCAGTTCGCTGAGGGGCCCGTCCACGGCTACCGCGTCGAGCATCTTGCCGGTCTCCAGGCTGCCGTAGTCGCCCTGGCGATCGAGCGCGGCCGCGGCATTGATCGTGGCGCCGACCAGCGCCTCTTCGAGCGTCATGTCCATCGCGAAGCAGGCGAGCGACATGACGAACGGCATCGACGGCGTGAAGCCGCCGCCGGGGTTCACGTCGCTGGCGAGCGCCACCGCCACGCCGCGCTCGATCAGCATGCGAGCGGGCGCGAAGCGCCGCAGCTTGAGGAAGAACGCCGCCGCCGGCAGCAGCGTGGCGATGACGCCGGCCGCGGCCAGGCGGTCGGCATGCGGCTCGTCCACGAAAATCAAATGGTCCGCGGAGCGGGCGCCGACATCCGCGGCGACCGCGCTGCCGCCGCTCAGCGCGAGCTCGTCGGCGTGAATCCGCGGCTTCAGCCCGTGAGCCGCGCCGGCCCGCAGGATCCGCGCCGATTCCGCGGGCGTGAACACGCCCTGCTCGCAGAACACGTCACACCATTCCGCGAGGCCTTCGCGGGCGACGGCGGGAATCATCGTGTCGGCGACGAGATCGACGTACTCGCCGCGCCGCTCGCGATAGTCCACCGGGTATTCGTGCGCGCCCATGAACGTCGCCGAGACGCTCACCGGCTGCTCGGCGGCCAGTCGCTTGATCGCCCGAAGCATGGTCAGCTCGCCCTCGAGCGACAGCGCGTATCCGCTCTTGATCTCCGCGGTCGTGGTTCCGTGCGCGAGCATGGCGGCAAGCCGCGGCCGCGCGCTCTCGACGAGCGCGTCCTCGATTGCGGCGCGAGTGGCGGCCACCGTCTTGACGATGCCGCCGCCGCCGGCCGCGATCTCCGCGTAGGTCGCGCCGGCGAGACGCCGCTGCAGTTCGTCCCGTCGATCGCCGGCGTACACGAGGTGTGTGTGTGGATCGACGAAGCCCGGGACGACCGTGTGCCCTCGCGCGTCGAGCACCTGGGCGTTCGAGGTCAGCGAGACGGCGCGCCGGCACTCGTCCGCCGGGCCCAGGTAGACGATTCGGCCGCCGAGGCTGGCCACGGACGCCCGTGCGATCGCCGCGATGTCGCGCTGCGCGGGCCCGCGCCGCGGCGCCGGGCCGGCGCAGGTCGCCACGAGATCGGCGTCGTCAATCAGGAAGTCGGCAGCGATCATGGCTCGCCGAGCTTCTCATTTTTCAGTTTGCGCGTCTGGACTTTTCAACAACCGGCGCAGGGCCTCTTCGCGGGTGAGGCCGTCGATGCGCACGCGCTTGGCTCGCGAGGTGGCGCCGGTGGCGATGGTGAGGGCGCGGCGCGGCAGGTCGAGGGCCCGCGCCAGAGTGTCGATGAGCTCGGCGTTGGCCGCGCCGTCCACCGGCGCGGCGGCGAGCCTGACGAGCACGGCGTCCCCGCGCGTTCCCGCCACCCCGGTCTTCGAGGCGCGAGGAATCACGCGGACTGCCAGCTCGGAAGTGGCCATTACAACGGGCTCTGAGCGAACCCCGCGAACTCCGAGAACTCCGCGAACCCCGAGAACCCGTTCAGCCCTGCGAGACCTTCTCCTCCGAAGCGGGGCTGGCCGGAACCACCGGGGCGGGTTCGGCCTGTTTCGGGCGGTGGAGGAGGAGCACCTTGTCCTCGCGGGAACGAGTGTCCTGCTCCTTGATGTAGGCGAGGGTGCTCTGGAGCGTCTTGACCAGCCCGTCGATCCCGTCCTCCACTTCGCGGCGCTTCGCCCGCATCCCCTCGACCTCGCGCTGGATGTCCTCGATCCGCGACTGGGACTTCTGGACGATGAGGTCGGCGCGCGACTCGGCGTCCTTGATCAGCCGCTCCGCCTCGAGCGACGCCTGGTCCTTCACCTCGTCGGCCATCTTCTGCGCGGTGAGCAGCGTATTGCGGAGGTTCCGCTCCTGGCCACGATGTTCGGCGAGCACGGCTTCGAGCTTGACGACCTCCTGCCGGAGCCGGTCGGCCTCGCGAAGGGCGTTCTCGTAGTCCTCGGCCACCTCGTTGAGGAACGCCGTGACTTCGCCGCGGTCGTAGCCCCGCATCACGGTGTTGAAACGCTGCTGTCGCAGATCCAGCGGAGTGACTTTCATTGGCTCCATTCCTTCTCAGGCGCCCCGCGGGGCGTATTCACGCGCTCCGAAAATCGCGGTTCCGACCCGCACCATTGTCGCGCCTTCCTCGATCGCGACCTCGAAATCGTGGCTCATTCCCATCGACAGTTCCTGCAGCGTCCCGGCCGGCGCGCCGGCCGCGATCCAGCGGTCGCGCCACTCGCGCAACTGGCGGAACCAGGGCCGCGCGGCCTCGGGGTCCTCCACGAGCGGAGGCAGGAGCATCAACCCTCGCACTCGCGCGCCCTGCAGTCCGGCGCCCGCTTCGAGAATCGCCGGCACCGTCTCCGGAGGCGCGCCGTGCTTGGTCGGCTCGAGCGCGAGGTCCGCCTGCACCAGCACGTTGACCGTTCGCCCGGCCGCCTTCGCACCCTCGTCCACGCGCCGGAGCAGCTCGACGCTGTCGATTGCGTGAATCCAGTCGGCTTCGGCGGCCGCTTTCTTCGCCTTGTTCGACTGCAGATGGCCGATAAGGTGCCACCCAATCTGCATGTCGGCCCCTGCATGAATCTTCTGCAGTGCTTCCTGCACCTTGTTTTCGCCGAACTCCCGCTGGCCAGCAGCAAAGGCCTCGCGTACCGCCTCGATCGGGAACGTCTTGGACACCGCGACGAGCCGGACATCCTCCGGCCGACGCCCTGCCCTCAACGCGGCCGCGTCGATCCGTTCGCGAATGTGCGCCAGATTGCGCGCAATGTCACTCACTTTTTCAACTGCGCGACCATCGCCTTGGCCTGGGCGGCGAACTGGCCAGTCGGGGCGATCGACAGGTACTTCTCGAACATGCCGACGGCCTCGGGCAGCTTGCCCTCGTTGAGGAGTGCCATCCCCAACTGATAGTGCGAGTCGGCGTGGTTCGGGTCGGCCTTGAGCGCCTCCTCGAACTTGGCCTTGGCCTCGGCGGTCTTTCCCTGGTTCCACAGGATGACGCCCTGGTTGTAGACGGCGTCGGCGCTGCCGCCGCTCGCGCCGCCGCCGGCCGCCGCCTTGGCGCTCATCGCGGCCGCTTCGTCGAAGCGCTTCTGGTTGTTGTAGAGGGTCGCCAGCGCGCCGGCCGCTTCCGCGTAATCGGGCTTCATCTCGAGCGCCTTCTTGAAGTTCTCTTCGGCCTGCTTCTCGTCCTTCTTCCCCAGGTACGAGATGCCGATGTTGTAGTAACAGTCGGCGCAGTTCGGGATGCCGGCCGCGGCCTCGTTGAACTTGGCGATGGCGTCATCGTGGTTGCCGGCGCGGCTGGCGGCGACGGCATCCTCGAACGTCTTGCGAACCGCGGCGGCCTTCGGGTCGCCGGCTCCGCCGCCCGGCGCGAGGGTGATGGTGACCTCGGCGGCGGCCCCGAGCTTGACCCGGACCGGCGCCGACTGCGATCCGACCTTGTCGGCCGACGCGGTCACCTGGTACTCGCCCGATTCGGTGAGCAGCTGGACGAAATTTCCGCCCTTGTCGCTCTTGGTCTGGAACTTCCGGTTCACGCCGCCCTTGAACTCGATGACGATCGAGGCGCCGGGGACCGGCTTGCCCTCTTTATCCACCACCTTGCCCCGGATCATCGTGGACTGCGCCGCCGCCGAAGAGACCAGCAGCAGCGCCGCGGCCACGGCCAGGCAGGCCGTCGAGAAAGTCTTGAACATGTCTGCTCCTATGTCGAAATAGATTACACATTCTCATCGAAAAAGCGCGCGACTTCCCCGAGGTCGTGAACGATCGGCGCGGGCGGGAACGAGTCGAGGAACCTGCGGCCGTAGCCCATGGTTCGCAGCCGCGGGTCGAGCACGGCCAGCACGCCGCGGTCCTCACGGTGCCGGATCAGCCGGCCGAGGCCCTGCAGCAGCGCGAGCACGGCGAGCGGGACCTGGTAGTCGTGGAACGCGTCGCCGCCGTCGGCCGTGATGGCTTCAACCCGGGCCGCGGTGATCGGGTCGGCCGGCGAGGCGAACGGCAGCTTGTCGATGATCACGCAACTCAACTGCTCGCCGGCGACGTCGACGCCCTGCCAGAACGACGAGGTGGCGAGGAGCACGGCGTGCGGCGTGTCCCTGAACCGCTGGAGGAGCACGCTCCGCGGCGCCTCGCCCTGCACGAGCAGAGGGAAGGGAAGCACCGGCGCCACCCGCTCGTGGACCGCCCGCAGCACGCCGTAACTCGTAAAGAGCACGAAGGCGCGCCCGCGCGTCCGCCTCAGGATCTCCAGTGTCTCGCGGGCGACGGCGTCGCCGAACTCGACCGCCTTGGGCGGCGGCATGCGGCGCGGCAGGTAGAGCACCGCCTGCGAGCGATAGTCGAACTCAGAGGGAATCGAGACCTCGGCGGCGGCCAGCGGGACGCCGAGCCGCCCGCGCACGTACGCGAAGGAACCTTCTACAGTCAGCGTCGCCGAGGTGAGGATGGTGGCGCGCATGCGGCCGAACAGCACCTCCTGGAGGATGTCGGCAACGTCGATAGGCGCCGCTCGCAGGAACACGCCCCGCCCCCGCGACTCGATGAAATACACGTGATGCGGATCCGAGGCGGCCATCAGGAACCGCAGCTGATCCCGAATCTCGGCAGCGCGGCGCGCGAGGCTGAGCACGTCTTCATTTGCCGCTGGTGACGTCGTGCCGGTTGCGGCAAGTTGCAGTGCCGAGTCCAGCGCGTCGAGGCCGCTCATCAGCGCCAGGCCATCGGTCACGATCTCGCCGAACCAGTCGGGACCGACGCGGAGCCGCTCGCCGCTCAGCCCGCGGCTGGCCCGCGCCAGTGTCAGCCCGCCGAAGAAGGCGCGCGCGTGGTCGTCCACCCGCCGCACTTGCCTGCGAATCCCGCCATCGTCGTCGGCAATCAGGCCGGCGTTGAGGACGCGCTCGATGTCGCGGCCGAGATCGTCGAGGCGATAGTTGCTGACCGAGATGCCGAAGTACTGGGTTGCGACGTCCTCGAGCTGGTGCGCTTCGTCGATGACCGCGTAGTGACAGTCGGGAATGACTTCGCCGTACGAGCTCTGGCGGACGGCAGCGTCGGCGCAGAGCAGGTGGTGGTTGACGATCACGAGGTCCGACGCGGCGGCCCGCTGCCGCATGCGTGTGACGAAGCACTCCTGGAACTGCGGGCAGTCGCTGCCGAGGCAGGTCTCGGCGGTGGCCGACACGTCATGCCACGTTGGTGATTGCTCCGGCAGCTCGGCGAGCTCGGCGCGATCGCCGGTGTCGGTCACCGCGGCCCAGCGGGCGATCGCCGCGAGCTCTTCGTGCATCCCCTGGGAGGTCGCCTGCTGCAGCCGGTGCAGGCACAGGTAGTTGGCGCGCCCCTTCATGTAGGTGGCGGTGAACGGCACGCCGAGCGCGCGCTCGAGGATCGGCAGGTCCTTGAAGTAGATCTGCTCCTGCAGGTTCTTGGTGCCGGTCGAGACGAGGACGCGGTGGCCGCTGAGTATCGCAGGGACGAGATACGCGAGCGTCTTGCCCGTGCCGGTGCCAGCCTCGGCGAGCAGAACGCCGCCGGAGGCGAGCGTATCCGCTACTGCCGAAGCCATGACGCGCTGTCCGTCGCGTGCCTCGTAGGCCGGAAGCTCGCGGGCGAGGGGGCCGTCGTCGCCGAAAACCGCGTCGACCGCCGTCCTCAGATCGTCCGTTCGGGATACAGCGGGAACGTCCGACACAGCGCTTCCACCTCGGCCTTGACGGCGGCGTGCACGCGGGCATCCTCGGGAGCGGCGAGGGCCCGGGAGATGAATCCGGCAATCTTGTCCATCTCGGCCTCCTTCATGCCGCGCGTGGTGATGGCGGGCGTGCCGAGGCGAACGCCGCTCGCCACCATCGGCGGATTGGTATCGAACGGGATCGCGTTCTTGTTGACGGTGATGCCGGCGTCGCCGAGCGACTTCTCGGCCACCTTGCCGGTGATGCCCTTCGAGAACACGTCCACGAGCACGATGTGGTTGTCGGTGCCGCCGCTGACGAGACGGAAGCCTTCGGCCGACAACGCCGCGGCAAGCCGCTGCGCGTTTTTCACGACCTGCCGCTGATACTCGGCGAACGCCGGCTCGGCGGCTTCCTTGAAGCACACGGCCTTGGCCGCGATGATGTGCATCAGCGGCCCGCCCTGGACGCCAGGGAACACCGAACGATCGAGATCCTTCGCGTATTTCTCGCGGCAGAGCACCATCCCGCCGCGCGGCCCGCGCAGCGTCTTGTGCGTCGTCGTGGTGACGAAGTCGGCGTGCGGCACCGGGCTCGGGTGGACGCCGGCGGCGACCAGGCCGGCGATGTGGGCCATGTCCACCATCAGCGGCACGCCGGCCGCGGCGGCGACCCGGCCGACCCGATCGAAGTCGATCACCCGCGGGTAGGCGCTCGCGCCGACGACGATCATCTTCGGCGAGTGCTCGCTGACGAGACGCTCGAACTCCTCGTAGTCGATCCGCTCGTCGTCTTTGCGGACGCCGTAGGGGACGACCTTGTAGAACTTGCCGGAGAAGTTGAGCGGGTGGCCGTGGGTGAGGTGGCCGCCGTGCGCGAGGTTCATGCCGAGGAGCGTGTCGCCGGGTTGCAGCATCGTGAGGAACACGCTCATGTTGGCCTGCGCGCCCGAGTGTGGCTGGACGTTGGCGTGCTCGGCGCCGAAGAGCGCCTTGGCGCGGCTGAGCGCGAGGCTCTCGGCAACGTCCACGAACTCGCAGCCGCCGTAGTAGCGCTTGCCCGGGTAGCCCTCGGCGTACTTGTTCGTCATCACCGAGCCGGCGGCCTCGAGGACGGCGGAGCTGACGAAGTTCTCGGAAGCGATGAGCTCGAGGCCGCTCGCCTGGCGTTCGGCTTCGTGGGCGATGGCAGAGGCGATCTCCGGGTCCGTGTCGGCCAGCGTGCGCTGCATGACGGGCGTGGCAGGGGTGGACATCGCAGCGATTGTACTGCGACGGCTGCCTGAGCCCTGCGTCGAGTAGGCGCGGCCGGTGTGTTTACGCCCACAGTGTGGGCAGCGGAGGCGTTCCGGACACCCGGTCCGGCGCGGGCGACTCACACCCGCGTCCGACCTCGAGGCCAGCCGACATCAACTCGTGACCGACACGCGAGTCGCCGGTCAGAGGGCGCACGGCTCTTTTGTGCGCTACGTTCTGAACGTCGCGGCGAGGAGCGTGACCGGCTGGCCTCGCGGGAGGAGCGGGGGTGGGTCGCCCGCGACGGACCGTGCCCGCGCGGCTCTCCTGCTACCATGCGCCACCGAGGAGACTGCCCGTGACCCGACTCGCCATCGCCGTCGTTGCCGCTCTCGCACTGCTGCCCATCGGGAGCGCCGCCCAGGCGCCGGGACCGCTGCAGCGGCTCCTCCAGGCGGAGCTGGCCCGGATCCCCGCGAAAGCGGGTATCTACGTCAAGCACTTGAAGACTGGCGAAGAAGCGGCGGTGCGGCCTGACGAATCGTTCAACAGCGCCAGCGTCATCAAGATCCCGGTCTTCGTCATGGGCTACCAGATGGCCGAGAAGAAGACGCTCGACCTCGAGGCGCGAGTGACCATTGCCAAGACCGACAAGCGCGGCGGCTCCGGCGTGCTCCGCTATCACGACGTCGGACTTCAGCCGACCATCCGCGACGTGTTGATGCAGATGGTCATTACCAGCGACAACACCGCCACGGACATTGCGATTGCCAAAGTCGGCGGCGTCGCAGCCGTCAACACGTGGCTGCAAGCGAACAATTTTGCGCCGGCGCTGAAACTGAACACGACGATCTTCGAGGTGTTCCGCAACCGCTACGTGCTGGCTGATCCCGGCGCGGCGTCGCTGACGCCGGAGGACGTGTACGCGCTCGGCTCCGGCGACCTGGCCTACGGCACCTTGCCGCGGGCGCGGCTCGAAGCGATCCAGGCCGGCATGCAGAAGGCGGAGGTCCAGAAGGAGAACCTTCGCCGCCTGAACGAGGACCCGAGCTCGTGGCTCGGCATCATCACGCCGCGCGGCGTCGGCCGGCTGATCGAGGCGATCGAGACCGCGAAATTGACCTCGGCGGCGTCGGCGTCCGAGATGAGCCGCGTCTTCCGCTGGCAGCAATCCGGCTCGCGCCGCCTGCCGCACTACGTGGACGTGCCGGTCGGCCACAAGACCGGCGACTTCCCGCCGGCGGTGGCCAACGACGTCGGCGTCATCTACACGCGTTCTGGTCCCGTCGTGGTCTCGTTCCTGCTCAACGCGATCGACGAGCCGTACGGCGAAGCGGAAGATCGCATGGGCCAGGTCGGTCGGGCGATCGTGGAGTACTTCGACGGACGGCCCTAGAGTCCTTGAAGGCCCAGAATCCTTGAATCGAGTCAAGCTTTCGTAATGGCCTTCAAGGACTCTCGCCCGCCGGAGGCGGCCAAAGCCGACACTGGATCTAGCGAGGCGAAGCCGAACCCGGCGTACCCGCTCGCCCGTCTGAGGCGTAGCCTCGCCAGGTGGTGAGCCGTCCGGTTCCGAACAGTCCAGGTTCCGAATCCGCCGCCGCACCGTGCCAGTTGACAGCCGATCGGCTGTTTTTGCTCGAGCGCTCCTGGTACGGTGATTGCCCTCGGTGGCGACGATGGGAACCCTGCTGAACGACGTCCGCTTCGCGGTTCGCCTGCTCGCCCGAACACCGGGCATGACGCTCGTCGCCGTGCTTTCCCTCGGGCTCGGCATCGGTGCGAACACGGCCATCTTCACCTTGATCAACGAGGTGTTCCTGCGGCCGCTGCCGTTGCGCGACCCGTCGCAGCTGGTTGGCATCTTCACGACGGACGAGCGCAACCAGGACGCCGGGCTCTTCGGCAGCTCCAACCCAATCTCCCGTCTGAACTTCGAGGACTACCGCGATCGGAGCCAGACGTTCGAGGGGCTTGCGGCGGCCGGCTTCGTGGGCGTGGCCCTGACGGGCGGGAAGGGCGAGCCGGAGCAGGTGTTCGCGCAGATCGTGACCGACAACTACTTCGGACTGCTCGGCGCGCCACTGGCGCTCGGGCGCGGTTTCACGCCAGGTACTGACAAGACCCCGGGTGCCGCCCCCGAAACGGTCCTGAGTTACGGCGTCTGGCAGCGGCGCTTTGGCGGCGACCCGGGAATGGTGGGCCGCACCCTCTCGGTGAACGGCCACGACTACACCGTCGTCGGTGTCACCGCGGAGTCGTTCAGAGGAATCGGCGCCGTCGGCGGCCCGGCGTTGTGGGTGCCGTTTTCCATGTACCGGGACGTGGCCCCGCTCTTCATGCGTGAGAACTGGGACTCCCGGCGGGCCCTTCTCTTTCAAGTGGTCGGCCGCCTCGCGCCGGGCACGTCCATCGAGACGGCCACCGCGAACCTGCGCACCATCGCTGCCGGCCTCGCGGCCGATTATCCCGACGACAACCGCGGCCGCGGAGTCTTTGTGCAGCCGCTCGCCGAGACCACGCTTTCGCCCAACCCGGCACAACGCAGCCAGTTCAACATGGCGGGGGCCCTGCTGATGGCGATCGTCGGTCTGGTGCTCCTCGTGGCCTGTGCGAACGTCGCCAACCTGCTGCTCTCGCGCGCGACCGCCCGCCGATCCGAGCTGGCGGTTCGCGTGTCGCTCGGCGCCAGCCGGGGCCGCCTGATTCGGCAGCTCCTGGTCGAGAGCCTTCTGCTCGGGCTCATCGGTGGGGCTGTCGGGCTCCTCACCGCGAGCTGGTCGCGCTCCGCCCTCCTTGCGCTTCGCCCGCCATTCCTTCCCGACGATGCGTTCGGCTTGCCGATGGATGGCAGGGTGCTTCTGTTCACCACGGCAATCGCAATCGGCACGGCCCTGCTGTTCGGGTTGTTCCCCGCGCTCGAGTTCTCAAGGCCCGACGTGGCCGCGGAGCTCAAGGACCGCGGGGCGCAGCCGACCGGAGGGCGGCGCCGGACGACCGTTCGGCACGCGCTGGTCGTCGGACAGGTTGCGCTGTCGATGGTGGCGCTGATCTGCTCGGGCCTGTTCCTGCGGAGCCTGGGCAACGCCCGCCACATCGATCCCGGGTTCGATGCCGCAAAGCTCGCCGTGCTGTCCTTCGATCTCACCTCTCGGGGAATGGAGGGTGAGGCGGCCGCCAATCGTCAGCGCGACATCCTCGAGCGCGTCCGCGCGTTCCCGGCCATCGAGCAGGTGGCGCTGACCACTGCCGCGCCGTTTTCCGGTGGCGGGTTCGCGCGGACGGTGTTCCAGGAAGGCCAGGACGCGAGCGATCCCCGGGCTGGCCGTTTCGTCCAGATTGGAGTCGTCGGCGACGGTTACTTCGAGGCGACGGGCATTTCACTTCTCCGCGGGCGCAACTTCGGGCCAGTCGATACCGTCGACACGCCTCAAGTGGTGATCGTCAACGAGACCATGGCCCGCCGCTTCTGGCCCGACCAGGACCCGATCGGCCGTCGGTTCCGCTTCTTCGGGCAGCAGCAGCTGACCGAAGTCGTCGGCATCGCCCGCGACAGCAAGTACAACTTCCTCGGTGAGGACGCGACGCCGTATCTCTACCAAACCCTTCGGCAGGCGCCAGACGCCGCCGTGACGCTGGTGGTTCGGGCCAGCGAGCCGCAGGTGGCCCTGGGCGCAGTCCGCTCGGCAATCCAGGCGATGGAGCCGACTATGCCGCTGACGGGCGTGTTCACGATGGCGGCACTGATCGATCAGGGCCTGTGGGCCGCGCGCCTGGGCGCGACCCTGCTCGGCGTTTTCGGCCTCCTGGCGCTCGTGCTCGCGGCCGTCGGCGTCTACGGCGTGATGGCCTACGCGGTGAGCCTGCGCGCCCGCGAGATCGGAGTCCGCATGGCGCTTGGCGCCAGCACCGGGCAGGTTCGGCGCGAAGTGCTTCGCCAGGGTCTGCTGCTCTCCGGCATCGGCGTCCTGCTGGGCACGGCCGCAGGCGCTGCAGTCACGCCGTTCGTGGTCGGCCTGCTCTACGGTGTCAGCCCGTATGACCCGAGCACGCTGATCGGCGTCCCTGCGGTGCTGCTCGCCGTGGCGGTTCTCGCCGTCTACATTCCGGCCCGACGAGCCAGCAGGGTCGATCCTGCCGTGGCCCTGCGCGCGTCCTGACACACACCTGCGGCGCGGAGTCTTGCCTCCGGGCCCGGCCGGCGACTACGATGCGGCCGTATTGCGGATGCCGGAACTATTTCGGCCCGCGCTGGAGGTGTCGGGTGAAACGTGTTGTTCTTGCTCTCGCGGTTCTGAGCCTGGCGGCCGCGCCGGCCGTCGCGCAGTCGGTCCCGGAGCTGCCGTTTGAGTCGGTTCCCGATCCGCTCAAGCTGCCCGACGACATCCATTTCGGTGAGGTCGCGGGCGTGGCGGTCAACTCGAAGGGTCACGTGTTCGTGTTCTCGCGCGGCAACTCCACCGGTCCGGCCTACATGGCGACGGCGGCGCAGTTGCTGGAGTTCGATCAGACCGGCAAGTTCGTCCGCGAGATCGGGAAGAACCTCTATGGGTGGTCGTACGCGCACGCGGTGCGGATCGACAAGGACGACAACATCTGGGTGGTGGACAAGGGCTCGAACCTGATTCTCAAAATGAACCAGCAGGGCCACGTGGTCTGGGTGTTCGGGAGAAAGGGCGAGTCGTCTCATCTCGACGTGCCGCCCGACTACGCCTCGCAGCTGACCAACATCCTCAAGCGCGCCGGCGTCGCGGTGACGGTTCCCGACAACAACAACCCGCGCAACCCGGTGCCGGTGCACCGCGACAACGTGTTCAACCAGCCGACCGACGTGGCGTGGGACTCGAAGGGGAACTCCTATTTCACCGACGGCTACGTCAACTCGCGAGTCGCGAAGGCCAACGCCCGCGGTGAATGGGTGGCGAGCTGGGGTTCGCTCGGCACCGGACCAGTGCAGTTCGACACGCCGCACGGCGTCGCCGTCTCCCCGAAGGACGAGATCTACGTTGCGGATCGCGGGAACCGCCGCATCCAGGTGCTCGACACCGAGGGCAAGTTCCTCCGCGAGTTCACCATCGACGTGCCCGTGGATCCCAAGCGCGGCAAGATCACCTACGGCGTCGACGCACCTGACGCCAAGACCGGCTCGCTGGCGCCAGGTGCGCCGGACGCACTCTGCATGACGCCGGGGCCGAACCCAGTCCTGTTCGTCGGCGATCTCTATCCGAGCCGCATCTACAAGGTGTCTCTCGACGGCAAGCTGCTCGGTGTCTACGGTCAACCTGGACGCAACCTCGGCGAATTCGGCTGGATCCACGCGATCGCCTGTCCGTCGGAAAATGAAATCTGGGTCGGCGAGCTGATCAACTGGCGCGTCCAGAAGCTCGTGACCAAGAAGGCAGGGACGCGATAGAGCCGACCCACTGGCTCGAGACGGCGCGCTGCCGATTGCATCGCTTCACGCGTGACGACCTGGACTGGCTGTCGGCCATCTACGCCGACGCGGAGATCACACGATATCTCGGCGGGGTGAAGACCCGCGCCGACATCGCCGCGATGCTCGAGTCGCGAATCGTCCGTTATTACGATCGCCATCCCGGATACGGCATCTGGCTGACGGTCGAAAAGGCGACCGGAGCGCGGCTCGGGTTTCACCTCCTCAACAACATCCAGGGCGAGACGATCATCCAGATCGGCTACACGCTCACGAAAGAAGCGTGGGGCCGAGGGTTCGCCACCGAGGTCGCGTTCGCGGTGCTGCGCTACGGCTTCGTCGATCTCGGCCTGCCGCGCATCGTCGGCATGGCCAACCTCGACAACA
>DATJFF010000065.1:0-8840 GCA_035495795.1 Vicinamibacterales bacterium
GCTTCACGTCTGGGCGTGGCGGGACAACCCGAACGGCGCGTTCGTCGACTGGAATCCGCGCGTCTCCTGCGAAGGACGGTGACCGGTCATGTCACCACTGGCGGAAGCTCTCGACGTTGCCACCCGTTCGTTCACGGGACAACTCATCCAACCCGATGACGCCGGCTACGACCGATGGCGGCGGGTGCACAACGGCCTGATCGACCGGCGTCCGTCCGCGATCGCGCGCTGTCAGGGAATCGCGGACATCGTCGACGCCGTGACGCTGGCGCGGACCCTGGACCTGCCGATCGCGGTCCGCGGCGGCGGTCACAACGTGGCCGGGCACGCAACCCTCGACAACGGCTTGCTGATCGACCTGTCGCCGATGAAGGGGATTCACGTCGACGTGCGGGCAGGCACAGCACGCGCTCAGGGTGGCGTGCTGTGGAAGGAGCTCAACCGCGAAACGCAACTCCATGGCCTGGCGACGACAGGAGGAGTCGTGGGCAGCACCGGGATCGCGGGTCTGACGCTCGGCGGCGGCATCGGGTGGCTGATGCCCAAGTACGGTCTGGCCCTGGACAACCTGCGAGCCGCGGATCTCGTCATGGCGGACGGCCGGGTCTTGCGGGCCAGCGCCGACGAGAATCCCGACCTCTTCTGGGCCATCCGTGGCGGCGGCGGCAACTTCGGCATCGCCGCCTCTCTCGAGTACGACCTGCACGCGGTTGGCCCAATCATCACCGGCGGCGTCGTCGCTCACCCGATTGCCGGCGCGCTGGACGTGCTGAGGTTCTTCCGCGACACGTGTGCGGACCTCCCCGACGACATGATGCTGGTCGCAGGGATGCAGACCGCGCCGGACGGATCGAACGCAAAGCTCGTTGCGGTGGTCGCGGCGCACGCGGGGCCGCTGGACGCCGGTGCGGCCGCGGTTCAGCCGATCAAGGCATTCGGCCAGCCCCTCATCGATGCAGTTGGCCCGATTCCGTACTGCGCGTTGAACACCATGCTCGATCCCGCGTTCCCGAAAGGCGCACTCAACTACTGGAAGGCGCAGTTCCTGATCGACCTCAGCGATGAGGCCATTCGAACGCTGATCGAGGCGTTCGGCGCGTGCCCGTCGCCGATGAGCCACATCATCATTGAACACTTTCACGGCGCGGCCAGCCGCGTCCCCGTCTCGAGCACGGCGTGTGCGTTGCGCGCTGCCGGCTTCAACGTCGTCATCATCTCGCAGTGGACGAGCCCCGATGAGACCGAACGGGGCGTCGCGTGGGCACGGGAGACCTTCTCGGCGCTCACACCGTATCTGGCGCCGACGCGTTACGTGAACTATCTGGAAGACGACGCGCTCGATCCGGCCGCGGTGGCTTACGGAGCGAATCTCGGCCGCCTGCGGGAGCTGAAGGCGAAGTGGGACCCGGACAACGTCTTTCGCCGCAACGTCAACATCCTGCCGGCCAGGGGATGACGCTCAACCCTGTCGGACGACGCGCTCGATATCGTGCAGCAGCGCATCAATCGAGGCCATGCGTCCGGCCGAGTACGCTCTGGCCCACAGATCCGGTGACAGGCGGGTACGAGCCTCCCGTTCCGCCTGTTCCCGGAGGTCGAGCACCGATTTGTCGACGACCGTCACTCCCGTGCGTTCGGTGACGGCGTCGCGGGCGCCGAGTATGCGGGCGGCCCATGCGTCGTCGCCCATGAGCACTGCTGCAGCGGCAAGGGGCACCAGCGCATAGACGAACGCAAACTTGTCGTGGAGGGTCCGGATCAGGGTGAGGCTCTCGCCGACCAGCGCAATTGCCTGGCGGGGCGTGCCACGCCGGACCGCGAGGATCGCGCGCACGTACAAGGCCCAGGTCAAGAACCACGGACCGGCCTGTCGCAGCACCGCCGTGGCTTCGTCGAGCAGGCGATCAGCCTGTTCGGCGTCACCGGCCGCGAGGGCGATTGCCGCCATCGCGCTCAGGGCATTTCCGGTGCCCGAGGGGATCGCAAGCGCCCGGAACCGTTCGACGCTGCCGGCGAACCAGGCGCGGGCGGCGCTCACGTGACCCGCGGCATTCTCGACGTGCCCCGAGAGATATTCGACGTGGGTTCGTGCTTCCGGGTCGTCCACGTCGGCAGCGAGGGCGCGAGCGCGGGCCAGCCCGGTTTGCGCGCGCCCGAGTTCCCCTTGCGTGTACCACAGGACGGTGGTGCCGGCGAGCGTCCTCAACTCGGCTGCGGGCGATAGCGACGGCACGTCCAGGATCCGCTGATACCAGTCGAGGCCCTCGGCGGCATGCCCTCTGATCACCCAGAAGTACTTCAGGCCCCAGGCAATATCGGACGCCTCGCCGGCGCGGCCGCGCTCGATGAGCCACGACAGGGCCACACGATAGCTCTCGAGATCCTCGCGGACCCGATCCAGCCATTCGACTTGCGACGGTCCGACCAGCCCTTGTGCGGCGAACGAGGCTTCCTTCGCGGCATAGCGCACCAGCCCCTCCATCGCATCGTCACGTTCGCCCGTTGCGACGAGCTCGAGGTTCGCGTACGCGCGCACTGTCTCGAGCATGAAGTACAGCGGACAGGTCGCGACCGCAGACGTCTCCGAGCGCAGGAGCAGGCTCTTGTCCATCAAGGCCGCCGCCGCTCGGAGCGCCGCGTCGTGGCCAGCCGCCGCGTCACCTTCGACAAGGACCTCCGCGGCGGCGTCGATCGGAAACAGGCCCGGCAGAACGCCGAAGCGGCGGAAGGCACGCTGCTCGCCCGAATCCAGCAGCTGATAGCTCCACGCCACTGTCGCGTTCATCGTCTGCTGACGCTCGGGGCGGTCGCGCCCCGGCAATGAGGAGATCAGGACGTCGCGCTCGAGCTGGTGCAGGAGGTTGTCGGGCGTCAGGACCTTGAGCCACGGCGCGGCGAGCTCGAGGGCCAGCGGCAGCGCATCGAGCCGACGGCAGATCGCGGTAACGGTGCGGGCGTTCGCCGTTGTGAGGCGGAACGCGGGCTGCACGTCCAGAACCCGCGTCATGAAGAGCCGCACCGCCGGAACCCTGGCCAAATCGGCGGGCGCCATCGCGTCCGCCGTCGGGTCCAAGGCGAGCGGCCCGACGGCATACTCCCGTTCCCCTCGCACGCGGATCGGCGTCCGGCTGGTGACCATCACGCGAAGCGGCGCGACCGAGGCCAGGAGATCCGCGACGAGCGGCGCGGCTTCCACGACTTGCTCGAAATTGTCGAGCACCAGTAATGTCGGCCGATCGTCACACGCGGTCCGGGCGCGCTCCGGCAGCTCGCGCGGGGTTACATCGGAGAGGCCGAGAGCTTCGGCAATCGCCGAGGCGACGAAAGCCGGATCCCGAAGCGCGGCCAGCGAGACGAACGCCACGCGCGTCGCTCGAACCTCCGCGGCGTCGCGTGCGAGCTCCAGCGCCAACCGGGTCTTGCCCACCCCCCCGGGCCCGGTGAGGGTGATGAGGCGCGCACCGGCGTCGGCGAGCCAGAGCCGCAGCGTCTCCAGGTCGGCATCGCGACCAAGAAGGCCCGTAAGCGCCAGGGGCAGCGAAATGGCGCTCAGCTCGTCCACCGCCGGGTCGCGCGCCGGCGCCCGGGCGCTCAGGACGAGTGCGTCGCGAGCTGCCGCCGTCAGGTCGAGGGCAGCGGAGAGCGCGCGAACCGTCTCGAGGTGGGGGCGTCGCCTCTCGCCGCGCTCCAGCGCGCTCACCGCATGAACCGAGAGGCCGGCAATCGTCGCGAGCTCGTCCTGTGTATAGCCTGCCGCTTCGCGAAGAGCCTTGAGCTGCGCCCCAAATGAAGCCGGAGCGCTGAGTCTCATGAGGCAGCATTTTACGCTGCGGCCCAGCGATTCGGCCGGTCCGATCCGAGCAAACCGCTGGCCGCGCGCGAGGCCCCACTTGCGTGGTAACGCGCCAATTGCTGCAGAGCGTCGTCGCGCTCACCAGCGTCGGCAAGCTCGACGGCCGCATATGCACGGACGGTTTCGAGCATCTCGTACAGCGGATGAGCTGACATCGACGAGTCAGCCCGTAGAAGCAGGCTGTTGTCAATCAGGCGCGCCACTGTGCCGAGCGTGCTGTCTTCCCTGGGGACCATCTTTCGGCCGGACAGAACCGCCGCTGCCGCCTCGATCGAGAACCGGCCCGGCAACACGCTGAGTCGGCGGAGAGCCTGCTGCTCGTCGGAGTCCAGGAGCTGATAACTCCAGGCGACCGTGGCCTTCATCGTTTGCTGGCGCTCCGGAAGATCGCGTGGACCGAGAGGCAACACGAGAACGTCGTGCTCGAGCTGCTGGAGCAGATTCTCGAGTGTCAGAGCCTTCATCCACGGGGCCGCAAGTTCGAGCGCGAGAGGCAGCGCGTCCAGCTGCCGGCAGATCGCCGCTACGGCGGCGCCGTTTGCGAAGGTGAGTCGAAAGGCCGGCCGCACGTCACGCACCCTCTCCACGAAGAGGCGGACGGCAGGACTCCGGGCCACATCCGCAGGCGACGTCGTCGAGGTCGGAAGCGCGAGAGGTCTCACGCCGAGCTCCCGCTCTCCTCGCACACGCAGCGGGGCGCGGCTGGTGACGAGGACACGGAGCGACGCGACCGACGAGAGGAGATCGACGACCACTGGCGCCGCCCCCAGGACTTGCTCGAAATTGTCGAGCACCAGGAGCAAGGGACGGCCGCCACATGCGATCCGTGCGCCGGCCGGCGACGCGAGCGCGTTGACATCAGTGAGGCCGAGTGCCTCGACAATGGCCGGAGCGACCAGCGCGGGGCTCCGAATCGCGGCGAGCGGCACGAACACCACCCGGGTTGTGCCTTGTGCCGAAATCGCGCGCGCGATTTCGAGAGCCAGCCGCGTCTTGCCGACCCCTCCTGGTCCGGTCAGGGTCATGATTCGTGCGTCCGGAAGGGCCAGCCACTGCCTCAGGATTTCCATGTCGGCCTCGCGGCCCAGAAGCGTCGTCAATGACAGAGGGATTGAGGCGCGGCTCGGTTTCCCGACGGCCGCGGGAGCGGCAGCCCGTGCGCGCATCAACAAGTCGCGGCCCTCTCCGGTCAGGTCGAGAGCCGCGGAAAGCGCGCGGACGGTGTCGACCTGAGGCCGCCGTCGTTCGCCGCGCTCGAGCGCGCTCACAGCGTGAACCGAGAGGCCGGAAATGGACGCGAGTCTCTCCTGGGTCAGGCCCGCCGACATCCGCAGCGCCTTCAGCCGCGCGCCGAATACCTCCCGATTGTCATCCGTTGTCTCCGAAACTGCCGAGTCGTCGTGTCCCGCCGGTCCGTTCGATGAGTCCATACCCACTCAGGAGATCGGAAAGCAGCTCGTACGGGCGCCGTACGAATCCTGTGCGGGTGTTGTGGGTGGGCGCGCCCCGATTCGCCTCCCAGACTGGCTTCATGACAGCCGACTACGAGCCGCCGGCGGCGCCGGTACCGGACGAGAGCTTCGACCTCATCGTCCTTCCCCATCTCCACGCAGCACATCGCCTGGCGCGATGGCTGATACGTGACAAAGACGACGCGGAAGACGCGGTGCAGGAAGCGTCGCTGCGAGCGTTCCGATCGTTTCGAACCTTCACCGGCGGAAACGGCCGAGCCTGGTTCCTCAGAATCGTCCGCAACACATGCTATGGCTGGCGCCCAAACGGAGTCCGTGCCGCCACTGATTCCTTCGACGAAGAGCAGCACAGCGGCACGCTGCCCGGGACCGACCCGGAGACCTTACTGCTCCAGACCGATCACGCTCGATTGATCGAACTGGCCATGAAAGGCTTGCCGGATCGTGTCCGCCGAATCCTCGTGCTCCGCGAGCTGGAGGGGCTGTCGTACCGCGAGGTGGCCGACGTCATGGGGATTCCCGTCGGCACCGTGATGTCGGGCCTCTCACGCGCCCGCCGCTCATTCCGTAGCGCGCTCACGGCGCAAAGGGAACGCTCCGCTGGCGCGGGACGGTTGGATGCTCCAGAAGTGGCGACGGCCGCGTTTGTCTGAGACCGCCTGGCATAGACAAAGGGCCGGCAGGCGGCGGCTGGGCGAGGCCCAACCGGCGCGCGCCGGCCCAACAACTCCTCTTGGCGTTCCGTTCCCGTGGGTTACGGCTGCGAGGCCCCGAGGACGGTCCATCGAACCGCATTCCGGCCCGAAGTGTTGTCCGCGAACGTGACGACGACCTGCACAACGTGTTCGCCCTCGGACAGCAGGTTGCGCGGGACCTGGCAGCTGAATGTGGACCCGCCCCGCCGCAGGGTGCCCGGACGGAAGCACGCCGCGAAACCGGCGGTGACGTCGCGTCCGTCGAAGATGACGCGACCACCGGTCAGCGGGGCCGGCGGGGCTTCGACGCCGATGACGAGATCGAAACTGCCAATCTGGAACGCAGCTCCCGAGTCCGGAGAGATGACGACGCCGGCCGTGGAGACGGGCTCGCCGTAAATGAAGTCGTCCATCGCTACCAGATCGCGAGCGTCCGTCTCGTCCGGTCCGAGCGCGGCGTTGCCGCTCACGATGCGGACGCGTCCGACAATTTCTCCGCTGTCGAACGAGACACCAAGGAACGACTGGGTCTCGTTGCCGGCGGCTGCCGGCACGAAGCGCTCGAAGAGCAGCGCGCCGTCGGGAGCGAAGAACTGCAGGCGGGTGCTCGTGTCCGAGTCGACGTCGGTGAACACGGCGCCGAAGCCGGTGACGCCGGCTGCGATGGTCCCGTTGCCGGGCACGTTGAACAGGACGTCCAGCACGTTGGTGCCGGTCGCGATGAAGAGCCGCGGCGGGCTGAATGGCGCGAACTGCGCGCTGTAGGACGGGTTGATGTCGTCGAACTCAGCCGAGGGTGCGCCGCTCGTCTCGAATCCCGTTCCAAAGGTGACGATCCTTGCTCCGCGAGGGACGAAGCGCGTCAGGACGGGCCCGTCGAAGGTGGGCGCGGCGGCGGCTCCGCCGCCGTCCCAGTTGATTTCCCGGCGCCCGCCTGGCTGCGAGCCGGGGACGACGCCGTTGTTGGGCCCGAGGTCGGCCCTGAATCGATCGACGGCGGCCTGAATCGACGCTGCCGTCGGTCCCGACGCCTCGCGCACGACCGGACCGGCCCACGCCGCCCCGGCGCTCGCGAGACAGAACACACCAAACATTATTTGCACGTATCGCATGACAGCTCCTTGTACGGATTAAGAGTCCAGACACGCACGCGCCGCCGTCGATTCGATCGGGTTCCCGCATCGAACGTCGGCTGGTCGCGCACTTGTACTCTCTAATCGCGCGGCGCCTTGGAATATTCCCAGGCGGGCTGTCCGCGTCTCGAGCGAGTGAATGGAGCGTTACGAGGAAGAGTACGCCGACGGACGCCGGCGATCCTCTCAGTGAATCTGGTGGAACATGCGGCCCCAGCGCGTCCCCTGCGGCCCGCCGAACGACCAGTAGATGAAAAGCGCGCGGCCCTTGATGTAGGTGGCCGGCAGGAAGCCCCAGTAGCGGCTGTCCTGCGAGTCGTCGCGGTTGTCGCCCATCATGAAGTAGTGGTCCTGCGGAACCGTTACCGGCCCGTACTTCTTCCGCACGTCCCCGTCCTCGCTGTTACCGGTGCTGTCGCTCGGCGGCAATTGGTAGTGGGCGTACGGCTCCAACAGCGGCGCACCGTTGATGTAGATGATCTGGTTGCGCAGCTCCAGCGTTTCGCCGGGCAGGCCGATGACGCGCTTGATGAAGTCACGGTCCGGCTGTTCGGGGTACTTGAAGACCAGCACCTCGCCGCGCTCGATCGGCCGCATCGGCAGCACCGCGCGCTCGATGCCGCTCAGCGACGGCCCGAAGATGAACTTGTTGACCAGCAGGTGATCGCCGACGAGCAGGTTCGGTTCCATCGAACCGGTCGGGATCTTGAACGCCTGGAACCCGAACGTCCGCACGAACAGCGCCAGAATCACCGCGACGACGAGCGATTCGAAATATTCGCGGACCGTCGATTTGCGAAACGCTGCTTCAGCCATGGGGCCTGGTCTATTCTTCGCCAACTTTGAGCACCGCGAGAAAGGCTTCTTGCGGAATCTCCACCCGTCCAACCCGCTTCATCCGCTTCTTGCCTTCCTTCTGCTTCTCCAGGAGCTTACGCTTCCGGGTAATGTCGCCACCGTAGCACTTGGCAAGCACGTTCTTGCGCAGGGCCTTGACGCTCTCCCGCGCGATGATCCGGCTGCCAATCGCCGCCTGGATCGCGACCTCGAACATCTGCCGGGGAATCAGCTCCCGCATCTTCGAGGCCAGCATCCGGCCGCGATCGTAGGCGCGATCGCGGTGGACGATGATCGACAGCGCGTCCACCGGCTCGCCGTTCACCAGGATGTCGAGCTTGACCAGCGGCGAGGCCCAGAACCCGGTCACGTGATAGTCGAGCGACGCATATCCCCGCGACATCGTCTTGAGCCGATCGTAGAAGTCGAGCACGACCTCGTTGAACGGCAGCTCGTAGGTGATGAGCACGCGATCCGACGTCTTGTATTCCAACGCCTTCTGCACGCCGCGCTTGTCCTGGCAGAGCTGCAGGATGGCGCCCACGAACTCGGATGGCGTGAGGATGGTCGCGGTGATCACCGGCTCTTCGATCTTCGAGATGTTCCCGGCTTCCGGCAGCTTGGCCGGACTGTCGATCTCCGTCACCTCGCCGTCGGTCGTCGTCACCCGATACAACACACCCGGCGCTGTCGTCACCAGGTCCATGTCGAACTCGCGCTCGAGCCGCTCCTGGACGATCTCCATGTGCAGCAGGCCGAGGAAGCCGCAGCGGAATCCGAAGCCGAGCGCGACCGAGGTTTCCGGCTCGAAGAAGAACGCCGAATCGTTCAGGCGCAGCTTCTCGAGCGC
>DATJFF010000066.1:0-6869 GCA_035495795.1 Vicinamibacterales bacterium
CGGGCGTGACCTTCACTCAGCTTCCCCTCGTGCACCAGGGTCCTGACGTCGGCCGGCAGACGGAGCAGGCGGAGCAGGTTGGCAATCGCCGGTCGGCTCCGGCCGACGAGACGCGCGACTTCGGCCTGCGGGATCTTGAATTCTTCCATCAGCCGCTGGTAGCCGAGCGCTTCGTCGATCGCCGACAGGTCGTGCCGCTGGAGATTCTCGATCAGCGCGAGGGTGAGAAGCGTCTGGTCGTCCGCATCCTTCACTACCGCCGGAACCGTTCGCCAGCCCAGCCGCTGCACCGCACGCCACCGCCGCTCGCCGGCGATCAGCTCGTAGGCGCCGTTCCGCGGCCGCACCACTACGGGCTGCAGAAGTCCCGACGCTTCGATCGACGCGGTCAGCTCGGCGAGCGCGGGCTCATCCACCCGGGTGCGGGGCTGAAACGGGTTGGGACGGATGCTGGAGACGGCGAGCTCCTTGAGCGCGCCGGACGTCTCTGCCTGCTCACGTGAGACCGGGCCGAGCAGCGCCTCGAGTCCGCGGCCAAGCCGCTTGTCGCTCACGAGGCGGCCTCGGCAATCGGCGCAGGCTCGGTGATCGGTCCCGCCTCGGCCACCGGCCCAGCCACCGGCTGCGGTCCAGTGCCTTCGATGCGTCGCATCAATTCCTGTGCGACCGCGAGGTAGCTCCGCGCGCCGATGGACTGCACGTCGTACAGCAGAATCGGCTTCCCGAAGCTCGGCGCCTCGGCGAGCCGCACGTTGCGCGGAATGGCGGTGCGGAACATCTGTGAACCGAAATACTCCTTTGCGTCCTCCGACACCTGGCGGCAGAGGTTCAGCCGCGTGTCGTACATCGTCAGCAGCACGCCGTCGATGGCCAGGCCCGGATTGAAGTTCTGCTGGACGAGGCGCACGGTGTTGAGCAGCTGCGAGATTCCCTCGAGGGCGTAGTACTCGCACTGGATCGGGATGATCACGCCGTGCGCCGCGGTCAGCACGTTCAGTGTGAGCAGCCCGAGCGACGGCGGGCAATCGACGATGATGTAGTCGTACTCAGCCCGCACCGATTCCAGCGCACGGCTGAGGGCGGTCTCCCGACGATCGCTGTCCACCAGCTCGAGCTCGGCGCCGACCAGGTCCTGTGTCGCAGGCAGCAGGTCGAGATGAGGAAGCGACGGATTCCGGATGATCACGTCCGTCGCCGGCATCGCATCCATGATCACGTCGTAGAGCGATCGCTCGACGGTGGACTTGACCACGCCCATCCCACTGGTGGCGTTTCCTTGCGGGTCGGCATCGACGAGCAGCGTGCGACGCTCTGCGATCGCAAGCGACGCCGCCAGATTTACGGCGGTGGTCGTCTTGCCCACGCCACCCTTCTGGTTGGCGATGGCGATGATCCTGCCCAGGCGCTGATCTTGCAAGTTATTGTCCTGCTTTGAATTAGCTGATAAATGTCAGCAACTGCTACGGCGGGCTGATTCAATATACAGTGCGGGGACGAGCCGGCCAAGCGCCGTTTCACGTGAAACAGCGCCGCTTTCGTTTCACGTGAAACAGGCTACCGGCGGGCGATCTCCATCAGCAGGCTCTGCAGGTCGCTCGGTGAGACGCCGGGGATCCGGCTGGCCTGCCCCAACGTGGCAGGTGCATGGGCGGCGAGCTTTTCCCGACCCTCGACAGAGATCGTCTGAAGGGCGTGATAGGCCAGATCGATTGGGAGGCGGAACTCCTCGAGCTTGGCGAGTCTTGCCGCTGCAGCCGCCTCGCGCGCCAGGTATCCCTCATACTTGAGCTCGATTTCGGCCCACTCGACGGTGTCCGGCGCCGCCGGCTGCCCTGCAGCAGCCAGCAACGCGTCCAGTCTGATACCCTGGCGCTTGGCCAGATCCCGCACCCGTACCGCCCCGACAACTGGAGACGAGTCGTGCCGCCGCAATAGCTCGTTGGCTCGAGCTTCATCGAGTACCGCTTCATCGGCCACCTTCCGTACCTGCTCCTCCCGGTCGAGCCTCGACTCGGCATTTCTCTGTTCGGCATCGGAAAGGAGCCGGTGATCGAGAGCGCGCGGGAGCAGGCGGCGGAGCGCGTTGTCCTGTCGAAGCAGGAGGCGATACTCCGATCGTGACGTAAAGAGCCGATACGGCTCTTCGACTCCCCGCGTCACCAGATCATCCACCAGTACCCCGAGGAAGGCCTCGTCACGACGGAAGACGACAGGCTCAGTGTCCTTGGCTGAGGCGGCGGCGTTGAGCCCGGCCACCACGCCCTGGCCGGCAGCTTCCTCGTAACCGGTAGTGCCGTTGATCTGGCCAGCGAAGAACAGCCCGGGCAGCTCCCTGACTTGGAGCGACGGGGCAAGCTGGGTGGGCGGGAAGTAGTCGTACTCGATCGCGTAGCCGGCCCGCGTCATTCTCGCCTGCTCCAGTCCGGGAATCGTACGGAGGAAGCGGAGCTGTACTTCCGCAGGAAGGGAAGTCGAGAGTCCGTTGACGTACATCTCCGACGTCTCGAGACCCTCCGGCTCCAGGAAGATCTGGTGCCGCTCGGCCTCCGGGAACTTCACGATCTTGTCCTCGATCGACGGACAGTAGCGAGGTCCACGTCCACTGATCTCACCGCCATACAGTGCCGACTCGGCCAGATGGTGCTGGATTATCGCCTTCAGCTCCGGGCCGCTGGAGGTCAGATAGCAGGGCAGCTGCCGCGGATGATCAGCCCGGCTGTGAAACGAAAACCAGTAGTCTCCGGCATCGCCGTCCTGTCGCGCCAGGCTCGCGAGGTCCGCCGAGCGGCCGTCGATCCTCGGCGGCGTTCCAGTCTTGAATCTTTTTACTGTAAGTCCAAGTTGTTCAATGTGTTGCGCTATCTCTACCGCCGGTGGCTCTCCAGCCCGGCCCGCCGGAATGGCGGCATCGTGCCCCACATGAATCCGGCCGCGCAGGAAGGTACCCGCGGTTAGCACGACGCTCCTGGCTCCCAGACGCCGACCATCCGTCGTGACGACGCCGGCCGCGCGCCCCCGATCGAGGATCAGCTCCGCGACGGTTCCCTGTGAAAATTCGAGATTTGGGAGTTGCTCCAGCAACGACCTGACAGCCCTTCTGTATAGTCCTCTGTCGCACTGCGCACGAGGAGACCAGACCGCCGGTCCCTTTGAACGGTTCAGCATTCGGAACTGGATCCGCGCCAGGTCCGTCGCCCTCCCCATGATGCCGCCGAGCGCATCCACCTCACGGACCACAGTACCCTTCGCGATCCCCCCGATCGCGGGGTTGCACGACATCTGGCCGATCGTCTCGAGGCTCTGGGTCAGGAGCAGTGTGCGGCATCCGGCGCGCGCGGCCATCGCGCACGCCTCAGCGCCCGCATGCCCTCCGCCGATGACGATGACATCGAAGCGTTCCATGGCAGCCAAATCTAGTGACCCGACCGCCGCGCGCCGTTGCGCCAGGCGTCCGGGCGACGTACCGTATCCCGCAAACACCACCAACGGAGCGTGCCATGTCCATCCGGCTGGGCGATGAAGCCCCGGACTTCACCGCCGACACCACGCAGGGCAGGATCTCGTTTCACGAATGGAAGGGAAGCAACTGGGCGATTCTCTTCTCGCACCCGAAGGACTTCACGCCCGTCTGCACCACCGAGCTCGGTGCGGTGGCGGCACTCAAGCCGGAGTTCGATCGGCGGAAGACGAAGGTGATCGGACTGAGCGTCGACCCGGTCGAGTCACACCACAAGTGGGAAGGCGACATCGCGGACGTTACCGGCCACGCGGTGAACTTTCCGATGATTGCGGATCCTGATCGAACGGTCTCCAACCTGTACGACATGATCCACCCGAACGCGAGCGACACGATGACGGTGCGCTCGGTCTTCATCATTTCGCCCGACAACAAGGTGAAGCTCTCGCTCACCTACCCGGCGAGCACGGGACGCAGCTTCGACGAAGTGCTGCGGGTGCTCGATTCGCTGCAGCTGACCGCGAACTACTCGGTCGCCACGCCGGCCGACTGGAAGAACGGCGAGGACGTCATCATCGTGAACTCGATCTCCGACGACGACGCGCGCACCCGCTTCCCCCAGGGCTTCGTGGCGAAGAAGCCGTATCTCCGCGTGACGCCACAGCCGGGCGCGCCCGCGGCCGAGACCGTCGGGGCCTAGGCCGTGCGCACCCAGCGCGCCAGTTCGGCGAGCTTCGGCTTCTTGCCGTAGCTGAGGATGCCGACCCGGTAGATGCGGGCCGCAATCCAGACCACGACGACGAGCCCGACCAGCATGGCGAGCACCGACAGGAGGAGCTCGCTCCACGGGAGCGGCGAAAGCGAGTAGCGGACCGGCGTCACGAACGGAGCGAAGAACGGGACGAAGCTCAGCGCATGGGCCATCGTCCCGTTCGGCTCGCTCAGAAGCGAGAACATCAGGAGCAGCCCCGCCGCCACGAACAGCGTCACCGGGGTCTGCGACTGCTGCGCCTCCTGATGGGAGTTGCACATCGAGCCGACCGCGGCGTACATCGCCGCATAGAAGAAGAACCCGAGCACGAAGAAGCCGAGGAACACCGCCAGCATCATCGGCGTCACGGTCGGAATCGGAAGGTCCGAGACCGACTTCGAGGATGCGCCGACGAGGCCCGCCACCTGCACGCGGTACGTGGTCAGCACCATCGCCGTGCCGGCCCAGATCCCCAGCTGCACCAGCGCCACCGATGCGACCCCGATCACCTTGCCGAGCAGCAGCTGGAACGGTGTCAGGCTCGACACGAGAACCTCGACGATTCTTGTGCTCTTCTCCTCCACGACCGACCCCATCACCTGCATCCCGTAGAGCAGCAGCGCCAGATAGAGCATGAACGACATCACATAGGCGAGCAGGAACGACGCGCTCCCGCTCTGCCCGGTGAGCTTGCCGTCGCTCACGCGTTCCGTCCGGAGGTCGACCCGGCGCTCGGCCGCGTTGACGATGGAGGGATCCACGCCCGCGCGCTCCAGCCGCGCCGCGGTCACCAGCGGCCGCACCGCCGCGTTCAGCGCGGACATGTCGTTCGGACTGCCGACGTTGGCGCCGTAGTACTGCATGTGCCCCGACTCGATCGTGCTGTCGGTCAGGACGAGGACACCGTCGAGGGCTTCGGCGCCGGACTTCCGGAGACCCGTCATCGCGACGAGCGAGTCGCGTGCGGCATCCACCCGCCCCTCCGCCCGCACGTACTCCACCCGGTACCGCGGCAGTGTGTGCGTGACCGTGTCCCGCATTTCGGCAGTGAGCCGCTCCGCGACCTGCCGGCCGAAGGCTCCCTGCGCGCCGTCCAGCACGGCGACGTGCTTGGGCGCGGTCTGGCGCTTCTCCAGCAGGATCGGCATGACGAAGAGCGCACCCATGAACAGCGGGCCGAGGATGGTGCTCAGCACGAATGCCCTGCTCTGCACCCGCGAGATGAACTCGCGCCGGACGACCGCCCAGACCTTATGCAAGCGCCACCTCCTCGGCCCGGGCCACGGCGGCATCGGCGCCCACCTTGGCGATGAAGATGGAGTTGAGCGACGGCTCGACTACCTCGAAGCGTACGAGTCCCACACCGGCGGCTACCAGCCGCGAGAGCAGCTTGTCGGGACCGGCACCCTCGGCCAGGCGCACCTCGGCACTCGCGCCGTAATCATCGACCTGCGCGACCAGCGACCGGTCGCGCAGCACCGCCCCGGCGCGCTCGGCATCGCGGCCGAAGGAGAGTGCCACGTAGTTCCCGCCGAACTCGCGCTTCACATCGGCGATCCGCCCATCCACGATCTTCTCGCCGCGTGCCATGATGACGATCCGGTCACACATCCGTTCCGCCTGTTCCATGATGTGCGTGGAGAAGAGGATCGTCCGGCCCTCGCGGGCGAGCTCGACGACCACATCCTTCATCACCTGGCTGTTGACCGGGTCGAGCCCGCTGAACGGCTCGTCGAGCACGAGCAGCTCCGGGTCATGGAGCAACGCGCTGATGAACTGCACCTTCTGCTGCATGCCCTTCGAGAGGTCCTCGACCTTGTGGGTCGACCAGTCCTGGAGTCCCAGACGCTCGAGCCAGGCCCGGGTCCTCGTGCGCGCGTCGCGCGGAGTGAGTCCCTTGATCTCGCCGAAGAAGACCAGATGATCGAGCACCCGCATCTTCTTGTAGAGACCCCGCTCCTCGGGCAGGAAGCCGATGCGCGACGTGAGGGCGCGGCTCGCCGGCTGGCCGCCGAAGAGCACGATGCGGCCCGCGTCAGGCGTGATGATGTTCATGATCATGCGGATCGTGGTCGTCTTGCCCGCGCCATTCGGGCCAAGCAGCCCGAAGATCCCGCCGCGCGGAACCTCGGCCGACAGGTTCCGCACCGCGGTATGACCGGCGAAGCGCTTGACGACGCTGTCGAGCCGCAGGACGCACTCGGACATCGGCGGAGACTCCGGTGAGAGAAGACGGGCGCCGCTCAGGGCACGCCCGCGCCTCCTACGGCTCGGGCGAAGCCCGGGTTTCCCTACGGAAGGCCGGCAGCAAGGCGGCGGATACCGGCGACTTCATCCGCCGGAACGATCAGCTGCCGATGATCGACCTTGATGCCGAACTGGTTCTGCCGGGCGAGCCACACGTCGCGCGGGAGGCCGGCGGACGCGGGGTCGTGGACTCCGACGTCGTGCATCACGACTCCGCGCTCGCCCTGCTCGTGATAGCGCCCGACGTAGGTACGGCCCGAGTTGCCGCTCACCACGACGGTGACGCCGTGCAGCTCCTCGTGACCCGGATGGAAGACGTGACCCGCCACCTCAGACTGCCGCGCCGCAGTAGCGCGTGAACGCGCTGACGAGATCGGCCGCAACTGCCTGGGGCGTACGGCCCTCGATCTGGTG
>DATJFF010000067.1:0-4609 GCA_035495795.1 Vicinamibacterales bacterium
CAGCGGCAGGAGAACGCCGGGCTGCTGGCCAAGGCCGGCGTGCCCCTGGCGATTCTTGGTTCTCCTGGTGAAGCGTTCAACGTGCGGAACATCCGGCAGGAGGCCGGAAGTGCCGTTGCCTACGGATTGGGCTGGGACGCGGCGCTCAGGGCCGTGACGCTCACCGTTGCCGAGCAGTTCGGCGTTGCCGATCGCGTCGGCTCGCTGCAACCGGGCCGGGACGCGAATGTGGTGGTGTGGAGCGGCGACCCGTTCGAGTTCGCGACCGTCGCCGAACACGTGTTCGTCAAGGGACGCGCGGTGAAGCGTCCGTCGAGACAAGACGAACTGACGGAGAAGTACAAACGGCTCCTGAAGCCCCAATAAGGCAAGGCAAAAGGCAAAAGGCAGAAGGCAGAAGGCAGAAGGCAGAACTCTTCTGTTTTCCGGCCCTTCGTCAGGGTCCGAAGCTCGCCAGTTCCGTGACCTTCGCGGCGTCGAGCCGGGTGAGAACCTGGACGAGGAGATCGACGGCTCGATCGAAGTCGGCGCGCTGGATGATGCCGGTATGCGAGTGCAGATAGCGGGTCGGCACCGTCATGTTAACAACCGGCCGGCCGCTGTCGTACCGCTGGATCTCGGCGCCGTCCTCGCCGTAGCCGGTGAGCACGTTCGGCTGCAGCGGAATCTTCGATTGCTGAGCGACGTCGAAGAAGAAGTCGCGCAGCTTCCGGTTCGGGATCATCGTGCTGTCGAGGAGGAAGAGCCCGGGACCGGCGCCCAGGCGCTCCTGTGCCTGGGTCGGGGTGATGGCCGGGTAGTCCGCGGATACGCCAGCCTCGATTGAAATCCCCAGGTCCGGGCGTGCTTTCTGGACGGCCGTTTGCGCGCCGCGCAGGCCAATCTCCTCCTGCGTTGTCGCGACCCAGACGATCGGCGTCCGCAGCGCGATGTTCTCCGCACGAATCCGGCGTGAGGCGGCAATCATCACGCCGAGACCGACGCGATCGTCCCAGGCCTTGCCGGCGTAGCGGCCGTTCGGCAGGGCAAGGAAACTGCTCATCGGCGCGATGCCATCGCCCGGCCTGATTCCCATCTTCTCGACCTCCTCGCGCGAACCGGCCCCGACATCGAGAAACGTTTCTTCGAGCGGCCAGACCACACCGCGCTGCGAGGCGGGAAGGACGTGGGTGGTGCGCAACCCGCTGATTGCCGGCACCGGGCCGTTCCTGCCGAGAATCGTCCAACGCTGATCCGGCAGCGCCTGTTCGAGAATGCCACCGAGCGTCTTCACGCGGAGAAAACCCTCGGGCGTGATGTGCTGCACCATCAAGCCGACTTCGTCGAGATGCGCCGTCACCATCACTCGCGGTCCGCTCGCGGCGCCGCCGGGCAGTGTCGCCAGCACCGAGCCGAGTCCGTCGTACTCGACCTTCGCCCCAAGAGCGGAGAACTCGCCGACGACGATCTTGCGGACCTCTTCTTCGAATCCTGATGGGCCAGGCGCCTCGGAAAGCGCCTTGAGCAAGCGCGCTGTGTCATCGAGCGCCGGGCTCGCGGGTGTCGCCTGCGCGGACCACGCCGCAAGGGCCGGCAACGGAGCCCTGGCGCCGACGGTTGCCGCGCCAGCCGCCGTCAGGAAGCTCCGCCGGGTTGGTTGTCGATCGGTTTTCACGAGCGTTCAGTCCTTTTGCCTTCTGCCTTTTGCCTTCTGCCTTGTGCCTTGTGCCTTCTGCCTTGACCTTATCCCTGGTACGAGATCGTCCCGCCGACGACCGTGCGAACGATCTGGATGTCCTTGATCTTCTCGGGATCGATCGTGTGCGGATCGTCGGCGAGAACCACGTAGTCGGCGAGCTTGCCGGCCGTGATCGATCCCTTGAGAGACTCCTCGCCCGACGCCCACGCGCCGTTGAAGGTGTTGATCGCGATCGCTTCGCTGACGCTGACCTTCTGGTTCGCACCCCAGATCTTGCCGTCCCAGCCCTTGCGCGTGACCATGCCCAGGATGCCCAACAGGGGCGCGAAGGGACCCGGGCTGAAGTCGGAGCCGGCCGCGGCATGGATTCCCGCGTCGAGCAGCGAGCGGAACGCCATGCAGTTCTTCATCATCTCTTCGCCGTAGTACACGAACTTGTCGGGGTTGTAGAAGGCGTAGGTGGTGAAGAGTGCGGGCACCGCCTCGATCGCCTTGATGCGGCGTATGAGATCGGCGTTGACCAACGTACAGTGCGTGATCTTCGGACGTGCGTTCTGGCGCGGCACCGCCTTCAGCGCGCGCTCGGCCGCGGTGAGATACATGTCGATCGCCACGTCGCCGTTGGCGTGACAGTTCACCTGGATTCCGGCTCGATGGACCCGCTCGACCCACTCGTCGAGCGTCTTCTGGGTCTCGGTGACATTCCCCTTGTAAGGTGGCGTCACGTTCGGATACGGCGTGCTAATCGCCATCGTCCGCTCGGAGAACGAGCCGTCAACCGTGTGTTCGGAGGTCGCGCCGAACTTGATCCAGTCGTCGCCAAAGCCGGTTTGAATCCCGGCGGCGATCATCGCCTCGAGCACGCGTCCGCTCGTCTCGAAGCTGATGCGGTGCCTGAGATCGCCGCGGGCGCGGACGTCCTGCATCGCCTGCAGGTTTCCGCCTTCATGGTGGACGGTGGTCAGGCCGTAGCGCGCGAACTGCTTCGAGATGTGCGCGATACCGTCGCGAGCCCGCTGCTCGGTCTCGGCTGCGGTGTAGGTGCGCCGGTTCCCGACCTTGTTGAAAGGCGCGGACGCGAGATCGGTCACGCGTCCATTCAGCTCGCCCTTGTCGTCCTTGTCGTAGGTGCCCCCCATCGGGTTCGGCGTGCTCTTCGTGATGCCGGCCATCTCATAGGCCTTGCTGTTGTAGAAGTAGGTGTGCCCGCCGCGGTGCCGGACGATCACCGGATGGTCCTTCGAGACCTCGTCGAGATCGTGGATGTTGAGAGCCCGTTTGTCGGTCAGCTTGGTGTCGTCGAAGAAGAAACCCTCGACCCAGGTTCCCGGCGGCAGCTGCAAGGCGCGCTCCCGCAGCTTGCCGATGATGCTGCGGATGCTGACGAACTCCACTTCGAACGGGTTGCCGACCAGCACTTCGTTCAGCAGCACTTCGCCGCCGGCGTGATTGTGCGTGTCGATGAAGCCGGGCACGACCGTCATGCCCTTGGCGTCGAAGGTCTGCGTGTTCTTCCCGGCGAGGCCCTTGATGTCGCTGCTCGATCCAACCGCCGTGAAGCGGCCCCCGGTGACCGCAAACGCCTCGGCGCGCGGCGCCTGCGGATCCATCGTGTAGACCTTCGCGTTGACGACGATGAGATCCGGGTCGCGGCCTCCCGCTCCGCCGGGCGCTTGCCGGGCGGCCTCGACGTGAGCGGCCAGCTCCGGCGCGCCGGCAATGGCGGCAAGCGAGGCGCTGGTTGCGGTCAGGAAAGAGCGGCGGCTGTGGCGGTCCTGCGTCATGCCGCACATCCTACACTCTCGGGCGCCGGATGGGCGCCCAGGCGCTCGCCTCTCACCAGATCTTGACGCGCGCTTCGGGCGGGCGGTACATGCCGTCGCCCGGCTTCACGTCCCACGCGTCGTAGAACGCCTGCATGTTGGTGAGCGGCACGAACGCCCGGTACTGACCAGGGGAGTGAGGATTGGTCAGGAGTTGCTGGCGCAGCGCGTCGTCGCGCATCCGTGTCCGCCACACCTGCGCCCAGCCGAGGAAGAAGCGCTGATCGCCGGTGAAGTCCTCGATCACGGGTGCCGTCGCGCCGCCGAGCGACATGTGGTACGCGCGCAGGGCCACCGCCAGTCCACTGAGATCGCCGATGTTCTCGCCCAGCGTCAACCGGCCGTCGATGTGCAGATCGTCGATCGGGTTGTAGGCGGCGTACTGCTCGGCCAGTTTGCTGGTGCGTTCCTGGAAGGCCTTCAGGTCGGCGGGCGTGAACCAGTTACGGAGGTTGCCGTCGCCGTCCGACTTGCTGCCTTGATCGTCGAAGCCGTGGCTGATCTCATGCCCGATCACGGCGCCGATCGCCCCGTAGTTCACCGCGTCGTCAGCGATGACATTGAAGAACGGCGGTTGGAGGATGGCGGCGGGGAACACGATCTCGTTGTTGGTGGAGTTGTAGTAAGCGTTCACAGTCTGCGGCGTCATGCCCCATCGCGAGCGATCCGCCGGTTTGCCGAGCCGTCCCGCCATGTCGTCGTATTCGAACTGGATCGCGCGCATGGCGTTGCCGAGCAGGTCGTCCTTCTTGACGGTCAGCCCCGTGTAATCGCGCCATTTGTCCGGATACCCGATCTTGACCGTGAACTTCGCGAGCTTGGCGTGGGCCTGCGCCTTGGTCTCCGCGCCCATCCAGTCCAGATCGTCGATGCCCTTGCCGAACGCGGCAAGCAGGTTCTTGACGAGTCGATCCATTCGCGCCTTCGCGTCCGGCGCGAAGTACTTCTCGACGTAGAGCCGACCCAGCGCCTCGCCGAGCGCCGCTTCGACTTCCGAGATGCCCCGCTTCCAGCGCGGGCGCATCTCCTGCTGGCCGCTCAGCGCCTTGCCTCGAAACTCGAACTGCGCGTCTCCGAAGGCCGCGGGCAGTTCGTCGGCATAGGTGGA
>DATJFF010000068.1:0-45498 GCA_035495795.1 Vicinamibacterales bacterium
GTGGCCGTACTGCTCGACGAGCTCCGGGTACTCGCGTGCCAGGAACCCCATGAAGTGGTCGCGCGTGCCGCCTTCGAGGTGCATCACCATCGCGCCGACGTGGCGGGCGCCCGAGTCCGCGATTGCCTTTACCGTCCGTTCCAGTTTGGCCGGCTGCGAGGTGAGGCCAGGAACGATGGGCGCCATCAGCACGCCGGCGTCGATCCCGGCATCGACGAGCTCGCGCACGGCCCGCAGCCGCTGGAGCGGGTGCGCCGTGCCGGGCTCGAGCCGGCGCCAGCCTTCCTCGTCAACCGTCGGCACGCTGAGATAAACGCGGCACTCGGCTCGTGCACTGAGATCGGCAAGCACGTCCCGATCGCGCAGGACCATCGGGCCCTTCGTGACAATGCCGACCGGCGTTGCGGCTTCGGCGAGGCACTCGATCGACCCGCGGGTGAGCCGGTAAGTGCCCTCGATCGGCTGGTATGGATCGGTGGCGGTGCCGAGCGCGACCTGCTCGCGCGTCCAGCCCGGGCGCTGCAGTTCGTCGCGCAGCCGCGTCACGAAGTTCGTCTTGACGAAGATCAGCGACGCGAACTGGTCGTCGGCGTCGAGCTCGAGCTGCGACTGGTAGCGGCGCGCGAAGCAGTAGTGACAGCCGTGGGTGCAGCCGCGATAGGGGTTGAGCGTCCACTTGAACGGCATTCCGCGGACCCGGTTGAGAGCCGAACGGCAGCGGATTTCACGGTACGTCGCTTCGTCAGCGCGGCGGGTGCCGCCGATCGCTTCGACGCCGCCGGCTTTGACCAGGCGGGCGACGTCTCGGGTGGTGGGAAGGGCGAGGTCCGGGAAGAGCGACGCTTGTTCCACAGGAATCCAATGAACATCGGGCCCGGTCTCATTATTTCGCTTAATTTTCGCCTGTCAAGCGAAGACTCTGGACGAGCTGGATTTTCCCCCCGCGAACCTCGCGAACCTACGTCTGGTTCCGCCACCACTCGAGGAGATCGTCGACCGTCGTCTCCAGAGGGATCGTAGGCGTCCAGCCGGTATCGCGCGTCAGGCGGGCGTGGCTCCCGCACAGGCGCGGGACATCCGACGGACGCATCTTCGATGGGTCCTGTTCGATCGCGACCGGGACGCGCGATCGGGATCGAAAGAGATCGACGAGATCGCCAATCCGGATCGCGCGGCCGCTGCAGACGTTGTACGGCGTGCCCGGTTCGGCCGACGCCATCATCGCGGCGTAGGCCCGGACCGTGTCGCGCACGTCCATCAGGTCGCGCTCTGGATCGAGATTGCCGAGGCGCAGCACCGGCGGCATCTCGGCGCGCTCGATGAGCGCGATCTGCCGGGCGATCGCCGGCGCCACGTACGACGGCGTCTGGCCTGGCCCGATGTGGTTGAAGGACCGCGCCGCCAGCGCGGGAATCCGGTGCTCGACCCAGGCCTCGCGAGCCACCATCTCCTGCGCGAGCTTGCTGGTGGCGTACGGGCTTGCCGGCGCCAGCGGCGAATCCTCCGTGAGCGGCTCGCCCGACGGCTGGTAGATGGCTGCCGACCCGCTGACCAGCACCCGCGGGGCCAATCCGTGTCGCCGCAATCCCTGGAACAGGTGATGGGTGGCGAGCACGTTGCCTTCGAAGGTCGCGCGCGTGTGCTGCCACGAGTCGCCGACGTGCGCGGCACCGGCAAGGTGATAGATGGCGGCAGGCCGCAGCCTCGCGAGCGCATCGGCAACGGCGCCGGCGTCGAGCAGCTCGACCGCGGCCCAATCCACCCTCTCAGCAGGCGTGTCGACGGGTCCAATTCCAGGGCGGTACCAGCCGGTGACCACCGCTCCGGCTTCCAGCAGGTGTGCGATCAGGTGAGTGCCGACGAAACCGGCCGCTCCCGTGACGAGGACGGGCCCATTCGCTGCAGCGGCTGCGCTCACGACGTGGCCGGCCTGTGAACCGTCACCGTCTGGTACTCAACGCGTAGCGCGCGAGCCGTACTGCTGTTCGATGTAGGCGCGATACTGCGGATCGCGCTCCTTGACCGGTCGCCACCACCACTCGTTTTGCCGGTACCAGGCGACGGTCTCCTCGAGCCCGCGCTCGAACGGCACGCTCGGCGTCCAGCCCATCCCGCGCAGCTTGGCGGTGCTGACGCTGTACCGCCGGTCATGGCCCTTGCGATCTTCGACGCGCCGGATCAGCGTGTCGTCTTTGCCGACCAGCGACAGCAGCTGGTGGGTGAGATCGACGTTCTTCACCTCGTTGCCGCCGCCGATGTTGTAGACCTCGCCGCTCCGGCCTTCGTGGATCAGGAGGTCGAGCGCCCGGCAGTGATCGACGACGTGCAGCCAGTCTCGGACGTTGCCGCCGTCTCCGTAGAGGGGGACCTGCAGGTTGTCGATCAGGTTCGTGACGAAGAGTGGGATGACCTTCTCCGGGAACTGATACGGCCCGTAGTTGTTCGACGCTCTCGTGACGATCACCGGGACTTCGTAGGTGGCCCAATAGCTGTATGCCAGGCGATCGGCGCCGGCCTTGCTGGCCGAGTACGGGTTGCGGGGCCGCAGTTCGTCGGTCTCGACGCTCGATCCCTCGGGCACGCTGCCGTAGACCTCGTCGGTCGAGATCTGCACGAAGCGGCGCAGCCGCGCATTCCGGCGCGCGGCCTCGAGCAAAACGAACGTCCCTTCGACGTCGGTCTTGATGAAGTCGCCGGCGGCCAGGATCGAGCGATCCACGTGGGTCTCGGCCGCGAAGTGCACGACGATGTCGGCGTTCTCGACGAGCGGCGCCGCGACCGCGGCGTCGCAGATGTCCCCATGGACGAACGTGTGCCGCGGATTGTCGATCACGTCGTGCAGGTTTTCGCGGCGCCCTGCGTACGTCAGCTTGTCGAGCGTCGTGACGTGCCAGTCGGGGTGCGTCGAGAGCGCGTAGCGGACGAAGTTGCTGCCGATGAAGCCGGCGCCGCCGGTCACCAGCACGTTCGTAGTCGAGGTCTCTGACATGATGTCCAGCCGACTATCTTACCGCAGCGCTGGAACGGCGGCTCAGTAGGTCGCGCCGCCGAAGTTGCCGAAGAAGTTCGAGAAGCTGCCGATCCCGGCAAGGGTGAACGAAAAGTTGAACCGCCGATCCTGGGGGACGACGAAGCCGCCGGGATAGTTGTAGGCCTGGAACTCCACGGCGAAGCCGCAGCACTGCGCGCTGTAGTTGGCGACGTAGCGCTGGTTGAGGAGCGTCGAACGCGCGATGTCGTAGTTGAACTGCACCAGCCCGCCCACCTTGTTGCCGGCGAGGTGGAAGCGCGTGGACTGCTGGATGTAGTTGTTCGACGTGAACTGGTTGCCGGCCTGGTAGTTCTGGCGGCTCCATCCGGCGGTTGCGTCGATCGCGCTCATGCGGACGACCCCGTTCAGGCCGAAGCCAACCAGGTTGCGGTCGGTGGCGATCGGGTCGTACTCCATCCGGAAGTCCACGCCAACCGGATCGACCGGCATCGCTCGCGTGGTGAGCGAAATCGTCGAGAAGTTGCTCGGCGGACGATACAGGACCGAGTACCCGTAGGCCTGGTCGAACTTGCTGGCGGCCGGGTTCGAGTAGTAGCTCTGGTTGATGCCGACGGTGAGCATCTCGCGGGGCGGTCCCGCCTGAGCCTGGCCGCGCTCGCCGCCACCGTGGGTGGGGCGGCGCACGAGCAGGCGATTCGTCAGGCCGTACCCGATACGCGTGGTGTCGCCGACGACGTAATCGTAGGATCCGATCGTCGGGATGCTGGTGATGTTGTCGATGTTGGTGATGCGCTGGAGCGTCAGGTTCGGCTCGAAGACGTGCTTCATCCGGTCGGCGAACCCGTTCTGGGGGTTGAACACCCGTGTGAAGACCGGACCGACCAGCTCGGCGCGCATGTCCGCGTAGGTCCGGGTCACCGGCACTTCAACCTGCTGACGGTTCTCGATGCTCTCGCTGAAGTACGTGATCCGATAGCCGAGCGACGTGTTCACCGTCAGGAACGGCAGCCGGCTCAGAGGAGCTCGGATCGACGGGAAGAGATCCACCTTGCCGAGGCCGAGGTCGTTGACCGCGATCCCCGACTTCTGCTCCCAGAGCAGGCGGGTCATTTCGCTGTTCATCGAGGCGTAGATCGGGGTATTCCCCAGCCGCTTTCCGGTGTATGTCGCGGTGATGCCGGGCGCCTGCCCGCTGACGTTCGAGTTCGACTGGTCGAAGAAGCTCTCGGTACGCTGGTACTGACCGGAGAGGCTGAGGCCCTTCCACGATCCGGTGACCCCGCCGCCGAACGATCGGGTGCTGAACGTTTGCTGATACAGGTTGTTGTTGAACAGCTGCTGCGCGGTGATGTCGGAGAAGTAGTCGACGCGGACGCGCCCCCTGAGGCCGCCCGCCAGCGGCTGGGTGACGTTGGCCTGGACCGAGTAGCTGGTCCGCTCCGGATTCGAGATGCCGTTGGTGGTGTTCGCCTTCTCGGCCAGTCGGTAGAAACGGAAATTGCCCTGGGCCTGCGGCGAGAGGAGGTAGCGGTACTCGCTGCCCATGCCCTGGCCGCGCGAGGTGAACCAGTCGTGGAAGAACGTGGCGTCCTGGCTCCGGTTGATGGCCCAGAAGAACGCGTTGCTGATCGACTGTCCGCGATAGGTCGAGCGGCCGTAGGTCGGCATCAGGAACCCGGTCGCCCGGTCGTCGTCCTGGATCGGGTAGTACATGATCGGCAGGTAGAAGACGGGCACGTCCTTGACGCGGATGATCGCGTTGTTGAGCAGCGCGTAGTCGTGCAGGTTGACGATCGAGCTGCCGCTGGCAATCTCCCACCGCGGGGTGGGCTGGACGCAGGTCGTGAACGCCCCCTTCGTGATCTTGTACTTGTCGACGTCGATCTTCTCGATCACCTGCCCGTAGAAGTAGACGTCGGGCTCGAGGGTCCCGAACATGCTGCGGTCCTTCTCGCCGCGCGCGCCGAGCGAGGCGATGCCGGATGCATTGTGGAAGGTGCCGAGCTTGGTGTGGGTGTTGAAGACCATGCTCTCGGCACTGATCCGCGTGTCGGGGGTGGAGAACACCACGTTGCCGGAAGCGGTGAGCTCGCCGGTTCTCAGGTTCAGCTCGCCGCCGTCAGCGAAGAACTTCTGCCCTTCGTTGGGGCTGCCCTTCTCGCCCTCGATCTCGACCTCGCCGGTCAGGCGGATGCGGTCGGCATCCATGCGCTCCAACGTGAACTGCTTGGTGTTCCACCCGGGAACCATCTGAGCCGACGCCTCTGCCGCGCCGATCAGCACCAGGGCCAACCCGCAGGCCAGCGGCAGCAACCACGCAAGAGGACGAACCAGCACGCGCGGCATCGAGGATATCAAATCGGCACCGCGCCCGATTCGATCAAGCGCGCGCGGAGCGGCCCGATGAAATAGATCGAGCCCGCGGCCACGGCCCGACGATCGCGGGCGAGCGCGTCATCGATGGCCGCTCGAGCGTCGGGCACCGAGCTGACGGGGGTTCCCGGCGCGGCGGCAGCGATCCGGGACGCGAGCGCCTCTGGGGCGAACGCGCGTGGTGTGGCGACGCCGGTGGCGACGAATCGCGAGGCGACCGAGGCGAGCGGTCGCACCATTCCATCCACATCCTTGTCCTGCATCGCGGCCAGCACGACCGGCAGCGGGGCCCTGCCGGCATCATGCAGGTAAGACGAGAGCGCTTCGGCCCCGGCCGGGTTGTGGGCCGCGTCGATCAGCAACTCGCCACCGGGCGTTCGCAGCCACTCCAGGCGCGCCGGCCATCTCGCCTCGGTCAGCCCCCGCGCGACCGCATCCGCACCCATCCGCAACCCGTGCGTGCCCAGTACTTCCAGCAGGCGAACTGCCACGGCAGCGTTCGCCACCTGATGGCGGCCAAGCAGCGAGAGCGGCAGCACCGGAAGGCCGGGCCATCGCTGGCTGCGCACCAGCACGCGTGCCCGGCCGGCATCGAGGCCATCCAGGCCGACCGCATCCTCAGCGTGGACGAGCGGCGGAGCGCCGGCCTCGGACCTCACGCGCTCGATTGCGTGCAGTGCTTCGGGCGGTAGTGCGCCGACGACGAGGGGAATCCCGGGCTTCGCGATCCCTCCCTTCTCGCCGCCGATCAGCCCGAGCGTGGAGCCGAGATGCCGCTCGTGGTCGAACGCGATCGACACGATCGCCCCGGCGACCGGCGTGATGATGTTGGTGGCGTCGAAGCGGCCGCCAAGGCCCACCTCGATGACCGCAACGTCCACCGGCTCGGCGCGGAACACCTCGAAGGCGATGGCGGTGGTCACCTCGAAGAAGGTCGGTGTCACCGCGAGGCGGCCATCTGCGATTGCCGTGTCCACGGCCGCGAACACCCGGCCGGCGGCGGCGTCGAGGCGATCGGAGGCGACGGGCTGACCGTCGATCGCCATGCGCTCTTCGAGGCGGTCGAGGTGAGGCGAGGTGTAGAGACCGGTGCGGTATCCGGCGGCGCGCAGGGCTCGCTCGACGATCGCGCAGACCGATCCCTTGCCGTTGGTACCGGCGACGTGGACGGTGGGGTAGGCGCGCTCGGGATGGCCGAGGGCCTCGACCAGGGTCCGCATGTTGTCGAGGCCGAGCTTGATGCCGAAGGCCTCGAGCGAGAACAGGCGTTGCCTGAGGGTCACGGTTGCATGAAGCGCAGCGCGCGGGCCAGCGTCGTCTTCAGCTCGCGTCGATCGACGACCAGGTCGAGCATGCCGCGCTCGAGCAGGAACTCGCTGCGCTGGAATCCGTCTGGCAGCTTCTGGCGGATGGTCTGCTCGATGACCCGCGGGCCGGCAAACCCGATCAGCGCGCGCGGTTCCGCGACGTTCAGATCCCCGAGCATCGCATAGCTGGCGGTGACGCCGCCGGTGGTCGGATCGGTGAGCACCGAGAAGTAGGGCAGCCGGGCCCGATCCAGGCGGGCGAGCGCCGCGGAGATCTTTGCCATCTGCATCAGCGACAGCGCGCCTTCCATCATCCGCGCGCCTCCCGAGCACGAGACGATGATGACCGGCGCCCGGCGCTCGAGGGCGAGCTCGATGCCGCGGACGATCTTCTCGCCGACCACCACGCCCATCGATCCGCCGATGAAGCTGTACTCCATCGAGGCGATGACGGTGGTGATGCCAGCGAGCTTGCCGACGCCGACGACTACCGCGTCGTCCTGGCCGGTCGCGTTGATCGTCTTCGCGAGCCGGTCGCGATACGGCTTGGTGTCGGTGAAGGTCAGCGGATCGTTCGACCGCAGCCCGGGTGCGATCTCATCCCAGCGTTCGTCATCGAACAGCGATTTGAGCCGATCGATCGCCCCGATCCGGAAGTGATGGCCGCACTTGTCGCAGACCTGGAGGTTCTTCGAAAGGTCCTTGGCGTAGAGGATCGCGTCGCAGTCCGGGCACTTCTCCCATAGGCCTTCGGGAACCCGGCTGGTCGTCTTTGGCGTGGCCAGGGGTCTGCGCGCCTTCTTGAACCAGGCCATAACAGGTGAGCTTAGCAGAAGTGAGAAGTCGGAAGTGAGAGGTGTGAAGCCAGGCTTTGAGGCTTCCAGGCTTCCTTCTCACCTCTCACTTCTCACCTCTCACTTTTCACCTCCGCGCGACGTAGTAGCGCGTGCCCTTTCCCATCCCCTTGATCTGCCGCACCAGTTCGTCGAGCGCGGCGTCGTCGGTTTCGGGGTCGAACTCCGAGGTGTCGACCACCAGCAGCGGAGTCGCGGTGTAGTGGAAGAAGTAGTGCTGATACGCCTCGTTCAGTTCGCGGATGTAGTCCTCGTCCACTGGCGGGATCTCGGCCTCGGGATCGTCGGCGCCGCGGCCGATACGTGACACCAGGACCTCGGTGGGCGCCTGGAGATAGACCACGAGGTCGGGAGTCGGGATGTCGCGCGCCAGCAGGTCGTAGAGCCGCTGATAGATGAACAGCTCGTTGTCGTCGAGGTTCAGGTACGCGAAGATCTTGTCCTTGTCGAACAGGTAGTCGCAGACCGTGGCCTGGAGAAAGAGATCGGCCTGCCGCAACCCCGTCAATTGGCGATGCCGATTCAGGAGGAAGAACAACTGCGCCTGCAGCGCGGCGCCCGGCCGATCGTTATAGAAGTCGGCCAGGAACGGGTTCTCGGTGTCCTCGAGAATCGTGGTCGCGTCGAGGCGGGAGGCAAGTCGTTCGGCCAGCGTCGTCTTTCCCGCACCAATCGGGCCCTCGACGGCCAGATAATGGAAGGCCACGCGACGCGAGTATATTGCAGGTGGTGTGACCTGCGGGAGACGCGATGAGAATCGATCGACTGGAACTGTTCCTGTGCCGGCTGCCACTCGTGCACTTCTTCGAGACCAGCTTCGGCCGCAGCTACGACCGGACCTTCGTCCTGGCCCGCATGGAGGGCGAGGGACACGAAGGGTGGGGTGAAGCGGTCGCGGAAGCGCACCCCTATTACAGCGGCGAGACGACCGAGACCGTGTGGCACATCGTGACCGAGTTCCTGGCGCCGCTGGTCCTCGGGCGCGAGTTCGGTCACCCGCGCGAGGTGTTCGCAGCGATGAAGCGGGTCCGCACCCACAACATGGCCAAGGCGCTGCTCGAGATGACCGCCTGGGACCTCTACGCGAAGATTCGCGGCCAGTCACTGTCGTCCGCGCTGGGCGGCACGCGTGCGCGGATCGCCTCGGGCGTGTCGATCGGTATCCAGGATTCGTTCGACCAGCTGCTCGAGAAGGTGGCCAAGGAACGTGCCGCCGGCTATCAGCGGATCAAGATCAAGATCAAGCCGGGCTGGGACGTGGAAGCCGTGGACCGGATTCGGCAGAAATTCGGCGACATCCTGCTCATGGTGGACGCCAATGCCGCGTACAAGCTCGAGGACAGCGCCCATCTTGCGAAGCTCGATCCCTACAAGCTGATGATGATCGAGCAGCCGCTCGAGTACGACGACGTGATGGATCATGTCGCGCTGCAGGAGGCCATCAAGACGCCGGTCTGCCTCGATGAGTCGATTCACACGGTGCGAATCGCCCGGGATGCGATTGCGGCGAAGGCCTGCCGGATCATCAACATCAAGCCCGGCCGCGTCGGCGGCCACCAGCAGTCGATCGAGCTGCACGATCTCTGCGCCGCCAACGACATTCCGGTGTGGCACGGCGGGATGCTGGAGAGCGGTATCGGGCGGGCCCACAACATCCACCTCGCCAGCCTGCCGAACTTCCGGTTGCCGGGCGATATCGCGGCGTCGAAGCGGTACTACTCGCCCGACCTCATCGAACCGGCGATCGAGGTGTCCGATGACGGCACGATCCCCGTACCCACCGGGCCAGGCATCGGGGTGAACGTGGTGCGGGAGCGCGTCGAGAAGGCGACGGAGCGGCACCATGTCGTGGACGCGCGCGAGGTCGCACGATGAGGCGATCCGGCGCGGCACCCCTCGCCGCCGCCTCCCTCCGTCCCTCGCACCGCGTCATCGGCGGCATCTGCGCCATCTGCGTGATCTGCGCCCTCGGGTGCGGACCGAAAGCCGCGCCCGTAGTCGTGCCCACGCCTCCGCCGCCGAGCGCCGATCAGAAGCTCGGGTGGATTCTCCAGCTCGAGGATCAGCGCGTCGCCCGGGGTGAGGCAGCCGGAGAGGACATGGTCGCGATGCTCTCGGACGCGCAGGCGCACATCCGCCGGCGCGCCGCGTTGGGCGTTGGCCGGGCCCGGATCGCCGAGGCGGTGGAACCGCTGTCGGCGATGCTCGCGAAAGAGCCCGATCCGGAAGTGCGGCAGATGGCGGCCTTCGCGCTTGGCCTGATCGGCAATCCGGGGGCGGCGACGGCGCTGACGACCGCGTTGGCCAATCCCGATCCATTGCTGCAGGGGCGCGCCGCCGAGGCGCTCGGCAAGATCGGCGACAAGTCGTCGGCGTCGGCGATCGCGACGATGATCGCGGCGCACGTCAACGCCGGCGTGCTGAAGGACATCGCGCCCGACGACGTCAGCTATCCGAAGAGCGCGCCTGTCGAAGCCGTGCGGCTGGGACTCTACGCCCTCGTCCAGCTGGGCGCTTTCAACGAGCTGTCGAGCGCCACTCTCGACTCCTCTGGCGCGGTCCGCAGCAACTGGTGGCCGGTGGCCTACGCGTTCCAGCGGATCAACAACCCCGGAGCGGCCCCGGTTCTCACCGCTTTGCTCCAGACCGAGGGGCAGATCACGCGAGCCTTCGCCGCGAGGGGACTCGGCGTCCTGAAACACGCGGCCGCGGCGCCGGCGCTCGAGACGATCGTGGCCGACGCCGCCCAGCCGAAGGCGGTTCGCATTCAGGCGGTACGAGCACTGGCGGCGATGAGCGCCCACGCCGCGGCGCCGTCGATTCTCAAAATGGTCGTCACGCCGAAGACCGTTCCCACGCTGCAAATGGAAGGTGTGGTCGCGCTCGGCCAGCTGCGCAGTCAGGCGGCCCTCGACGTGCTGCTCGAGCTCGGCTCGGCGTCGTGGCCGACGTTGCGAAGCGCGGCTCTTGTCGCAATCGCCCGGATCGATCCCGAGACGTTCATCGGCGTGCTCGCGGGGCTGGACCCCGATCCGCACTGGTCGGTGCGGGCCGCGCTGGCCGGCGCGCTCGGCGAACTGCCCGGGAAACTGGGCGAAGCTCGCTTGACGACGATGCTGACCGACGACGATCAGCGCGTGATCCCCGCCGTGCTGACCGCGGTCGCGGCGCTGAACACCGCCAACGCGAAGACGGTTCTGGTCGAGCGGCTGCGAAGCGAGGATCCCGTGGTGCGGATGGCGGCAGCGAACGGCCTCGCGCGCATCAAGGCCTCGGACCAGGTGCCCGCACTGGCGACGGCGTTGGAGGCTTCCGCTTCGGACAACACCTACGTAGCGCGTGCGGCGATCCTCTCCGCGATGGCGGCGCTCGACCGCGCGACCGCAGTGCCTGCGTTGCAGCGCGCGCTCGCCGACCCTGAGTGGGCCATCCGGCTGCGCGCCGCTGAGCTGCTGCGCGGCATCGACGGTGCCGCAGCGCCGCCACCGGTGACCCCGGCGCCGCCCCCTCTGGCGCCAGAGCTGTCGGCGATCCCGGCGCTGATGGCCCCAGCCTACACGCCGATGGCCTACATCGACACGGAGAATGGCAGCATTCAGATCGAGCTCGCGGTCGTCGACGCACCGCGGACCGTCGCGAACTTCACCGCGCTGGTCCGGAAGGGCTTCTTCAACAACATCCCCTGGCATCGAGTCGTTGCCGACTTCGTGATCCAGGGCGGCGATCCGCGCGGAGACGGCGAGGGCGGGCCTGGCTACACGATTCGTGACGAGATCAATCAACGCCCCTACGTGCGCGGCACCGTCGGCATGGCACTGGATTGGGCCGACACCGGCGGCAGCCAGTTCTTCATCACCCACTCCCCGCAGCCGCACCTCGACGGACGCTACACGGTGTTCGGCCAGGTGGTGACGGGGATGGACGTGGTGGACTCGATGCAGCAGTGGGATGCGATCCGCACCATCCGCGTGTGGGACGGCGTCAACTGGATCGGCAGCGACGAGCACTGACGCGGGATCGCGCGGGCAAAAAAAGGGGGACGCAGACGGCGTCCCCCTTTTTTGATCTGCTGGCGGAAGCCTAGCGCTTCTTCGCCTTCTTGGCCTTCTTGGCCGCCTTCTTCGCCTTCTTCGCCATCGGTCGTATCCCCCCCTTCAGGTTGGGTTATGCGTCAAGGTTGCCGCGCCACCTGCGGTAGCTTCTGCCGCCTGGCACTCGGCTCGCGGGTGCCGGCTCCCTGCGCCTTGCTGCGCGCCGTGCTCTATGAGCGCGCGATTGCGGAAAGGTGGGGCAGTGTGGATCACCGCCCCTGGTAAGCGGCGATGCTTACTTCTTCTTTGCCTTCTTCGCCTTCTTCGCCGCCTTCTTTGCCTTCTTCGCCATTTGGCCTCCTGAAGGGCTGGGCTCTGCCTGATGGCAGCCCCGGCTTGCTCACAAGCCGTGGCCTGAGCCTTACGCCCTCATACCAGATGTAGATTATGGATGAGAAATCTCCGTTGTCAAGCAGAAAGCGTTTTGTGGTTGTCAACGAAACGCGTTTTTGCTAGGCCGATTTTCCCCTCCACAACGAGGTTGTCGGCGCGAGCTGCGCAAATCTGTAGTCAGCGCACCGACCACGCGCGCTGCAGTTGGCGGGCGCGGTTGATCGCGTCGATCGGCGCGACCGGAGCCCGCGCCAGCAACGCGTCGAGCGTTGTCCGCGCGCGATCGCGCTGGCCCAGATGGTCGAGTTGCACCGCGACGTTGAGCGTCGCGCGCACCCGCGTCAGCTCGGGACGGTTGACCGCGCCGCGATCCGCTTCGGCGACGAGCGCCTCTGATGCGGCGAGGCTGGCCGCTGCGTCGTGCACGTAGACGTCGAGGATCTCAGCCTCGATCTGGTGAAAGAGCGGGTTGCGCGGATAGCGCGCGTGGAGCCCGCGGACGATCGCGAGCGCGTCCATGAAGCGCCGCTCGTACCAGAGGTAGACGATGTGAAGTTGATACTGCGCTTCGGCCCGGACGAGCACGCCCGAGCGGCTCGCTTCCTCCATCTGCGCGAGGCCGGCGGCGCGATTGCCGCCCGGCAGCAGGAACAGCCCGCGTAACCAGCGGAGGTAGGCGGGCGCGATGTCGGCATAGTAGCGGTAGGCGCCGATTCCGAACGACGCATCGTGCATGCCGGGGTCCAGGGCGAGCGCCCGCTCGAGCGCGGCCTTGATCCGCTTGCCGTCTCTCGCCGCGGCGAGCCGCTCCTCGCGCAGGACGCGCCACTGGCCGCGCGCGCCGAGCGCCGCGCCCAGGTAGAACCACGCTTCGGCCCGCTCGGGTTCCCGAGTCGTCCATGCCTGCGCCTCGGCGATCGCTTTGTCGACCTCGCCGAGGAACCGCGAATCGAGAAACCGGCTCTGCGGATCGAGCAGGATCTCCCACCAGGTCGAGAGCGCCTTCAATCCGAGGCAGGCCACCCGCGGCGCCGGGCCGCAGGTCGTCGCCAGGACCTCCGGCATCCGATCGAAGTCGGCGTCGAGCGCGACGTCATACGCGGAGGCCACCAACTCGCCTGCGGTGAGGCCCCTTTGGGGAACTTCGGTTGCGGAGGGTGTCAAGGCAGAAGGCAGAAGGCACAAGGCAAAAGGCACAAGGCAGAAGGCAAAAGGCAGAAGGCAAAAGGCAGAAACCCCGAACGTCATGCCGAGGATCCTTCGCCCGCCGCCACGGGTCACCGTCGCCCCTTCACTCGTGTGCCTTTGCGCCTTGTGCCTTCTGCCTTCTGCCTTTTGCCTTCAAAGGGCCGACGTTCGCAGGTGTTGTTTCTCCTGATGCCGCTCGACGGCCAGGTCGATCAGGCGATCGACCAGCGCCGGGTATGTGAGGCCGCTCGCCTCCCACAGCTTTGCGAACATGCTGATGGTCGTGAATCCCGGGATCGTGTTGATCTCGTTGAGCACCAGGGCGCCGGTCGAGCGCGAGAGCAGGAAGTCCACGCGTGACATGCCGCATGCGTCGATCGCCTTGAAGGCGGCGATCGCCAGCCGCTGGACCTCCGCCATCTGTTGCGGCGTGACATTGGCGGGAATCTCGGTGCGCGAGCTGTCGTCGAGGTACTTGGCTTCGTAGTCGTAGAACTCGCGGCCTGGGAAGATCTCGCCGGCGACGGAGGCGCGCGGCTCGTCGTTGCCGAGGACCGCGCACTCGATCTCGCGCGCGTCCGGGACGCCCGCCTCGACGATGACCTTGCGGTCGAACGCGAGGGCCTCGTCGATTGCAGCGGGCAGCGTCTCGGCGCTCTTCACCTTCGAGATCCCGACGCTCGAGCCGAGGTTCGCCGGCTTCACGAACACAGGCAGGCCGAGTGCGAGCGCACGCTCGAGGACGTCGCTGCGGCGGATCCGCCAGTCGGCGGCGACGAAGTCGTACCAGGGCGCGACCGGCAGGCCACGCGCCTCGAACAGCACCTTCATCGTCACCTTGTCCATGCCGACCGCGGACGCCATCACGCCGGGGCCGACGTAGGCGACGTTGGCGAGCTCCAGCAGCCCCTGCACCGTGCCGTCCTCGCCGTGCGGGCCGTGGAGCACGGGGAACACGACGTCGAGCGCGAGTCCGGCCAGGGCCGGCCGGCCTGACCGGTCCTGTCGATCGATCGTGATCAGCGTGTCGCCGCCCGGATGCGCGGGCATCAGCGCCTCGCGCCCGTCACCGATCGGCTTGGCCGCCGCGGCGCGCGCGCCTTCGATGACTTCGGCCGCGGAAATCGCGGTCGGCGCCCGGTCGGGCAGCGTCCACCGTCCGTCCTTCTCGATCTTCACCGCGACAATGTCGTACTTGCCGGGATCGAGGTTCTTGAGAATCGACGCGCCAGAAGCCAGGGAGACCTCGTGTTCGCCCGAACGCCCGCCGTAGATCACGCCAACCCGCAGTTTCGCCACGTCAGCGATAATACAGAGGTCTTGAGGTCTTGAGGTCCTGGGGTCTTGAGGTCTCCGGAAGCCGGTCAACCGCGAACCGTGAACTCCGACCCTTCGACAGGCTCAACGTCGCCCCGAGCATCATCGAGGGGCGAGAACCCCGCGAACCTCGCGAACCCGACCTTTGTCGTCACCCACCGCGACGGTGCGGCGCGACGCGGCACGCTGATGACCGCGCATGGCGGGGTCGAAACACCAGTCTTCATGCCGGTCGGCACTCAGGGTGTCGTCAAGGCGATTACGCCGCGGGATCTGATCGAGGTCGGCGCCAGCATCATCCTCGGCAACACCTATCACCTGCACTTGCGGCCCGGCGACGAGATGATTCACCGGCACGGCGGGCTTCACCGCTTCATCGGGTGGGAGCGGCCGATCCTGACAGACAGCGGCGGCTATCAGGTGTTCAGCCTGGCCGCGCGACGGAAGCTGTCCGAGGAGGGGGTGGAGTTCCAGTCGCATCTCGACGGCAGCCGCCACCTGCTCACACCGGAATCGGCCGCGGACATCCAGCTGAATCTCGGGTCGGACATCGCAATGGTGCTGGATGAATGCCCGGCGCTGCCTGCCGAGCGCGAAACCCTCGAGCGGTCGATTGACCTAACGGCCCGCTGGGCGCGCCGCGCCCGCGAGCACTTCCTGGCCCGCCAACACCGGTCGGAACACGGCCGGGGGCAGCTCCAATTCGGCATCGTGCAAGGGGGCACCGACTTCGGGCTGCGCGAGGCCAGCGCCCGGCTGACGCTCGAGGTCGGCTTCGACGGCTACGCCATTGGCGGCCTCAGCGTCGGCGAGCCGAATGACGTTATGTATAAGGTGATCGCGCACACGGCGCCGCTCCTGCCGGAGGGCCGCCCAAGGTATCTGATGGGCGTGGGCACCCCGCTGGACCTGGTCGAGGCGGTTTCCGCCGGGGTGGACATGTTTGACTGCGTCATGCCGACGCGCGACGCCCGGAACGGCCGCCTGTTCACCAGCCAGGGCATCGTCAACATCAAGAACGCGCGTTACACCGAAGACGATCGGCCCCTGGATCCGGACTGCCGGTGCTACACGTGCCGGACGTTTTCGAGGGCCTACTTACGCCACCTTTTCGTCGCGCGGGAGATGACCGCGGGAGCCCTTAACACACTGCATAATCTGTGCTTTTACCTTGACACCATGCAGAGGGTGAGAGACGCTATTGCGTTTGGGACGTTTCAAAAGTTCCGAGAGGATTTCCACCGGACTTTTGCCGCCCGCCCCATGACTGCATGATCGCGACGATGTCTTCCGCAGCCGGATTGCTGGCCATGGGCGCGCCCGCTGACCAGGCGATGAGCCCGTGGATCCAGCTGATTCCGTTCGCGCTCGTCCTCGCCATCTTCTATTTCGTGATTCTTTTGCCGATGAAGCGGCGGCAGAAGAAGGTGCAGGAGTTCCTCGACGGCCTCAAGATCGGTGACAAAGTGGTCACCACCGGCGGGATCTTCGGCTCGATCACGAAGGTTACGGAGCAGTCCATCCAACTCCAAATCGCGCCGAACGTGCGAGTCGATATCTCGCGCGCGGCGGTCGTCGGCTTCCAGGGGCAGGCCCCGGTCGCCGACCAGTCTGCTTGATCATGGCCAAGAACCTGCGTTGGAAAGTATTTGTAATCCTGGGTGTTGTCGCGGTCTCGGTGTTCGCGTTCTACCCGCCCGACCAGAAGGTGCGGCTCGGGCTCGATCTGAAGGGCGGCGTACACCTCGTGCTGCGCGTCCAGACCGACGACGCGCTGCGGCTGCTGACCGAGAGTACTGCGGACCAGCTGCGCGAGTCGCTCAAGACCGCGGGCCTGGCCGGAGCGACCGTCGCAGTGACGGGGGCGACCAGCTTTACCGTCACCGGCGTGCCGCCGGAACAGGACGCCGTCTTCCGCAGCTCGCTGACGACGATCGAGACCTCCTACGATCGCTCCTCGACGGGGCCGGGCAATTACAGCTTCACGATGAAGCCGAACATTGCCGCGAACAACCGCGAGAGCACGGTCAACCAGGCGCTCCAGACGATCGAGCGCCGCGTCAACGAGCTCGGCGTCGCCGAGCCGATCGTCGCCCGCCACAGTGCGGCGGACCAGATCCTGGTCCAGCTGCCGGGCGTGTCCGACGTCAACCGCGCCAAGGAGATCATCCGCTCGACGGCCTTGCTCGAGCTGACCATGGTCGAGCAGGGACCATTCCCGGATGAAGCAACGGCGCGGCAGGCGTACGGCGGCAACGTTCCGCCTGAGGTTCGCATCCTGCCGGGACGGACCGAGGTTTCACGCGCTGGCCAGCCGGCATCGTCGGCGGTCTACTACGCGGTGCGGCGCGTGCCGGCCGTCACCGGGCGCGACCTGCGCGCCGCGCAGCAGCAGATCGACGAGTACAACCGGCCCTCGGTCGGCTTCAGCTTCAACAACGCCGGCGCGCAGAAGTTCGGCGCTTTCACGTCGTCGAACATCGGCCGTCAGCTCGCGGTCGTGCTCGACGGGCGGGTGCAGACGGCGCCGACGATTCAGAGCCGCATCGACTACGAAGGGCAGATCACCGGCACGTTCACGTCCCAGGAGGCCGCGGACCTGGCGCTGACGCTCCGCTCCGGCGCGCTGCCGGCGTCGCTCACCTACCTGGAAGAGCGCACCGTCGGGCCGTCGCTCGGCGCCGACTCGATTCGCGCCGGCGTGATCGCCTCGGTGGGAGGCCTCGTCGCGGTGCTCATCTTCATGCTGATTTACTACCAGCTGTCCGGCTTCAATGCGCTGGCCTCGATCGTCGTGAACCTCTGCATCGTGCTCGGGATGATGGCGTATCTCGGCGCGACGATGACGCTGCCCGGCATCGCCGGCTTCATCCTGACCATCGGCATGGGCGTGGACTCGAACGTCCTGATCTTCGAGCGCATCCGCGAAGAGATCCGTCACGCGCGTCCGGTCAGGCAGGCGGTCGCGGCCGGTTTCGATCGTGTGTTCCTGACGATTCTCGACACCCACGTGGCCTCGCTGATTTCGGCGGCGTTCCTGTTCCAGTTCGGCACCGGCCCGATTCGCGGGTTTGCGACCACGCTGACCATCGGCCTGTTGTCGAACATCTTCACGGCCGTGTTCGTCTCGCGCACCGCTTTCGAGCTGGCGCTGTCGCGGCGGCAGAACCCCACTACGCTGAGCATCTAGGGCAATGCAGCACATCTTCGAGAACGCGAACTACAACTTCGTCCGGTGGCGGTGGCACGCCATCGCGCTGTCGTGGGCGATTGTGCTCGCCGGGGTCGCCGTGGCGGTCTCCCGCGGCGGCGTCCCGCTCGGCATCGACTTCACCGGCGGCACCGTCGTCATCGTGAAGTTCGACCAGCCGGTGTCCGAGGACGTCGTGCGGCGCGCGCTGGACCCGGTGACCACCGACAAGGTCGTGCAGCAGTACGGCGATCCGGAGCTGCACGAGCTGCTGATCCGGATGCCGCTGGCGGCCCAGCAGGAGGGCAACGGGCTCGATCAGAACGCCAGGGCGACCGTCGAGGCGCTGACCAAGGCCAACGTCGGCAAGTTCGAGGTCATCAACACCGAAATCGTCGGCCCGGTGGTCGGCAAGGACCTGCAGCTGAAGGGGATTTACGCGACGCTGGCCTCGCTGGCTGGCATCCTCATCTACATCGGGCTGCGGTTCCAGTTCAACTTCGGCCTCGGCGCGATCGTCGCCACCTTCCACGACATCATCGTCACGATGGCGTTCCTGGTGTTCTTCAACTACGACCTGTCGCTGAACGTGATCGCGGCGATTCTCACCATCACCGGCTACTCGGTGAACGACACCATCGTCATCTTCGACCGCATCCGCGAGAACCAGCGCTCCAAGCGCCGCGAGTCGCTGGAGAAGGTGGTCAACGACAGCATCAACCAGACGCTGTCGCGAACCATCATCACCGCCGGGACGACGCTCTTGACCGTCCTGTCGCTCTATTTCTTCGGCGGCGAGGTCCTGCGCGGGTTTGCCTTCACGATGATCGTCGGGATCATCACCGGCACCTACTCGTCGATGTACATCGCGGCGTCAATCGCCATCATCCTGGGCGGAGCGCAGGCGAAGGGACGCCCGCAGCCCGTAGCCCGCAAGGCGTCGTAACCCGCCGTGGATCTGCTCGCGGCGGCCCTGCTCGGTGTGGTCCAGGGACTCACCGAGTTCCTGCCGGTGTCGAGCTCCGGGCACCTGATTCTGGCGCGGGCGTTCTTCGGGTGGGACCCGGGACGCTTCGGCCTCGCGTTCGACGTGGCCTGCCACGTCGGGACGCTGCTTGCGGTCGTCGCCTACTTTCGCACCGACGTCATCCGCCTGGCGGTGACCGCCCCGGCGGCGCTGAGTGGAAAGGACGGGGAATGGGAGCGGCTCGGGCGGCTGATCGTCGTCGGAACGCTGCCGGTGGTTGTCGTCGGAGTGCTGTTCGCCGACGCGATTGAGAACTCGCTGCGATCGCCGGCGATTGTGGCGGCGACGCTCGTAGTCGGGGCGATCGGCCTGCTGGTCGCGGAATGGGTCGGCACAAAGCGGCGCGGCGAAGAAACGATCGGTTACGGCGAAGCGCTGGCAATCGGAGTCGCGCAGGCGTCGGCGCTCGTGCCGGGTGTGTCGCGATCGGGAGCGACGCTCACGGTGGCGATGCTATTCGGTTTGCGCCGGGACGCGGCGGCGCGGTTCGTGTTCCTCCTGAGCCTGCCGGCCGTGCTGGCGGCGGCCCTGAAGGAGGGGATGGAAGTCGCGAAAGTCGGGCTCGAAGGGCTGCCGATCACGCTGTTCCTGGTCGGCATGGTGGTGTCCGCGGTGGTGGGGTACGTGACGGTGAAGTACTTCATCCGCTATCTCGCCGGACACACGCTCCACGTCTTTGCGGTGTATCGGCTGGTGCTTGCGGCGGTGACGGTGGCCTGGCTGATCGCCCGCCAGGGCTGAGGCTCGCGAGATGAGCTGGCTGCGGCGGACGTTCCTGACGGGGATCATTGTCACGGTGCCGCTCATCGTGACGCTGGTCACCCTGGTCTGGATCTTCCAGTTCGTGGACGCAATTGCGACGCCGGTGTCGGCGCGCGTGCTGGGGCAGGCGGTGCCGGGACTGGGAGTGCTGATCACGGCGGGGTTCGTGCTCGCGGTGGGCGTGGTCGCCACCAACGTGATTGGACGGCGGGTGCTCGCAACCGCGGAAAGCTGGTTGCTCCTCGTCCCGGTCTTCAAGACAATCTACGCGCCGGTGAAGCAGCTGGTGGCGGCGTTCTCGCCGGGGAACGAGGCCGGGTTCAAGCGCGTGGTGCTGGTGGAGGACCCGCGGCGGGTCCTGGCGATGGGGTTCCTCACGCGGGAGTTCACGCTCGATCGCGGCGAGGGGCCGGAGCAGATGATTGCGGTGTTCGTGCCGACCAATCACCTGTATCTGGGCGACGTGGTGGTGGTGCCCAGGGCGAAGGCGATCTTTCCGGACGTGACGGTGGAAGAAGGTATCCGTATCTTCCTGACGGGTGGGATGGCACTGCCCGAGAGGATGCATGAGTTGACGAGGACAGGAGAACATGCTGACGAGACTTAGCGAGCACGTGATGTGGCGACGCCTGATGGCTATGGCGGCGCTGGCCCTCACCCTGACGCTGGTGACGGCCCCCGCAGCGATGGCGGCGCAGCCCCCGGCCGAGCACCACCCGGGCGGGGAAATCAACATCCAGCTGCCCGATCTGAACCAGGGGGACTTCCTCGGGATGACCGGCCACCAGATCCTGCTGACCGGCCTGCTCGTCTGCGTGCTCGGCCTGGCGTTCGGCGGCTGGGTGTACGTGGGCGTCAAGAACCTCCCCGTCCACCGATCGATGGCCGAGGTCTCGGACCTGATCTACGAAACCTGCAAGGCCTACCTGGTGCAGCAGGGCAAGTTCCTGCTGATTCTCGAGCTGTTCATCGGGGCGATCATGATCGCCTATTTCTCGCTGATCGGCCTGGCGGCCTACAAGATCGCCATCGTTCTCGTGTTCAGCCTGATCGGCATCGCGGGGAGTTACGGCGTGGCGTGGTACGGCATCCGCATCAACACGCTGGCCAACTCGCGGACGGCGTTCGCGGGGCTCAAGGGCGAGGCGTTCCCGGTGTGCGACATCCCGCTGCGCGCGGGCATGAGCGTCGGCATGATGCTGATCTCGGTCGAGCTGCTGTTCATGCTCGCCATCCTGCTCTTCATCCCCGGTGAATATGCCGGCGTCTGCTTCCTCGGCTTCGCGATCGGCGAGTCGCTCGGCGCCGCGGCGCTGCGCATCGCTGGCGGCATCTTCACGAAGATCGCCGATATCGGCTCCGACCTGATGAAGGTCGTCTTCAAGATCAAGGAAGACGACGCCCGCAACCCGGGCGTGATCGCCGACTGCACCGGCGATAACGCCGGCGACTCGGTGGGGCCGACCGCCGATGGCTTCGAGACCTACGGCGTCACCGGCGTCGCGCTCATCTCGTTCATCATGCTCGCGGTCAAGGATCCCCATGTCCAGGTCCAGCTGCTGGTCTGGATCTTCATGATGCGCGTGATGATGGTGTTGGCTTCGGCCGGCTCGTACCTGGTGAACAACGCCATCGCCAAGGGCCGTTACGCCGGCGTCGCGAAGATGGACTTCGAGGCGCCGCTGACCTCGCTGGTCTGGCTGACCTCGATCGTCTCGGTGGTGCTCACCTACATCCTGAGCTACCTGCTCATCCCGGCGCTCGGCGGCGACGCCTCGTTGTGGTGGAAGCTGTCCACGGTGATCACCTGCGGCACGCTCGCCGGCGCGATCATCCCCGAGGGCGTCAAGATCTTCACGTCGACCAACTCCTCGCACGTGCGCGAGGTGGTGACCTCGTCGCGTGAAGGCGGTCCGTCACTGAACATCCTCTCCGGACTGGTGGCCGGTAATTTCAGCGCCTACTGGCTGGGGCTGGCGATCATGGGCCTGATGGCCATCGCCTCGTACGTATCGCAATTCGGCCTCGGCGGGATCATGCAGGCCCCGGCGATTTTCGCTTTCGGCCTGGTCGCCTTCGGCTTCCTCGGCATGGGGCCGGTGACGATCGCGGTGGACTCGTACGGCCCGGTTACCGACAACGCGCAGTCGGTCTACGAACTCTCGCAGATCGAAGAGATCCCAGGCATCGAGGCCAGCATTCAAAAGGAATTCGGCTTCAAGGCCAACTTCCACGTCGCGAAAGACCTGCTCGAGGAGAACGACGGCGCCGGCAACACCTTCAAGGCGACGGCCAAGCCGGTGCTGATCGGCACCGCGGTGGTCGGCGCGACGACGATGATCTTCTCGATCATCATGGCGCTGACGCAGGGGTTGTCGGATCAGGCGGCGATCAGCAAGCTGTCGATACTCCACCCGCCGTTCCTGCTGGGGCTGATCACGGGCGGCGCGGTGATCTACTGGTTCACCGGCGCCTCCACACAGGCCGTGACCACGGGTGCCTACCGCGCGGTCGAGTTCATCAAGAAGAACATCAAGCTCGAGGGCTCCACCAAGGCGTCGGTGGAGGACAGCCGCAAGGTGGTGGAGATCTGCACGCAGTACGCTCAGAAGGGGATGTTCAACATCTTCCTCGGCGTCTTCTTCTCGACCCTGGCGTTCGCCTTCGTCGAGCCGTTCTTCTTCATCGGCTACCTGATCTCGATCGCGCTGTTCGGCCTGTTCCAGGCGATCTTCATGGCCAACGCCGGCGGCGCGTGGGACAACGCCAAGAAGATTGTCGAGACCGAGCTCAAGATGAAGGGCACCGATCTCCACGCCGCCTCGGTCGTCGGCGACACAGTCGGCGATCCGTTCAAGGACACCTCGTCGGTGGCGATGAACCCGGTGATCAAGTTCACGACGCTCTTCGGCCTGCTGGCGGTGGAGCTGGGCGTCTACATCGCGTCGCAGTCGGGGGCCGTCGTCACAGCCGCGCTGGCGGCGGCGTTCTTCGTCGGCAGCCTGATCTTCGTCTACCGCTCGTTCTACGGCATGCGGATCGAAAGCTGAGCGTAAGTTGGCGGCGGGGATCCGTACTTGTTCGGATCCTCGCATCCGCGTATTCACATCCGTGGAATCGGATGGGCTGTCATAGTTTGTAACATTTGGGTGTGATGAGCGGTTTCGCGTCAGTGACCGTTGACGCGGCTGTCCCCGTCGCCTAGAATCGGCGGGCGTTTTGACGGACGGGGGCCCAGGGAGATTCTGCCGGGGCCGGAACCTTGGAAAAGGTGTCGCTCTCCGGGAGCACTTTTCCGAAACCGGTGTCTAACCCGGTAACTGGGCGAAAAAAAACCTGTCCGCCTTGTTCTTGTGTCATTTGACCTTGTTTGGGTTTGGGCTAGCATCGGCAGCTCTTCAGCGGCTGCCGAGGGACTCTAGGAGGATACGTGCCACACCAGGACATGTTCGGCGACATCGTCGACCCGTCCATCAAGATGGGCAACAAGATGTGGTACACAGTGCCACTGACGATGCTCATGCAGGCCACGGTCGTGGCCGCCATCGTCATCGTGCCCCTGATGGCCGTGGGCGCCCTGCCGACCACGCCTTCGATGATGGCGTTCGTGGCGGCGCCGCCGCCGCCCCCACCGCCGCCTCCACCGCCGCCACCACCGGCAGCGGACAAGCCGCCACCCCCGCCGGTGGACGTCAACCCCAACGCCGCGCCGGTCGAGGCGCCCAAGGAAATCAAACCCGAGACGGGTCTCGAGGCCGGCTTCGAGCGTAGCGCCGGTATCGAGGGCGGAATCGTCGGCGGTGTCGCTGGTGGCATCACCGGCGGCATTCCCGAGCCGCCGCCGCCTCCGCCGCCGCCCCCGGCCGCGCCGGTCCGTGTCGGCGGGAACATCAAGGCCCCGCAGAAGGTCAAGCACGTCAACCCGGTCTACCCGCCGATCGCGCAGTCGGCTCGCGTCCAGGGTGTCGTGATCATCGAGGCCACCATCGGCCCCGATGGGGCGGTCAAGGACGCGAAGGTGCTGCGCTCGATTCCCCTGCTGGATCAGGCGGCGCTCGACGCCGTTCGTCAGTGGCAGTTCACGCCGACGCTCCTTAACGGCGTGCCGGTGCCGGTCATCATGACGGTGACGGTGCAGTTCACGCTGCAATAAGGAGCCGCGACAATGCTTTCAACTGGTAACACGGACTACTTCGGGAGGAACGCGATGGAAGGTCGGAAGATGGGTCAGATCGGGCGGATCGCATATGCCGCGGGTGCCATGGCGCTGGTCAGCTCGCCGGCGTTCGCGCAGGGTGGTGGTGGTCTCGACCTGGTCGAGATGTTCGAATCGATGGGCCCCGTGGCCATCGCCATCGCCGTCGTGCTCTTCATCATGTCGTTCTGGTCGGTGGGTGTCGCGATCGAGCGCATCTACACCTTCAGCCAGGCGAAGAAGCAGTCGAAGCTCTACGCTCCGCAGGTGGCCAAGCACCTCAAGGAAGGCCGTCTCAAGGAGGCCATCGCGCTCTCCTCGGCCAAGGAGTACCGCTACAGCCACCTCGCCAAGGTGGTGCTCGCCGGCCTGCAGGAATACCAGTTCCAGCAGGAGAGCAACTCGGGCCTGTCGCGTGAAGACGTGCTCGACACCGTTCGCCGCTCGATTCAGCGCGCGACCGCACTCACCTCGAACGACCTGAAGAAGGGCGTCTCGGGTCTCGCCACCATCGGCGCCACGGCGCCGTTCGTGGGTCTGCTCGGCACGGTGGTCGGCGTCATCAACGCGTTCGTCGGTATCGCGTCGACCGGCTCGGGTGGTATCGGCGCGGTCTCGGCCGGTATCGCGGAAGCGCTCGTCGAAACCGCGCTCGGCCTGTTCGTCGCCATCCCGGCGGTGTGGTTCTACAACTACCTGTCGGGCCGCCTCGAGTACTTCAACGTGGAGATGGACAACTCCTCGTCGGAGATGGTGGACTACTTCATCAAGAAGACCGCCTAGGTCCGGTCACGGACGAGGCGCCGGGCGTCTGCCGGCGCCTCACACGTGCACAGGCAACTCAAGGAGAACCGACATGGCAATGGACATGGGGGGGGCAAAAGGCGGAGTCAAATCCGACATCAATGTCACCCCGCTCGTGGACGTGATGCTGGTGCTGCTGATCATCATGATGATCGTCGCACCGCTGCTGCAGAAGGGCGCCGACGTCAAGCTGCCCGTCGCAGCCTACAGCTCGGACAAGCCTGAGACGCAGGATCAGACGGTGGTCGCGGTCGACTCGCAGGGCCGCTACTTCGTCAACGGCGTGCCGGTCCGCGAAGAGGAGCTCCGGCAGCGCGTCGACGACATCCTCGAAGGCAAGGCCGAGCGCATCATCCTCATCAAGGCTGACGAGGACGCGCAGTACAGCGCGGTGATGGCGGCGATGGACCAGCTTCGGGCGGCCGGGATCGAGGACATGGGCCTCATCACCGACCCGAAGCAGCGTCCGGGCGGGGGGAACTGAAATGGCTCACGCACATCAGCATTTCGGCGCCGAAAAAGTGTTCATGGGCAAGAAGCTCGAGCCATCGGGCGACATGAACATTACCCCGATGATCGACGTGCTTCTCGTGCTGCTGGTCATCTTCATGGCCGCCCTGCCGCTCTCGCAGAAGGGGTTGGACATCAACCTCCCGGCCGAGACCCAGCAGGCGCAGCAGCAGCAGGTGGACATCTCGCAGATCGTGCTCGAGTACACGGCTGACCGCCGCATCTCGGTCAACAAGCAGGACGTCACCGTCCAGGAGCTCGAAAGCCGTCTCCGGACCATCTTCGAGACCCGCAAGGACAAGACGATGTTCATCGCCGGCGCGGGCGCGCTCCGCTACGGCGACATCGTCGAAGTCATCGACGCCGCCAAGGGCGCCGGGGTCGAGAAGGTCGGCATCGTGACCGAGGCCATGCGCAAGGCCGCGGGCGCGAGCGGCAGCGACTAGGTTGCTGACGCTGCTAGGCTTCAGGCTCTAGGCTTCAGGCCAGACACACGAAGGCCGCTTGGGAGGACCCCAGGCGGCCTTTGTTTTTGGAGGCGTCAGTTCGCGACCACACGCACGCGGTCGACGATTGGCCGACGCTCGCCAACCAAGCGATACCAGACCCTGACATGAGCGCCGGGAGTGAGTGCTTCATGCGACTCGATGCGCGCTCCACCCAGTAGAAATTCAACACCGGTAGGATCTGTCTGCTCGTTGACGACCGTCAGCGAGTGCCTCGCAGCGATGGCCACCACCGTGCCTTCGATCTGATGAAGAGGCGCACGGGTCGAGCCAGCCAGGACCACCGCGAGCCCGCACAGCGCAACGAGGACCCGAGACATGGTGTTCTGATCCAAGCCCCAAGCCCAAGACTGCCGTCAGGTCGTCAGGCCTGAAGCCCGGAGGCTGAAGCCTGGAGCCTAGTGAGAGCTCGGCGGCGGTACCGCCGCGATCTCGCGCAGCTCGGGCAGCGTCTTGTCGGCGCGCTGCCAGATCTTCCGCAACTCCGCCGCGGCTTGCTGCGCCTTCTGCGGCTGGCGCGACGCCATGGCCGCGCGGTAGAGACCGAGCAGCGAGAGCGCACGCCCCGGATATCGCTTCAGCGCCGCCTCGTAGGCCACCACCGCGTCTCCCGGCCTGCGCACGTCCATCGAGAGATCGCCGACCAGCTCGTGGCCCGGTTTCACCGGAAGCGGCGGCCCGAACTCGAAGCTCAAGTCGTCCTCGACAGCCGCAGCCTGGCGGGCAAGCACGAGGCCCTCGTCGCGGCGTCCCTCGGAGAAGATCAGGATGGCCTCGAGCTGCTGCGCCATGATCGCAGCGACGCGCTTGTCGTTGCCGGAGCCAGCCGCGGGCAGTCCAGTCTGGGGCTGCCCGGCGGCAGCAGTCTGCGCCGCGATCAGCTCCGCGGGCGTCGGCAGCGAGGGCCGCGGCACCGGCATCGGCGTCACTCCCGGGCGGGACGTGTTCGGCCGCGTCGTCGAGGGCTTCGCCGTCGTCACGCTGCGGACCGGCCGATCGCCGTCGCCCGCGAGGGTGGCCATCCGTTGCAATGCATCGCTGCCTGCGGCGCGGTTGCCGCTACGAAACGCAGCCATTCCGATCGCGAACAGGTCGGCGGCCGTAGCGTCGGCGCCGAGCCCTTCGGGGTTGACCCCATCAGGCTTCGCGTCGGTCCAGCGGCGCGTTTCGATCACCCACGCCGCGCGCGCGAGCGCCAGATGGCTTCGGGTCCGGACGCTGCCGCTCTCGGCGGCGGCCTTGTCGATCTGATCGAGCACTTCGTGCGCGTCCTGGTATCGCCCCTGCTGCAGGTAGCTGTAGGTGAGCCACAGCAGCGCATGGAATCCGCGATCGTCGACACCAAGCCCTTTGCGGGAGACGCGCTCGTCGGCGGCCTTCGCCGATCGCTCGTTCAACTCGGCAGCCTTGTCCCACATTCCGAGCGCGAAGTAGATGTGCGACGGCATGTGCAGCGCGTGCGAGGCGGCCGGAGCGATCTTCGCGTAGGCCTCTGCGTAGCGCAGGCCGAGCGGGGCGTGGGCGGGATCGTCGTAGGCGTGAATCAGGTAATGAATCGCGCCGGGATGCTGGGGGTTGACGCGGACCACGTCCTCGACGAGCGCCGCGGCCTTCATGTAGGTGCCGACGTCGCGCCCCTGGCTGCTGCCGAGCAGCGCCAGCGCGTAGAAGGCCTTCACCTCGAGATCGTCCGGGTACTTGTCGTTCATCCGGCGCATTTCAGCGGCGTACGCGAGATCGCGTGCGGGCTTCTCTCCCTCACCGTAGAGCGCCTCGACCGCGCGCAGCCAGTCGCGCTCCTTGTCGTTCCCGGCCTTGGCGAGACGCTGCTCGCGTGTCGCCGCGAGCTTGCCCAACGCCTCGCGCGCCGGATCGGGCGCGGTCTGCGACCAGAGCGGATGGTTGTAGGTCATGGCCTCGCCCCAGTAGGCCATCGCGAAGTCCGGCGCCGCTTTCTGCGCCTGCTGGAACGCCTCCTTCGCATCGTCGTACTCGAAGGAGTGGAGCAGCAACACACCGTGTACGAACGCGTCCTGTGCAGGTCCGGTTTGCGAAGTCGGGAAGTCGATCTTTCCCAGTGGCTCCTGTCGCGCCTGGGGCGCGGCGATCGCGAACACGGCCACAGCAACGGCAAGCAGGGCGACGGCGACCGGGCGGGGCATGGACGGGGACCTCCTGCCAGCAGTCTAACGAATCACGAGGGCTCAACGCACGGGGGTTCGACCCTCGGCACGTTCAAAGCACGAAACCGCCGGAAGCGCCGTGAACGAAAAAGGCCGCCCGGTGCGACCGGGCGGCCTTCGGGTCAGGACTGAAGCCTGAGGCCTGGAGCCTGAAACCTGCTCAGAATTGGAACCGTACGCCGAGCTGAATCTGGCGCGGCGCGCCGGGGCTGTTCGTCGTGATCAGCTGCCCGAACGTTGCCGACGTCGGGTTGTTGTCGGTGAGCGACAGGAAGTTCGGGTTCGTGGCTGGACCGAATCCGCAGTCGTCCGGCGCCGTGCCCGCACAGTAGTTGGTGACGGCGTTCCCCAGGAACTGGATGTTGTCCCAGTTGAACAGGTTGAACACCTCCGCCGTGAAGAGCAGGCGCCGGCCCTCGGCCATGTTGAGGCCCCACTGCGCGCGGAGGTTGATCTCCTTGAACGGCTCATTCCGGAAGCCATTGCGCTGGAACGGCACGCCGGGGGCGCTGAACGGCCGATCCGGGCCGCCGCGGCTGTTGTTGGCGTCACGACCCATCGTCGCGTCGATCGGCAGCCCTGACAGGAAGCGGAACCCGCCGCTGATGTCAAAGTTGTACGGCAGGAAGAACACGGCGTGGCCGTTGAACTGGTGCCGCCGGTCGAGTCGGGCCGGTCCCCGCTCAGGCGTCAGGTCATAGGTATTCTCCGCGCTCGGGCCGCCGGAGTCACGCTCGTTGTCGTCGTCGGACTCGGACTTCGACAACACGTAGCTCACGTTGAATTGCGACGACGCCTTGCGCATCCGAGCCCCGAGCGACAGCGCCCGATACTTGGATTCGGCAGTGGACTCGCGTACCTGGACGGAACCCAGTGACGCATTTGGACGCGCCGTCGCGAAGAACGGCCGCAGCGCAGGATCGGTCGCCCGCGCCTCGGGCACGGCCAGGTTCATCTCGCGGTTGCGCTGCAGGTTGTCGGTCTTGACGTAGACGAAGTCGGCCGACGCGGTGAAACCGGGCGCCAGCTCGCGCTCGAACCCGGCGCCAAACTGGGTCGCCCGCGGGTTCTTGAAGTCCTGATCAATCACGAGCGGTTGCGCCCCGAGGTAGGGGTTCACCGTCAACCCGAGTGCACTGGCAATCTGCATGATCTGATCGGTCGAGAGAATCGGCAGATTGTTGAGCGGCGTCTGATTCAGATCGATGCCGATCAACAGGAGCTGGCGGTACAGCGTGCTGTTCGGGTTGCCGGCCGGCGCGGTGAACGGCAGCTGCACCGAGAGATCACCAGGCGGCACGCGGAAGTTGTTCATCGGCGCCGCAAACAGCAGCATCGGCGTTCGCGCGTAGTAAAGGCCGGTATAGCCGCGAACCACCGTCTTTCCGTCTGCGCCGGGGTTCCACGCGAAGCCGACGCGTGGCCCGAACTGGCTGAGCTGATCCGGAATCTGGGTCGGATCGACGGTCCGCCCATTCGGGAAGACGAACCCGTTCAGCGCGTTGAGCATGAAATCGTTGTTCGCCTGGGGCGTCGGGTTGAACGCCCCTTCCCAGCGAAGGCCGTAGTTCAATGTGAACGTTGGCGTGACGCGCCACGCGTCCTGCGCGAAGAACGCCAGTTCGTCGGTGGCGAGCGACAGCTGAAGGTTGCCCAGCTGCTTCAGATAGCTAGCGCTGGCGATGGGCACGTCGAAGCGGTTGGCATTCGGTCCGCCGACGCTCATGATCTCGAGAGCCACAGAGGGCACACCGATCACGTTCCAGGCCCCGAACTGGTTGAAGCCGAACAGCTGGTACGCGTCCACGTGGTTGTATTCGGTGCCGAACTTGTACGTGTGCGTGCCCTTGACTGCGGTCAGGTTCGCGGCCGCCTGGGCGCGCCAGTCGCGCTGGATGTTCTGGCCGAGGAAGCTCACCGTCCCGTAGTTCCCGACCTGGCTCGTGACGGTCGGCTCGAGCGCGTTGGCATCGCGCGGCCGCTCCTCGCGCGCGTATTGGCCGCGCGCTTCGAACAGCAGGTTCCCCCGGAGTGCCGACGTGTACTGCCCGACCAGGGTGTTGGTGTTGTCCTTTTCCGTGCCGTTGTTCGAGAGGGCGCTGGTCGTCGTGTCCGACAACGCATTGCCGGTCGCGTTGGCGTTGAGCGCCTTGTTGCGGCTGTAGTTGTAGCGGACGTTCAGGCGGCTGCCGGTGCCGAGCTGGTAATCAATTCGCCCGAGCAGGGCCGTGGCGTCGTTGGTCGTGTCGAATGGTTCCTGAAGGTTGGAGTATTGGTCGAAGGCCTCCGCAGTGTCCGCATTCCGCGCCGCGCCCGCGAAGTTGAACACGACGTTGCGCGTGTTCTCGAACAGCTGCTGCTCGAACGCGCCGAAGTAGAACAAGCGATCGCGAACGAGCGGTCCTCCCACGGAACCGCCGAACTGCTGCTGGGTCGGCGCCGCGGTCTGGCCGAACGCGTTCTTCTCGGCCCAGTCACGATTGCGGTTCACGTAGAGGGCCGAGCCGCGCGTGGTGTTGGTGCCCGACTTCGTGATCGCGTTGACCAGGCCGCCGGTCGAGCGGCCGAACTCCGCGGAGTAGCCCGCGGCCACCACCTGAAATTCCTGGATCGACTCGAGCGGAATGGTGAACGCGTTGTTGGATCGCTCGCCGCCCTTGATGCCGCCGAAGAACGGCTGATTGTAGTCGGCGCCGTCCACGCTCACATTCGAGTTGATGCCGCGCTGTCCGGCGAAGGACAGCTGGCCACGCGAGGTGTCCACCTGCACCGTCGGCGTGAGCGTGATGAAATCCTGGAACCGCCGGCCGTTGATCGGCAGGTTCTTGATGGCCTCCTCGTTGAGGGTGGTGGTCCGCACGGTCGCCGTCGTCTCGACCAGCGGCGTGGCGGCCGTCACTGTGACGCTCTCGGCAATCGAGGACAGCTGCAGCGTGTGATTGTAGGTAATGCTCGCGCCGACGGTCAGCGCGATGCGGCGGGTGGTCGAGGTGAACCCGGCCAGCTCCATCGTCACGTCATAAATCCCGGGGGGAAGCAGCGGCAGTAGGTACAGCCCCTCCTCGTTGGTGCTCACGGTCCGGTTGTAGCCGGTGTCCGGGTTCTTGGCCGTCACCGCGACGCCGGGCAAGGCACCGCCCTGGGCGTCGATGATGCGACCGTTCACTTCGCCGGTGGTCGCCTGGGACTGCGCGGCCGCTGGCGCGATGGGCCAGGCGCAGAGGCACAAAACGAAAATCAATCGCCGTAGCTGTACAGGGAAAGGCAACATGGTGGTCAGCGTCCTCACTCTCCTGAAACTGCAAAAAACTACCACCCAATTGTGACCAATGGGTAAACGAAATAGCAGAGACGGCCGGCCGTCTGCAGAATAAAAAACCGGGTGACCTCTCTGTGGAGATCACCCGGTTCGGTCGTACGCCAGAACTCAGGGCTGAGCCCTGAAGCCGATGTCCGGCCGTTAGTCGGTGCCCTGGGTCTTTGCCTTCCGCAGCTCGTTGGCCTTGTCGCGGAGCTCGTCGGCTTCCTTCAGCAGGGCCTGCTGCTTCTTCGGATCCTTCTCGAGGTTGGCCTGGAGGCGGAGCAGGAGGTTCTTGTAGGCAATCGCCTCCATGTAATCGCTCTTGATCGAGATGGCCTTGTCCACCGATTCCAGGCCGTCCATGACGTACTCGATCTTCTGCTTGTCGGTGAGCCGGAAGTCCCGGTTCGCCTTGTCCCAGTAGTAGGTAGCTACGGTGTAGTGGGCCTCGGGATTGTTCGGCTCGATCTTGATGCGTTCGTTGAGGTACTGGATCGTCTTATCGAAGTCGCCCTGGGCGTTGTAGAAGTTCGCCAGCTGCAGATAGACGGCCGGATCGTTCGGCTTGGAATCCTTGGCCTGCAGGAGCGTCTGCTCCGCCAGTTCGTACTCACCCGAGTCAGCGTAGAGACGGGAGAGGGCGAAGTAGTTCGTCGGTTCGTTCGGAGAGAGCTTGATCATCTGCCGGATGATCGGTTCTGCCTGCTCGGGATCGTTGAGCTTGTCCGGGCCGTAGGCCGCGACCAGATACTCGAGGGCGCGGGTCCTGAAGGTCTCGTCGCTGATTTTCTCCGAGGCCAGCTTGTAGTTGGCGACCGCCTTGGTCAGGTAGGCGTCGTTGTTCGGCTCGCCCTTGCGTGCCGGGCGGTACATGTTGTCGTAGGAGTTGGCGAGGAAGAAGTAGACGCAACCTGGGCTGGTGCCACAGGAATTCAGCTCGCCGCTCGGGTCGGCGGCGACGGCCTCCTCGTACTTACCGGCGGCGCCGCGGAAGTCGTTCGAAGCGTAGAGCTTGTTGCCGTCTTTGAACGCCTTCATTGCCTTGATCTGGCCGATCTGGCTGCATCCGGCGGCCGCGACACCGATCCCGACGATCAGAGCCAGGTACGCCCCTGCTGACCGAATCCTCATCATGTCCCCCTCAAAGTACTGTGGTGGTTCCCAAGTCGAGTCGTTACAAGCGCTTACAATGTCTCCGCACTGGGATGCGAAGACCGCAAAGTATAGCCCCGTTCCTTGACCCCCCGCAACCCCGACCCTACACTGATCTTGCGGGTTCTCGGAGTTCCCGGCGTTCTCGCGGTTCGCGGGGCTCTCGCGGTTCCCGCAGTGCTCCCATAACGACCTTAGACACCGTTTGCGATGATTCGCTTCGAGGATTTGCTGGACCGGGTTCGGGGCTACAACCCCGATGCCGACCTGGAGCTGCTGCGGCGAGCCTACGTCTTCTCCGCCCTGGAGCATAAGGGCCAGGTCCGCCACTCCGGCGAACCCTACCTGGTTCACCCGCTCGAGGTTGCCGACATCCTGGCCGGGATGAAGCTCGACGCGGTCTGCGTTGCCGCCGGCCTCCTCCACGACGTCGTTGAGGATACCTTGACGACGCCCGAGACCCTGCGGGAGAGGTTCGGGGAGGACGTCGCCCACATCGTCGAAGGGGTGACCAAGATCGGCGCGATCCCGTTCTCCTCGCGCGAAGAGCGGCAGGTCGAGAATTTCCGCAAGATGCTCCTGGCGATGGTCGACGACATCCGCGTCATCCTCGTCAAGCTGGCCGACCGGCTCCACAACATGCGCACGCTGCAGCACATGTCCGAAGAGCGGCGGGTGCGCATCGCCCAGGAAACCCTGGACATCTACGCCCCCATTGCCAACCGGCTGGGCATGTCCAAGATCAAGAACGAGCTCGAAGAGCTCTCGTTCAGGTACCTCGAGCCGGTAGCGTTCGAGACGCTGAACGCCCGCGTCGAAGCCAAGCGGCGCGCGACCGAGGGCAGCATCGAGGAGCTGAAGGCCCAGATCTCGGCCAAGCTTTCCGAGGCGCAGGTGCCGGTGGTGGCGATCGACGGGCGCATCAAGCGCCTTTTCAGCATCTGGCTGAAGCTGAAGAAGCAGAAGATCGATCTCGATCAGGTGTACGACCTGATCGCGCTCCGCGTGGTCACGCCGTCGATCAAGGACTGCTACGCGGCGCTCGGGATCATCCACCAGACGTGGTCGCCGGTGCCGGGCCGGATCAAGGACTTCATCGCGATGCCCCGGCCCAACGGCTACCAGTCGTTGCATACCTCGGTCATCAGCGAGCGCGGCCTGCCGTTCGAGGTCCAGATCCGGACCGAGGAGATGCATCGGCGCGCGGAGGAAGGGATCGCGGCGCATTGGAAGTACAAGGAAGGGCGCGTCGGCGCCGGGCGCGACGAGCAGTACTTCCAGTGGCTCCGGCAGCTCCTCGAGTGGCAGCAGGAAGTGCGTGATCCGCAGGAGTTCCTCGCCAACCTGAAGATCGACCTCTATCCGGAAGAGGTCTACACCTTCACGCCGCGCGGCCAGGTGAAGGTGTTGCCGAAAGGGTCGACGCCGGTCGATTTCGCGTACGCCGTGCACACCGACGTCGGCCACAAGACGGTGGGCGCGCGGGTAAACGGACGGATGGTCCCGCTCCGTACGCGATTGAAGAACGGCGACATCGTCGAAGTGATGACCAACCCGGCTCACAAGCCGAGCCGCGACTGGCTCAGCTTCGTGACCACCTCGCGCGCACGGAACAAGATCAAGCACCTGATCCAGTCGGAGGAAAAGGAGCGCGCGGTGGAGCTCGGGCGGAAGGTGTTCGAGAAGGAGGCGCGCCGCTTCGACCTCAACCCCGCCAAGCTTCTCGAAAGCGACGCCGTGCTGGCGGCAGCCGAGGAGTTCGGGGCGCAGAGAGCCGAGGACCTGCTCGCGCAAATCGGGTACGGGAAAGTCTCGGCGCGGCAGGTGCTCGACAAGCTGGTGCCGCAGGATCAGCTGAAGGAGAAGGCGCCCGAACACCCGGTGCTCACTGCCGTCAAGCGCGTTCTGAAGCCGGGCGGCGAACCCGATCGCATCAAGGTCCGCGGCGCCGACGAGCTGATGGTCTTCCGGGCTCGCTGCTGCAATCCCATCCGCGGCGAGAAGATTGTTGGCTACATCACTCGCGGGAAGGGTGTGTCCGTGCACTCAGCGAACTGCCCCAATGTGATCAACCTGCAGTACGACCCGGAGCGCCGGATCGACGTCGAATGGGACAAGGGCAGCGACAACGCGCCCTACACCGTGCGTCTGACGATGGCGGTCGAGGATCGGAAGGGAATGCTCGCCGCGCTCAGCGCCCGCGTGGCCGAGATCAACACGAACATCACGAACCTCGAAGCCACGACCAGCGACTCCGCGCACGCGACGGTCGGCATGACCGTCGAGATCCGCGACATGAAGCACCTCGAGAAGGTGATCAAGTCACTGCGCGGGGTTGAAGGCGTGCTCGACGTCGAACGCGCCCCGAACAGATAAAAAGAGACCACGAAGACCCGAAGAGCACGAAGGACTCACGAAGACTTTCGGGGAAGCACGCCTGACACCCCCAAAGAGAATCTTCGTGCCGTTCCTCGTGTCCTTCGTGCCTTCGTGGTTTCTTTTATCCCAGGACGGCGACGACTTCGATTTCCACCCGGACGTCGCGCGGGAGGCGCGCGACCTGGACGGTGGAGCGGGCGGGGAAGGGGGCGACGAAGTACTTCGCGTAGACCTCGTTCATCGCTGCGAACTCGTTCATGTCGGCGAGGAACACCGTGGTCTTGACGACATTCGCGAAGTCCGCGCCGGCGGCGGTGAGCAGCGCCTTGATGTTCTCCATCGCGCGCGTTGCCTGCGCGGCGATGTCGCCCGGCACGACCTGTCCGGTGGCCGGGTCCAGCGGGATCGAACCCGACAGGAACAGGAGGTTGCCAGCCCGCACGCCCGCTGAATAGGGACCGATGGCGGCCGGCGCTCCCGGCGAGCTCACGACCTCTCGCATCTAACCCCCGAGCTCACTCGAGTTGAGCATGCCATCTGTTCGAACTCCCATGGTTCGTGCCGGTTCCGGTCGGACCATCGGGCCGTTCGATGTTTCCACTATCGCGAACCGAGGGGTTAAGCGGCCTTGGTGACCTTGCTGGACCGGATGCAGCGCGTGCAGACGCGGATCCGCTTGGTGGCGCCGTTCACAACAGCCCGGACGCTCTGGATGTTCGGCTCGAACCGGCGAGGACGTACGTTGTGCGCATGGGATACGCGACGGCCGACCGCCGGACCCTTCCCGCAAACTTCACACCGCATGGCCATGAATCAATCGCTCCTGGTGAAACCACCATTCTAGCACTCAGCATTCAAAAGTGCAGGGCCGCCGGCGGGCTCAGGGAATGATGATGGGTGAGCCGGGCGACGCCGTTTTCTCTTCCGCGGCCGGCGGCATGACCCGGTTCAGGAGCGCGAGGTAGGGATTCGGGCCATCGTCGGCCAGCCCCGGCGCCTCGTGTCGCGCGCCCCGCTCGATGCCGCGGAGCACCTCCGCGGCCTGGCGGCCGAAGCCCGGGCCGCCACGTTTGCCGATTTCAGCCAGAAAACCGTCGATCCGGCGGCGCAAGCCCTCGCTCACGGGATTGTTCCCGGGGAGTTCGGCGATCACACCGCGGTCCGCCGCTTCGAGGGTCCCCGCCATCGCCGCAGCCGCGTCGGCCACGTCCGAGTCGCCGAGCGTCATCAATCCCTCCGGCCGAAATCGCGTAATCACGCTCGAAATCAGGAAGAAGAGCTGAAGCTGCATCTCGGTCGGCCGGCGGCCCATCGCTCCGAGCAGGATGGCGATGTCGTGCTCCTGCTGCTTCCTGACTGTTGCCGCCGGGTGCTTCTGGGACGTTTCGAGGTACCGGCAGTCCGAAGGACAGCGGATCTCGACCAGTCTCTTTGTAGCGCAGCAGGTCGGACAAATGTCGCGGCCGAGCGCCGGGCAGGCGCGCTTCGCGGGACGTTTGTGGCACAGCGGACAGGTCACGGCGTGCAAGTTTACCCGGCAGCGGTGGTCAGGACTACGGCAGTCCGGGGCAGGACTCCAGCCTGGCAGAGGTCGCCTTGCCATTCCAGGGCGTTCGTGCTACCTTTCCGCGTTTCATAATGTCCCCCTGGCAGGACATGAAGGGGCGACAGTTGTCCAAGAACCCTTCTGGCCGGTCCGGCGTCTAATTGCAGTGAACGGTGTTAAACAAGAGCCGTTCGCGCTGGGTTTCGGTCAGTAAGTTGTTGTGAGTGCGTAAGTTGCGATGCTCGACAGAAGCGGGAATTTCTACGGTCCAGCTGGAAAAGCGACAGTGAAAATTTCCATCGTCTTTCATACCTTCTGCGGGCGCCAGCAACGCTGATCAACCGTTTCCGGCTTCGGGTTCGAGCCGGGTTCATAGGCACCGCCTTTGCAAGAGAGGGCGGGCATCATATCGCCTCCGAGTGAACGGCTCGGAAGGGGGAACAGGAAGGAGTGGCTGTCATGGCCAAGGTAGCGAAGCGAACAGCGGTTGCAGAGGCGTCCAAGGCGACGCGCTACGAAGAACTGCGGAAGATACTCGAGGATCGTCGCCGCGACATCATGAGTGAGGTGCAGGGCCGTATCCGCGGCGTCCGCACCGAGGGCTCCGAGAAGCCCCACGAAGTGATGGATCAGGGTGAGACCAGCGAGGTCGATATCCAGGAAGATATCGAGTTCGCCCTCATCCAGATGAAGGCGGAGACGCTCAACAAGATCAACGAGGCGCTCTCGCGGCTCGAGGAAGGGACCTATGGTCGCTGCTTCGAGTGCGGTGACGAGATTGCCGAACAGCGGCTGCGTGCCCTGCCCTTCGCGGTCCGATGCAAGGACTGCGAGGAGGCGCGCGAAAATGCCCAGAAGCGCGAGCGGATGGCCGCTCGGCGCGGGGCGTCCAGCCTCTTTTACGAGTTCCAGGGGTAACACCCCGGCGTCCTTCCTGAATCGCAGGCTCCGCCGGTGGGCGGGGCCTGCAGCCCTCACCCACCGCTGCGGCCACTGCGAAGGGCCGTCGGACCATCCGAAACACATCGTTGTGGGGGTCGCATGAGCGATCAGATAGAACCCGTCTCGGACGAGCAGATTCGCCTGCCGGCCAACGTGCCGCCAGAGATCGCGGTGCTGCCGCTCCGTGACACCGTCCTGTTCCCGCAGGCCTTCATGCCGCTCGCCGTGGCGCGAGAGAGCTCCGTTCGCCTCATCGACGAGGCGGTCGGCTCGGGCCGGATGATTGCCGTCTTCGCCCAGCGCGAGGCGGCCGAGGACGATCCGCAGCAGCAGGATCTCCACCCGGTCGGGACCGCCAGCCACATTCACAAGATGTTCAAGCTGCCCGACGGCAGCCTCCGGATCATCGTCCAGGGCGTGATGCGCGTCCGCCTCGACGAGATGATATCCACGCGACCCTACCTCAAGGCCCGGGTCACCGAGTTGCCCGAGGCGGTCGGCGAGAAGGACAAGCTCGAGATCGACGCGCTCCAGCGGAACATCAAGACCAATTTTCAGCAGATCGTCTCGCTGTCGCCGCTCATGTCCGACGACCTGCAGACGCTCGCGATGAACATCACCGAGCCGGGCCGGCTGGCGGATTTCATCGCCTCGAGCCTCGGGACGATCAGCACCGAGACCAAGCAGGAGGTTCTGGCGACCCTCGACGTCCGGGCCCGCCTCGACCTGTTGAACCGGCTGTTGATCAAGGAGCTCGAAGTGCTCGAGCTCGGATCCAAGATCCAGTCCCAGGTTCAGTCCGAAGTTGGCAAGAACCAGCGCGATTACTTCCTGCGCGAGCAGCTGAAGGCGATCCAGAAGGAGCTCGGCGAAGGCGACGACCAGACGCGCGAGATCGACGAGCTGCGCGACAAGATCGAAGCCGCTGGCCTGCCCGAGGCGGTCAAGAAGGAGGCGATGCGGGAGCTCGATCGCCTGTCGAAGATGCCGCCTGCGGCCGCCGAGTTCACGGTGGCCCGAACCTATCTCGACTGGATCGTTGCGCTGCCCTGGAACGTGCGGACCGACGAAGTGATCGATCTGCCGCGGACCAAGAAGATTCTCGACGACGAGCACTCGGGTCTGGAGAAGCTCAAGGACCGCATCCTCGAGTATCTGGCGGTGCGCAAGCTCAATCCGTCGCTCAAAGGACCGATTCTCTGCTTCGTCGGGCCTCCGGGTGTCGGCAAGACCTCGCTGGCGCGTTCCATCGCCACGTCGCTGGGCCGCAAGTTCGTGCGCATCTCGCTCGGCGGCGTCCGTGACGAGGCCGAGATCCGCGGGCATCGCCGTACCTACATTGGCGCGCTGCCGGGACAGATCATCCAGGGCCTGCGGCGGGCCGAGTCGAAGAATCCCGTCTTCATCCTGGATGAAGTCGACAAGCTCGGCTCCGACTTCCGCGGCGACCCGTCGTCGGCGCTGCTCGAAGTGCTCGATCCCGAGCAGAACAACACGTTCCGTGACCACTACCTCGACGTCCCTTTCGACTTGTCCGAGGTACTGTTCATCACCACCGCCAACGTGCTCGACACCATCCCAGGGCCGCTTCGTGACCGGATGGAAGTGCTCGAGCTCGCTGGCTACACCGAAGAGGAGAAGCTCGCGATCGCCCGCGAGCACCTGGTCGGCAAGCAGGTCCAGAATCACGGCTTGACGTCGAAGCAGGTGACCTTCTCCGACCAGGCGCTGCGCGCGGTGATTCGCGGCTACACCCGCGAGGCCGGCGTCCGCAATCTCGAACGCGAGATCGGCGCGATTTGCCGCAAGGTGGCGCGTCGCCGCGCCGAGGGCGACGAGGCGAAGATCCGCGTGACGCCGGAACTGGTCAGCGAGCTGCTCGGCGCGCCCCGCTTCATGGAAGAGGAAGTAGAGCAGCGCACCAAGCAGCCCGGTGTCGCCACCGGCATGGCGTGGACGCCGGTCGGCGGTGAGGTGTTGTTCGTCGAAGCGTCGCGCATGGCCGGAAGCAGCTCGCTGACCCTCACCGGACAGCTCGGCGATGTGATGAAGGAATCGGCCCGAGCCGCGCTGTCATGGGTCCGCGCTCACGCGAACGAGTGGAACATCGATCCCGAGTTCTTCAAGGCCTCGGAGATCCACCTCCATGTCCCGTCCGGCGCGATCCCGAAGGACGGGCCGTCGGCGGGTGTGACGATGGTGACGGCGCTGGTGTCGGCGTTGTCGCGGCGCGCCGTGCGCGGCGACGTGTCGATGACCGGTGAGATCACCCTGTCGGGCAAGGTCCTCCCGGTCGGCGGCATCAAGGAGAAGGTGCTGGCCGCCAAACGCGCCGGCATCAAGGAAGTGATCCTGCCGAAACAAAACGAGAAGAACGTCAAGGAGGATCTCAACGAGGAGCTGCGCCGCGGCCTCACCATTCACCTGGTGAGCACCATCGACGAGGCGCTGCTGCTCGCGCTTCTCCCGGCGACGCGCAGCAGCGCGACCAAGGCAAAGCCCCACGGCCGAGCCCGCGCCCACGCGTCGCTGCAGTAGAGCAAGGAAACTACGAAGGCAAGACTGCGAAGGACGCACGAAGGAATCTCTGGGGCAGCACGCGTGACACCCCAATAACGATCTTCGTGCTGTCCTCCGTGGCCTTCGCGTCTTCGTGGTTTCTTTTTACAGCAGCGTCAGGCCGGCCACCGTCTTCAGGTCCACGATCTCGCCTGACGCCACGAGCTGTCTGGCCTCGTCCACCGTGAACGTGCGGGGCTCGATGTCTTCGTCCTCGTCCTTCTGTGCTGTTGAATCCGCAGCCGGCTGCTCGAGCTCCGTGCACCGGTAGAAGATCATCAGCTCGTCGCAGAACCCTGGCGTCGGGTAGAACGCCTTCAGACGTTCGGTTCGGCGCGGCACCAGCCCGATCTCTTCCTCGCATTCCCGCGCCGCGGCAGCGTCGGGATCCTCTCCCGGCTTCAGGCTGCCGGCCGGCAGCTCCAAGATATAGCGGTCGATGGTGTAGCGGTATTGCCGGATCAGGATCACCTGTCCGGGTGCGGGTACCGGCAGCAGCACGACCGAGCCGGGGTGGCGAATCACCTCCATCTCCACGGTGTGGCCGGTCGGGAGCGTGACCGTGTCGACTTCGATGCGAAAGATCCGCCCCTGGCGGATGACGGCACGGGACAGGAGCCGGGCGGGTCGTCGGGTCTGCATGAAGCTGACTGTACTCTCCTGGTTGGCGGGGAACCTGCAGTGGCGTTCTGTCGTGGCGATGTAACACGAGCCCGGCTACGATGCAGATCTCAACGCTCGATCGGCCAGGAGATCACGTCATGGCTCGCCGCTCCGCCCGCGTCATTCGACCCTCGCGTCGCTCCGTCGCATCGTCTCGCCGCCCGCCCTCGGAGAGGCGTGGCCCGCTCGATGCCGAGCAACTGCGTCTCACCGACGCCTACTGGAGAGCCGCGAACTACCTCTCGGTCGGCCAGATCTACCTGCTCGACAATCCTCTCCTTCGTCGGCCGCTCACCAGGGACGACGTCAAACCGCGCCTGCTCGGGCACTGGGGAACGACGCCGGGGCTGAACTTCATCTACGTGCACCTGAATCGGGTGATCAAGGCGCACGACCTGAGCGTCGTCTACGTGACCGGGCCCGGACACGGTGGCCCGGCCCTGGTCGCCAACGTGTATCTCGAGGGCACGTACACCGAGTTCTACCCGTCGATTTCGCAGGACGAGGCCGGAATGCGGCGCCTCTTCAAGCAGTTCTCGTTCCCCGGCGGGATCCCGAGCCACGTGGCTCCCGAGACACCGGGATCGATCCACGAGGGCGGCGAGCTGGGCTACGCGCTGTCGCACGCCTACGGGGCGGCGTTCGACAACCCGGAGCTGCTCGTTGCCTGCGTGATCGGGGACGGCGAAGCCGAGACTGGCGCGCTCGCGACCAGCTGGCACTCCAACAAGTTCCTCAATCCTGAGGTGGACGGCGCAGTTCTACCGATCCTGCATCTCAACGGCTACAAGATCGCGAATCCAACGGTGCTCGCGCGGATTCCACCCGACGAGCTCGACCAGCTCCTCAAGGGCTACGGCTACGCGCCTCGCTACGTCGAGGGTTCAGATCCCGACGACATGCACCAGCAGATGGCTGGCGTGCTCGACGCCGCTGTTGCCGAGATCAAGGCCATCCAGCGGCAGGCGCGCACGAAGGGTTTCGGCGGCCGGCCGCGCTGGCCGATGATCGTGCTGCGATCGCCCAAAGGCTGGACATGTCCTCGGACGATCGACGGCAAGCAGTGCGAAGACTACTGGCGCTCGCACCAGGTGCCGATGGGCGACATGGAGAAGCCCGGGCACGTCAAGGTGCTCGAGGGTTGGCTCAAGAGCTATCGGCCGCACGAGCTGTTCGACGCCGATGGCCGGCTCCGTCCGGAGATTGCCGCGCTCGCCCCGTCGGGCGAGCGGCGAATGGGAACGAACCCGCACGCGAACGGCGGACTGGTGCTTCGCGACCTGCGGCTGCCAGCGTTCCAGGACTTCGCCGTGGAGGTGCCCTCTCCGGGCGCGGCCACTGTCGAAGCGACCCGCGTACAAGGCCGATACGTGGCGGCGGTGATGCGGGAGAATCTGCCGTCGCGCAACTTCCGCGTTTTCAGCCCCGACGAGAACGCCTCGAACCGGTGGCAGGACCTGTTCAACGTCACCGCACGGGGGTTCGTCGGCGAGATCCTGCCGACCGACGATCACATCGCACCCGATGGGCGGGTGATGGAAATGCTGTCGGAGCACCAGTGCCAGGGATGGCTCGAAGGGTATCTGCTCACCGGGCGCCACGGATTCTTCAACTGCTACGAAGCTTTCATCCACATCGTCGATTCGATGTTCAACCAGCACGCGAAGTGGCTGAAGGTCTGCAATCACATCGGCTGGCGGCGGCCGATCGCGTCGCTGAACTACCTGCTTTCGAGCCACGTCTGGCGCCAGGATCACAACGGCTTCAGCCATCAGGATCCCGGCTTCATCGATCACGTCGTCAACAAGAAGGCGGAGATCATCAGGGTCTACCTGCCTCCGGACGCCAACTGCCTGCTGCACGTCACCGATCGTTGCCTGCGCAGCCGCAACCTGGTGAACGTCATCGTCGCCGGCAAGCAGCCAGCGCCGCAGTGGCTGTCGATGGAGGCGGCGATCAAGCACTGCGATGCCGGGATCGGCATCTGGGAGTGGGCCAGCAGCGACCGCGGCAGCGAGCCCGACGTCGTCATGGCCTGCTGCGGCGACGTGCCGACGCTGGAAACGCTGGCCGCGGTGGACCTGCTCCGCCGCCATGCGCCCGAACTCAAGATCCGCGTTGTCAACGTGGTCGATCTCATGACCCTTCAGCCGCGCTCGGCCCACCCCTCGGGTCTCAACGACTACGACTTCGACGTGCTCTTCACGCGCGATCGCCCCGTGGTGTTCGCGTTTCACGGGTACCCGTGGCTGATTCATCGCCTCACCTATCGCAGAGCCAATCACGCGAACATTCACGTGCGCGGCTACAAAGAGGAAGGGACGACGACGACCCCGTTCGATATGTGCGTCTTGAACGAGCTGGATCGCTTTCACCTCGTCAGCGACGTCATCGACCGGGTGCCGAAGCTCGGCGCCCGTGCAGCGTATGCAAAGCAGGAGATTCGTGACGCGTTGCTCGAGCACCGCCAGTACATAAACCTGCACGGCGAAGACGATCCGCGGATCCTGAACTGGCGCTGGGGCGGCGCGGCGGTCGGCGCGCCGCACGCGAGCTCAACCGAGGGCGACAATCAATAGCCTTCTGACAGGGAGAGACGATGTCTAGTCCGTCCAATGAACGTGGAGTGAGCCTGGCCGACGAAGCGGCGGTCAAGCAGGTGCTGGCTGGGGCAATGGTCCACTTGTGGGAGGCGGTCAACACGTTGACCCGACTGCGGCCGACCAGGCGCGAGCGGTATCGCGTCGCAATTTTCGGTTCGGCGCGCGCGAAGCCGGGAACGTTCGCCTATGAAGAGGTGAAGCGGGCGGCGGCGGCGTTCACCGCGATGGGGTGCGACATCGTCACCGGCGGCGGGCCCGGACTGATGCAGGCCGCCAACGAAGGCGCCGCTAGCGTGGGCGAGAAGGAGCGTTCGATCGGAATCCGCGTCGAACTGCCTTTCGAACAGGAGGTCAATCCGTTCGTCGAGCAGGCGTTCGAGCACGGAACGTTCTTCACGCGGCTACAGCATTTCGTGATCGCGTCGGACGCGTTTGTTGTCGTGCCCGGCGGCATCGGCACCGTGCTCGAGATGCTGATGATCTGGCAGCTGCTCCAGGTGCGCCACCTCGACAACGTGCCGCTGATCCTCGTTGGCAAGATGTGGCGGGGACTGGTGGACTGGGCGGGCCACAGCATGCTCGATTCCGAGACACCGCTGGCGAGCCCCGAGGACATCCGGATTCCGCAGTGCCTGGACAGCGCCGACGACGCCATCGCCGTTATCGGGCGGCTGCATCAGGGGTGGCTGAAGCAGCAGGTCCGTGGCGCGCCCGGCGCATAAGGTGTGTGACGGGTATTGGGTTCGGCGGCGGCCAACCGGCTCGGCCCGGCGGTATGATGGCTGAGTCCGGTACGGGAGCACCACGCACCCTAGGTCATCAGTCGGGCCGGACGTTGCTGCGCTGTCGCATTGGCGGGGCAGAATTTCAAGTGGAGGTCGGACTCACGCCGCTCTGGTGGGTGCCGCACAATCTTTCTGGCGTCAGTGATCAACGCTCCGCCGCAATCGTCTGCTGAGAAGGGCCCGCAACAGCGGTTCGAGGAGAGCCTTGGATTCGAGGCTCTCGTCAGCGCCATCTCGGCCGACTTCGTCAACCTCCCATCCGAAGCGCTCGACGAGGCGATTGCCGATTCGCTCCGCAAGATCGTCGAGACACTCGACCTCGATCGAGCGGTCATGTGGCTTCGTAAGGTAGAAAGCGACGACTTTCATCTCGCGCAGTGGTGGGCGCGGACAACTCTTCCGATGGATTCGTCCGAGCAACGGTCGCTCAAGGCGCTGTTCCCGTTCCTGTGGGCCAGGCTGATGGCCGGTGAAGTGTGCTCCTACTCCCGGGCCGCCGACATCCCAGACGATGTGACCCGTGCGAACGTCCTTCGCCTGGGGGCGAAGGCGGGAGCCACCATCGGCTTCTCGATCGACGGTCAGGTGGCGGGGTGCGTGTCGTATGCCACCGCTCGTGACGAGCGGGAATGGTCGTCGGACGTCGTGGGACGGCTCAGGCTTTTGAGCCGCGTCTTCGCCAACGCGATTGCCCGTCAGCGCAGCGACCGGGCGCTCCAGGACGCGCATGCCGAGGTCAGGCGGCTCAGCGATCGGCTGGCGGCCGAGAACTCATACCTGCGCAGCGAGGTACGGCAGGCGATGGGCGCGTCGCCCGTCGTCGGCCAGAGCACGCCGATCCTGCAGGCCCTCGATCTCGTCGCTCAGGTCGCGGCGACCGATTCGAGCGTCCTGCTCCTGGGCGAAACCGGGACGGGCAAGGAACTGTTCGCGAATCAGGTGCACGAGCTAAGCACGCGTCGCGATCGGCTCATGGTTCGGGTCAATTGCGCGGCGATACCCGACACGCTCCTCGAGAGCGAGCTGTTTGGTCGCGAGCGCGGCGCTTACACCGGCGCGCTGACCCGGCAGACCGGACGTTTCGAGCTGGCCGACAAGTCCACAATCTTTCTCGACGAGATCGGCGACCTGCCGCTCGAGGTGCAGGTCAAGCTCCTCCGGGTGCTCGAGGATCGCCAGGTCGAGCGGTTGGGCAGCTCGCGCTCGGTCAAGGTCGATGTCCGAATCGTCGCCGCCACCCATCGCAACCTGGAGGAAATGGTCGCGGCCGGCAAGTTCCGGGAAGACCTCTACTATCGGCTCAACGTCTTCCCCATCCGCGTGCCGCCGCTCCGCGAGCGTTCCGGCGACATTCCGCTGCTCATCTGGCGCTTCGTGGACGAGTTCTCAAAGCGCTTCGGCAAGCCTGTGGCCAGCATCGACAAGGACAGCCTCGTCGAGCTGCAGCACCATTCGTGGCCCGGCAACGTCCGCGAGCTGCGCAATGTCGTCGAGCGAGCGATGATCGTCGCAAGACCGGGCGGACGGCTGATGATCCCGCTCGTACCGGCCGCGTTTGCGCCGGCCGCCGCCGGGGCGAAGAGCACCAGGCTGGTGGATGTGGAAGTCGCGCACATGCGCAGCGTGCTCGAAGGCTGCGGCTGGCGCATTCGCGGAAACGGAGGCGCGGCCGAGAGGCTCGGCCTGAAGCCGAGCACGCTCGAAACGCGCATGACGAAGCTGGGAATCCGGCGACCGGAGAAGTGACCGGCCGCCGAGCCTGGCGCGCGCTGGTGTAGAACGCGCGGCCCTCCCGCGCCGAACGCTACGATGGTCAGTATGCTTTCAGGCCTGCGGCGCGGAAGATTTGACAGACCCGCTCCGCAGCCTGCGGCGTAGGTGCAGCGACGTCACTCAAGGTGTACTCGAGGCCGAGGCGTTCCCACTTGAACTTCCC
>DATJFF010000069.1:0-38943 GCA_035495795.1 Vicinamibacterales bacterium
GGCGGCTCGGCCAGCGCTGTCGCCGGCAGCTTCGCCGCCGCGGCGATGGGCTCGCAGACCGGCGACTCGCTCTACGGTCCGGCAAGCGCGCAGAGCCTGGTCACGCTCCGCGGCACCGACGGCCTCGAGAGCGGCACCGGCATCCAGCCGCTGGTCTGGATGACCGACTTCGGCGGCGCGATCACGCGCTCGGTGTCGGATCTCGCCGACATGTTGAACGTGGTGACCGGAGTGGACCCGGAGGATCCGGCGACCCTGCGGCGGCCGCCGGGTGCGGTGCCCGCCGACTGGCGCTCGGTGCTGGACACAGGAGCTCTCGCAGGCAAGCGTATTGGTTTCGTGGATTCGGCGTGGGCCGACGTCTTCGGCCCGACTGCTCCACCGTTCGGCACCAACGGCACGATCGACGCGATGCGGAACTCGCTGCAGTACCTCGTGCAGGCCGGCGCCACGATCGTGCGGATGGGCCAGCTCGCCACGCCGCCGACGCCGGACGCACCGCCGGCGCCGCCGCAGCCGATCCCCGGCAACCGGATTCAAGCCGAAGGGTGGCGGCAGTACATCGACAGCCATCCCGAGCTCGCCGAGCAGGGGTTCAACATTACGACCGAGGTGGACGTGGATTGCTCGCAGCGGAAGGTGCTGTACGTCAGGGCCAATCCGAGCACCTGCGTCGCACCCCAGCCCAGGCTGACACCGGCCGAGATCCAGACACACCGCGACTATCGGCAGATCACCCGCCCTGCGGGGGTCAAGGACTGGATGGATGCGGTCAACGTCGACGCGGTCATCTATCCGGGGCTGTTGAGCGACACCAGCCTCAACGACGGCGGCGGCGGCGGTTCGGGCAAGGCCGCGTTCGGCCGGCGCGACACGCCAAGCGCGGCCAACGGTGTGCCGACGCTCGCGGTGCCGGCCGGCATGAACGATCGCGGCCAGCCGGTGAACATCCAGTTCATGGGCCGTGCGTGGGACGATGCCCGGCTGGTGGGCTTTGCGTATGCCTTCGAGTACTACGCGACGCTGGCTGGAAACGGGCACCAGCGCCAGACAACGGCGCCGCCCCTGCCGCATAACGGGAAGAAATAGGGTGCGGGCGTCCATCGACGATTGGGGGAATGACGATTGGCGATTTATTGACTATCCGGTGATTGGGGGGATTGCGCCATTCGATTGGCGATTGCCGCATTGGGGCAATGAGGATTGGATGAATGACGATTGGCCGAGTGACGATTGGCCGAATGGCGCGTGGCTGAATCCTCAATTGCCATTCCCTCAATCCCCCAATCGGCAATGCCCCAATCAAGAAAATCGAATGCCGCAATCGTGAATCAATAAATCGCCAATGAGTCGTCACTCGTCAATCCTCAATCGTCAATGGACGCGCGGCGCCACAGCCCCGGCCGTTGTCACGATGGCACTCGGGGTGGCGGCGACGACCCTCCTGTTCGCAGTGGTGAAGGCAGTGCTGCTCAATCCGCTGCCGTATCCCGAGCCCGACCGGCTTGCCTGGATAGCATCGGTCGCCGGCGACGAGCAGGGCCGGACCTCGATGCCGGACTTCGACGACTGGCAGCGCGCCAATCGCAGCTTCACCGCGATGGCGCTTTACAGCGACGCGCCGCTCATCGCCGGCGGCGGCGAGACGCCGCAGCACGTGTCCGGCGCCATCGTGTCCGAGTCGTTCTTCGACGTGCTCGGAGTCCGGCCGGCGCTGGGACGCGTCTTCCTGCCGGAGGAGCACCGCGGCAGCGCGATGCTCGCCAACGTGATTCTTGGCCACGGGTTGTGGCAGCGGGCCTTCGGCGGCGACCCGGGCATCGTCGGCCGGCGAATCACGCTGCTCGGGTTTCCCTCTACCGTGGTCGGCGTGATGCCGGAGGGATTCGCCTACCCCACCGGCAGCGACCTGTGGGTCTCGGCTCGCGCGCTGCCCGACGGCAACGCCCGGACGGCCCATAACTTCTTCGTGATCGGCCGGTTGCACCCTGGCGCCACCATCGAACACGCACGCGCCGACATCCGCTCCGCCGTGCAGGACCTGAAACGCCAGTTTCCCGGCCCGTACCAGACCGAGGATGCGGCCGTCGAACGGCTGGATCACCACCTGGTCGGGAGCGCCCGTCCAGCGCTGCTGCTCCTGCTGGCAGCCGTCGGCCTGCTGCTGCTGCTCGTCGCCGTGAACGTCGCCAATCTCCTGCTGGTGCAGTCGGCGTCGCGGAGCCGCGAGCTGGCCATCCGAAGCGCGCTGGGCGCCGATCGGGGCGAGCTGTTCCGGTCTCTGCTGGCTGAGAGCCTGCTGCTGGCCGGGGCCGGCGGCGCCTCCGGCCTGCTGCTGGCGTACTGGTCGATCGATCTCCTCCGCGTGCTGTTGCCGGCGACGCTGCAGCGTGGCACCGAGGCTGAAGTGGACGCCGGCGTCGTTGCCTTCAGTGTCGGTGTGTCGCTCGCGACCGGCATCCTGTTCGGGTGGTTGCCGGCGCGGCGCGGATCGCGTCCGGACGTGAACGAGCTCGTCAACGCAAGTGCGCGGTCGAGCCCGACCCGGCAGGCGCAGCGAACGCAAAGCCTGCTGGTCGTTTCGCAGGTGGCGCTCTCGCTCGTGCTGGTCGCCGGCGCCGGCCTGCTGCTCGACAGCTTCGTTCGGCTGCGAGCCGTGGATGCCGGCTTCACCTCGCGCGGCGTGCTTGCCGCCAGCCTGTCGTTCCCGATGCGGGGCGGTGAGGTAACACGGCTCGCCGGCTACTATCGCGAACTGCTCGATCGCGTTCGCGCGCTTCCCGGCGTCGATCACGCCGGGATCATCAAGGACCTGCCGCTCGATCCGATTCAACGGGCGGGCAATTTCCTGATCGAGGGACGCGGGCGCGACACCTCGTTCGGGGCCGGCTATCTCGTCGCAACGCCAGGGATGATGGAAGCGCTTGGCATCCCGATACTCGGCGGCCGCGCGATCACTGATGGCGATACGGGCCCGGCGCCGGCAGCGGTCGTGATCAACCAGGCGATGGCTCGCCGGTTCTGGCCCGATCGGGATCCGATAGGCCAGCGCATCTGGTTCGACAGCTTCGAGCCCAAGGAACGATGGCTGACCATCGTCGGCGTCGCGGGCGACGTTCGACAACGCGGGCTCACCGAACCGGCGCCGCCGCTGGCTTATGTGCCCTACCAGCAGGTGCAACTACAGGCGCAACTCGGTTCCGGCAGCCTGCTCGTGCGCGCGAGCGGTGATCCGCGCGCGCTCGCGAACGCTATCAGGGACGCCCTGCGAGGAGTGAACCCCGAGGCGGCGGCGACGTTCCGGACGCTCGACGACGTGATGGCGGCAGCCACGTCGAGGCAGCGGTTCCAGATGCAAGTCCTCGCGGCTTTCGCCGCGCTGGCGCTGCTACTCGCGTCGGTCGGGCTCTACGGCGTGCTGGCCTATGCCGTGGCCAGCGGACGCGTCGCGATCGGCATACGAATGGCGATCGGCGCGACGCCGGCCCGGATCGCCGGCATGATCGTCGCGCGAGCTGCCGCGCTCACTGGCGTCGGCGCAGTGATCGGCGCCGCGGGCTGGCTGGCCCTCGGACCGGCGCTCGGCAGCGTCGTGTTCGGCGTCAATCCGGGCGATCTCCGCAATCTGGCACTGGCCATCGCGGTGATGTTCGCGACGGCGTTCGCGGGGTGCTGGTTCCCGGCCCGCCGGGCGATGCGGGTCGATCCAATCGCGGTGCTTCGCGCGGAGTGACCCCATCGCAGCCGCGAGGTTCGCCGCGATCGCGCGGTTCAGCTATTTCTTCAGCACGACGACGTTCTCGATGCGATCGCTCGCATCGTAGGTCACTTCGTACACCACTCGCGTGCCGTTGAACGCCGCCTCGGTCGGCGTGCCGACCACCTCCCACAATCCGAGTGTGAGCACGTCGGCGGCCCCGTGGCCAATCGTGCGGCTCACCCGAGCCGCTTTCGAGTAACCCTGCGTGAATGAGTAGATGTCGACGCGTTTACCCCCTTTCGACTCGGTCGTGACAGGGGCTCCGACCTCCGCGACAACAAGGTTCCGCGGCATGCCATTCGCGAACAGACCCAGGTCCTTCCTGGACGGCTGGTGAGCCGCCATCGCGACCGAACAGCCCGCAGCGGCAAGCGCCAAACCTACGAGCGCCAACGTTGGAACACGCTGCTTCATTTCGGTGCCTCCGGGGACCGCCGAGAGCAAGTCCCATGCCCGCGAAGAATCGCAGAAGCCGCGGGATTGCCGGGAGATGATCGTCAAGGTCGGAAACCGTGAACGCCGGGCAGGAGCCGAGGTGACATTCGTTGAGGACAGTTGCAAGGGTGACGAGTGGACGATCGGGCAAGCCGATCCGGCTGCGGATACGGGGAGCGGATGCCGTCGCGCAGATCCTGCCAGGGTTCCACGCAGGCATCCGCCCGTCTCGGTACCCTTACGGAGCGGCAGGCGTCCCCATCTTCTTGAAGACTTCCTCCGCCCGCTTCCTGATGTCCTCCAGCGCGAGATCTTCCTTGCGCGAGGCAATCCACCAGCTGAATCCGGCCGGGTCGGCAATCGAGCCGGCGCGATCGCCCCAGAACTGATCGGCCATCGGCATCTGCTCCTTCGCCCCGGCCTCGATGGCGCGCTTGAAGAGCGCGTCGCTGTTCTCGACATACAGCCAGAACGACGCCGGCGAACCGCCGTATCCTTTCGGTCCCTTCATGCCCATCATCGCGTCGTTGAGCATGATGTGCGAGTCGCCGATCGTGATGTCGGCGTGCATGATCTTGCCGTCGGGGCCGAGGCTGCGGCTCACCTCCTGCGCGCCAAACGCCCGCTTGTACCACTCGATCGCGGCGGCCGCGTCGTCCAGCGTCAGCTGCGCGGTGACGGTTCGGAAGCCCTCGGGAATCGGTCTCTTGGCGGGTGCCATGTGGAACCTCCTGTCGATGCGGTCCGGTGCAAACCGTCACTATCGTGCCGTTTGCCGTCGAACCGCAAGCTGAAGAGAATGAGCCGCGAGGCCCCCGACACGCGCTCATGAGATTCGTACGGCGTCACGCGCCGGGCCTGTCGGCCTCAGCCCTCGCCGCAGTCCTCGCAACGGCCGGAGGAGCGCGCGCGCAGTCGGCGCCGGGGACCGTCGTGCCGGCAGACATACGGGTGGCGGCGCTGGTCAGCCGGGCGGCGCCGGATGACGTGACGGTGCGAGCTGTGAGGCTGGATGCGCCGTTGATCCTGGACGGACGCCTCGACGAGCCGTCCTATGCCGCCGTGCTGCCGCTGACCGACTTCATTCAGCAGGAACCACAAGAAGGCCAGCCCGCCACTGAAAGGACCGAGGCCTGGATCTTCTTCGACGACACGACGCTCTACGTCGCGGCGCGGCTGTGGGACAGTCATCCCGAGCGCGAAGTCGCCAACGAGCTGCGGCGCGACAACGGAAACATCCTCGGCAACGAGAACCTGACGTTCGTGATCGACACGCTGCACGATCGCCGCAACGGATACCTGTTCCAGACCAATCCGCTCGGTGCGCTGCGTGACATGACGGTCACCGACGACCTCCAGAACTCGGCGTGGAACGGCATCTGGTACGTCAAGACCGGCCGGTTCGACCAGGGGTGGACGGTGGAGGCGGCAATCCCCTTCAAGACGCTTCGCTACCGGGCGAGCGGATCGCAGACGTGGGGCATCAACCTGCGCCGGCTCGTGAAGTGGAAGAACGAGTTCTCATACCTCTCGCTCGTGCCGGCGGCGCTGGGCGTCGGCGGGGTCAGCCGGATGGCCTCGACGGCGACGCTGGTCGGCATCCAGACGCCCCAGGAATCGAAGAACGTCGAGCTGAAGCCGTATGCCGTGTCGTCGGTCTCGACGAACCACGCGACATCCGCCCCCTTCGACAACCGGTTCGACGCCAACGCCGGGATCGATTTCAAGTACGGCCTGACCCGGAGCCTCATCGCCGACGCAACAGTACGCACGGATTTCGCCCAGGTGGAAGAAGACGTGCAGCAGGTGAACCTGACCCGCTTCAGCCTGTTCTTCCCCGAGAAGCGCGATTTCTTCATCGAGGGACAGGGCATCTTCGACTTCGGGGGCGTCCAGGCCGGCAGCAGCCCGGGTGACGTGCCGCTGCTGTTCTACAGCCGTCAGATCGGGTTGTACGACGGACAGCCCGTCCCCGTGCTCGGCGGCGCCAGGCTCACCGGGCGCGCCGGTGCCTACAGCCTCGGTGTGCTGAACATCCAGACCGACGACAAACCCGAGGCCGGCGCCGTGTCCACGAACTTCTCGGCGCTGCGGCTCAAGCGAAACGTGCTCCGGCGCAGCAACATCGGCCTGATGGCGACACGCCGCGGGCCCGGAGCCGGGGTCGCCGGCGCACGCACGGGAGACGCCAGCTTCACCGGCGGCGTAGACGCCACGATGCTGTTTCTCACGAGCATCAACCTGACCGGGTATTACGCGCGGACGCAGTCACCTTCGCCGTCCGGCGCCGCGGTGGACGGAACGAGCTATCGCGGTCGCGTCGATTACACGACCGATCGCTACGGCGCGGCCGGCGAGCACATGCTGATCGATCAGGGTTTCAACCCCGAGGTGGGTTTCGTGCGGCGCCGTGACGTGAGGCGAAGCTTCGGGCAGCTCCGTTTCAGCCCGCGCCCGGCGCGGAACGACGTGGTGCGCAAGCTGACCTGGCAGGCGAGCCTGGACTACGTCACCGACGCCCGCGCCCTTGCGGTACAGAGTCGCGACGCTACCGGCCTCTTCCGCATCGATTTCCAGTCGAGCGATCAGGCATCGCTCGAGTACTCGCACGAGTACGAGCTGCTGCCCGCGCCCTTCGCCATCTCTCCCGGTGTAGTGGTCCCCGCGGGCGGCTACGCCTACCAGACCACGACCGCGGCATATACGCTCGGCCAGCAGCGCCCGTTGTCCGGCCGGTTGTCCGCGTCGGCCGGCACGTTGTACGGCGGCACGAGGCAGGACGCGGGCTTCAGCGGCCGGTGGGGAGTGACGCCGCGGTTGTCGATCGAGCCGGCAGTGACGTTCAACTGGGTGCAGCTGCCGTACGGCGAGTTCACGGCGCACCTGGCCAGCACCCGCGTCACCGTGACGCCGAGCGCGCGGATGCTGATCAGCAGCCTGATTCAGTGGAACCCGGCCGCCGGGACGTTCACCTCGAGCGCGCGGCTGCGATGGGAGTACACCGGCGGCTCCGAGCTCTTCGTCGTCTACAGCGATGGTCGTGACACCCGGACGGCCGCCGTCTCACCGCTGCTGAACCAGGCGATCGCGATCAAGGTCACGCGGCTCATTCGGTTCTGAGTCGCGGCTCGGCACATGACGAACGGGCCGATTGCCCGGCGTGCGCAAGCCGAGGAGAATGACGCTGCGAGGTGACTCATGCGCGCCGACCGCGCTTTCCTGTTCACCGCCGCCGTTCTCGGTGGCACCGTTCTGGGTGGCACGATGGCCTGGCCTGGCGCCGCGCCGGTGCTGGCCCAGGCCCAGGCGACCCCGATCACAATTGACGACCTGATGGCGCTGTCGACGATCAACGACGTCGAGATCGCGCCCGACGGCAACCGCGTCGCTTACACCGTCTCCACTCCGTCAGTGGAGAACAACACTCACGAGACGGCGCTGTTCGTGCTGCCAGCGGACGGTCGAACGCCGACGCGCCTCGCCGCCGAGGCGCGCGTGTTCGTGCCGGCGCTGCCGGCGCCGCGCGTGCGGTGGTCACCGGACGGAACGCGGATCTCGTTTCTCGCCGTCGCCGGCGGACGGCCGCAGGTCTTCGCCGTGTCAGCGTCGGGAGGCACTGCCAGTGCACTGACCGACGCGGCGGAAGGGGTCAGCGGCTACGAGTGGTCGCCCGATGGCACACAACTCGCCTTTCTCACCAGGGATCCAGCACCGCCACCGCCCATCGCCAATCGCGCCGGAACGCTGCCGCCCGCCACGCGCCTGTGGCTCCAGCCCGTCGAGCACCCGAAATCCGCTCGTGCGCTGACGCCGCCCGACCGCTTCGTGGACAGCTTTGCCTGGGCGCCGCGCGGCGACGAGATTGCGATTGCTTCGTCCGCGACGTCCGGCTTCATGGCGCCGTACGCCACGCGGATCGACGCGGCGAGGCTCGACGGGGCACTCCGGCCGATCGTCGATCGCGCCGGCATGAACCTCCAGCCCCAGTACTCACCGGATGGCCGCTGGATCGCGTTCGTCTCGACCGGCGGGCGCGGGGAGCTGCTCGCGCCTCGCGGGCTGGCGATCGTACCCGCCGAGGGCGGCGACGTCTCGCGCATTCGCAGCATTCCGATGAACGGCGCGTGGATCAGCGAGATCGTGTGGGCCGCCGACAGCCGATCGCTCCTGGTCACGATGAACGAAGGCACGTTCGCGACCGGCGCGCAGATGTTCGAGATGCCGGTGGTGCGCGTGCCGCTCGAGTCCGGCCCTCCGGAGCGGCTCTCGAGCCGGCCAACGGCGGACTACAACCTGAGCCTGAGCCGCGACGGCCGCACCCTTGCCTATCGCTCGGTCGAAGCCCGAACCATGGGCGACCTCGTGGTCAGGGACATGGTGCGCGGCACGTTGCGGACTTTGACGGACGTCAACCCGAAGCTGAAGGCCCACGCGCTCGGCCGGCTCGAGCCGGTGAGCTGGCGCTCGTTCGACGGCATGGAAATCTGGGGCCTGCTGCTGACGCCGCCCGGTTACGACGGCGCGAGGCGCATTCCCCTGCTGGTGTACTGCCACGGCGGGCCGGTCGGGGGCGTGACGCTGGGTATCTTCCCGCAGTTCATGCACGTGCCCGGCCAGATCGATCCGTATCCAACGGAGGCCTTTGCGAGCGCCGGCTACGCCGTGCTGTTCCCGATGCCGCGCGGCGGATCCGGCTACGGCGAGGCGGGACACCGAATGATCATCAACGACTGGGGTGGGCCCGACTACAAGGACATCATGGCCGGCGTCGATCACCTGGTCGCGCGCGGGATCGCCGACCCGGATCGGCTCGGCGTGATGGGCGCCTCGTACGGCGGATTCATGACCAACTGGATCGTGACCCAGACCGCGCGGTTCAAGGCTGCGTCCGCCGGCGCGAGCATCGCCGATCTCGCCGACGTCTACTACCTGACCGACAGCGGCGAGGTGATGGCGGAATACTTCAAGCGGCCGTGGGAGAACCCCGACGGCTATCGCGAGCACTCACCCATCACCTACGCAACGCGCGTCACGACACCGCTCCTCATCCAGCACGGCGACCGCGACCCGCGCGTGCCGCTCGCCACGGCGCAGAAGTTCCATCGCGCGCTCGCCGCACTCGGGAAGACGGTAGAGCTCGACGTCTACCCACGCGGCGGGCACGTCTTCTACGAGCCCGTGCAGGAGCGCGCCGTGATGCAGCGCAACTTCGAGTGGTTCGCGCGCTGGCTAGGGGTGGGCGCGCGCGTCCATTGACCTGCTTGGGGCCGGCGCGCGCCCCACTGACGATTGGGGGATTGCTGATTGATGATTTATTGACGATCGGACGATCGCGGATTGCGGCATTCGATTGAGGATCGGGGCATTGGGGATTGGGGGATTGTAGAAATCACGATTGAAGATTGGAGCGCCTCACCCGAGCTCAATCGCCAATCGCGATTTCACAAATGCAGCAATGCGCCGATGCCGCAATCGCCAATTGAATGGCGCAGTGCCGCAATCCCCAATCGTCAATAAATCCTCAATCGTCAATCCTCAATCGTCAATGGACGCCGGCGCGCCGTCAGGCCCCGAAGGTGCCTTCACGCGGCCCCCTCGCGCGCGGCACTATCTGGCGGATGGCGCCGAGGTGATAGGCGAGGTGCGCGATGCTGCCGATCATGCCGCACAGCTCGACCTCGTTGGCCGCGCGGCGGGTACCCAGCGCGCCCAGCCAGCGCTCCGCTTCTTGACGCAGGCCGCTGCGGATTTCCTCCCATCGCGGGCCATCGACGGCCGACACCTTCCACGCAGCATCCCAGCGCGCGTCGGCGAACGGGTTGCCGCCCTTCCTGGACCACTCGTTCATCAGCATCAGGCCGTAGCGCAGGTGCTCGGCGTGAGCCGCGATGGTCGCGCCGCCACTCACGGCCCGCGAGGCCTCCGCGGCGGTCAACGCGTCGAGCGATGCCAGCATCCCCGCGTCGCCGGAATTGAGCATGAAGGCGCCGCCGCCCGCTGGCGCGCCGTGGACGAGCTCGGTAAAGAGCTGGGGCAGGACACGTTCGAGTTCCATGCCTCGGATCTTACCGAACGTCGAACACTCGACCGGAGGTTCGTCATCGCGCGATGAGGCGATCGATGGCGTGCGCCAGCCGGGCCGCACCGCTCCGGATCTCGCGTTCGTCAATCGCCGCAAAACCGAGCAGCAGGCTGTCGGTCTCGATCGCCCGCCGTGCGTAGCGTGCGAGCGGTGTGAGGAGCACGCCGTTCATCGCCGCCTCGGCCGCCACCGCGTGGCTGTCGAGCGGAACGAGCAACCGCCCCGGCACCTGCAGCCCTGCCTCGCTGTCCGACAGTTCGAGGATGCCGCGAAGCCGCGAATCGACGGCATCGACGAGCGCGGCGCGCCGGGCCGCGTACACACGCCGCATCCGGCGCACGTGCCGGAATAGATGCCCACCGGTGATGAAGTCACAGAGAACCGCCTGATCCAGCGCCGGGGCGTGAACGCCCATCGCGCTGCGCAGGGCGACGAGCGGATCGACGAGCGATGGAGGGACGACGAGATAGCCGAGCCTGAGCGACGGGAAGAGCAGCTTGTTGAAGCTGCCGGTGAAGATCACGCGATCGTGGGCGTCGAGACCCTGCAGGGCAGGCAGCGGCTGGCCGCCATATCGATACTCGCTGTCGTAATCATCTTCGACGATGAACGCCGACGTCGCGCGGGCCCACTCGAGGAGGCCGAGCCGCCGCTCGTAGGTCATCGTCACGCCGAGCGGGAACTGGTGCGCCGGGGTCACGTAGACGATCCGTGGCCCGCCGGTCCGCCGCGGAATGGTCATGCCGTCGCTATCCACCGGCACCGACTCGACCCGTGCGCCGGCGGCCGCGAATGCACGGAGAGCGCCGGTGTAGCCGGGATCCTCCATGAGCACGCGCTCTCCCGGATCCACCAGCAGACGGGCAATCGTCGCCAGCGCCTCCTGGACTCCCGACACGATCACCACCTGCTCGGTCACGCAGTTCACGCCGCGCGAGCGCCGGAGGTAGTCGGCGACGGCCTCGCGTAGCGGCCGATACCCGGACACGTCGCAGCCCGCCAGATCGCGCATCGACAAACGCCGTACACGACGCGCCGTCACGCGGCCCCAGATCGCCGTGGGAAACAGGTCCAGCGCGGGAAGGTTCGTCACGAACGGCTGCGGCGATGCGGTGAAGCGGATGAACGGTTCGAGCTCACTCACACTCGACGCGACGCGCGCGCGCGCCTTCGCTGCGCCAGCAGGCTTCGCTGGCCCGGTCGCCAGTCTTCGGGCGACGAAAGTGCCGGATCGGCGCCGCGTGAACAGATACCCCTCGGACTCCAACTGCTCGAGCGCGGCGACGACCGTCCCCCGCGCCGTCCTCGCGAGCGCGGCGAGACGACGGCTCGAAGGCATGCGAACGCCGGGACCGAGCCGGCCGGCCTGAATGTCGGCGCGGAGGCGCGCGCACAACCAGCGGCCCGCGGGCTCCCCCGCCGGCCGCGGCGACAGCACATACTCATCGTCTTGAATGCGCGGCATCGGTTATCTGGACTATCGGCTCGTGTCGATTCTGGATCTTCTAATGAACCAGATCCAAGAGTATCGTCGCCTGCGTGACCGACCGCGCCGCAGATGACCGGTTGGCGCGTACGGCGCCAGTGCTCGCGGCGCTGGCATATCCGGCGCTGGTCTGGGCCGGGCCGGCGATCTCGCCGTTGTTCCTCGCGTCGGCCCTGGTCGTGCCGGCGGTGGGGATCGCCGGCGTCTACCGCGCCTCACCATCCTGGCCGCTCGCGCGTAGCGCAGCGCTCCTCACCGTTGCCGCGCCTCCGCTGTACTCATGGCTCGGCGGCCTGCTCGACTTCCAGAAGACGATTCACATCGGCAGCTTGGGCGTCTGGTACGGGCTTTGGACCGTGCTTCTTCTGCTCGCCTGGGGCGAACGTGCGCAACCACGAAGGAGCCTGAAGCCGCGGCCCTCACGCCTTGCATTCGCGCACGGCTGCTCGGCGGCCGTCATCTCGCTCTTTGCAATCGCGCATCTGGTGAATCACGTGTCGGCCGCATGGGGTGGCGGGGACGGCCACATCGCGATGATGACCGCGCTTCGAAGCGCGTACCGAGCCGCGCCCGCGGAGGCCGTACTGCTCACGTCCGTTGCTTTTCAGGCGGTGAGCGGGCTGTGCCTGCTTCGGCCGCATGCCGAACGCGAACGCTCATGGTGGACCGCTGCTCAAATGTCGTCGGGCGCGTACCTCGCGGTGTTCTTCCTCTCGCACCTGACCGCGGCGCTCCGCGCGCGATGGCTGCGCGGCGTCGACACGAATTGGCGATGGCTGACCGCCGACAGCATGTTGACCGACCCGTGGAGCGCGCGACTGGCCCCGTACTATTTCCTGGCGGTTGTGGCCTTTGGCGTCCACGCCGGGCTGGGGCTGCGCTACGTGCTCCGCGCGCGAGGATGGCCGCCGGCCCACGCGGACATGGCCGGACTCGTGCCTCCAGCGGTGGCGACGGTCACCTCGTTCGTGATCATGGCCGCGCTGTTCTGGGCCTGACGCGGTCAACCTCCGCGGGCATACTGGGTCACAATGACCGTGACCGATGGAGCCGCGTGAAACGGTGCGGGGCGGGCGCACCCTCGACCGTGGCGGCAGGCGCCGCGCCGTCCTCGCACCACAGACCGGCGGCCGCCGCACGTCGCTACCCGCAGACGTCGTCGCCGATGCCTCCCGCCGCCTGCGTGCGGTAGCGCTTCTCTACGCGGCCGTCTTCTCGATCGTCGGGCCGGTGACGGCGCTGTCCTCGGCGCGGCCGGAACGGCACGCGTTCTTCACCAATGCGTTGCGCGTCGGTCCGGCGCTTCTATCGATCGCCGCCGCGCTCACCGTCGCAGTGGCTACGCGCCCGCGCGCCGGGCTCTCGCCGCGGACCGTGCTGGCCATTGGCTTGATGTTCGAGGTCGTCGGCAGCTACGGCATCGCCGCGGCGCGCTATCTCGATCCGGCGCAGCCGACCGTTGCGCCTCCCGGCGTGTCGTGGGTCGCGGTGTGGATCCTGCTCTTCGCCACCGCGATTCCCACGCCGCCAAGACAGGCCCTGGCTGCGGCGATCGCGTCAGCCACCGCCGTGCCGGTGATCTCCGTTCTTTCGGCGGTGCTCCGAGACGCTGTACCGGAGTCGGGCTTGTGGCTGTTCGGGCTGCAGCTGTTCCTGCCATACCTGCTCGTCGCGATCGTCGCCTACGTCGCGTCAAGGGTCCTGTATCGCCTCGGCACCGAGCTCGGTCACGCGCGAGAGCTCGGGAGCTACCGGCTGGTCGAGCCGCTCGGTCAGGGAGGCATGGGCGAAGTGTGGCGCGCCGAACATCAGCTGCTCGCCCGCCCTGCGGCGATCAAGCTGATTCGCGGCGCGGCGAGCGATCCCGAAGCCGCCGAGCTCGTCGCGCGCTTCGAACGCGAAGCCCAGGTCACCTCCAGCCTGCGTTCGCCGCACACCATTCAGCTCTACGACTTCGGCGTCGCTGACGATGGCGCGTTCTATTACGTGATGGAGCTGCTGGACGGCTTCGATCTGCACGCGCTGGTCGAGCGATTCGGCCCGCTGCCGATCGAGCGGGCCGTTCACCTGCTGATCCAGGTCTGCGACTCGCTGGCCGAGGCCCACGAGCGCGGGCTCGTCCACCGCGACATCAAGCCCGCGAACGTCTACGTCTGCCGCTACGGGCGCGCCGTCGATTTCATCAAGGTGCTGGACTTCGGACTGGTGAAGCCGGTGGTGGAGAGCTCGCACGATGCGACCCTGCAGGACATCACCGCGGCGCACGCGGCGCGGGGAACGCCGGCCTTCATGGCCCCCGAGCAGGCGCTCGGCAACCGCCCGCTCGACGCCCGGACCGATCTCTATGCCGTTGGCTGTCTCGCCTACTGGCTGGTGACCGGCAGGCCGGTCTTCACCGGCGAATCGCCCATCGACACCATCGTCAAGCACGTCCACGCCGCACCCGAACCGCCGTCACGGCACGCCGACGTGTCCGCGGAATTCGACGAGATTGTCGCCGCCTGCCTCGCCAAGGATCCAGCCGAGCGCCCTCCGAGTGCCGACGCGCTGGCGACGCGGCTACGCCAGTCGTGGCGAAGCCAGGGCTGGACGGACGAGCGCGCGCGCGAGTGGTGGAACACGCACGTGCCGGCCCGCTGAGCGCCGCTTTACTTGGTGACGGCAATCTCGAGATCGCCGTCACGCCGCATCACCGTCAGGCCGACATCGGCGCCGTGCCGCGTGAGCAGCAGATCGACAGCGGCGTTGCCGACCGTGAGGCGCCGCAGTTGAAGCCAGTCGATGTCCTCGGGCAGCACCGTATGCGCGAAGGTCACGCGATGCCCGACGCCGTCCACCTGCAGCCCGAGGCATGCCTGCAGCAGCATCGAGACCGCGCCCGCCGCCCACGCCTGCGGCGCGCACGCCACCGGGTACAGCGTTGGTGCGTCGCCGCTGCGGCGGTGGAAGCCGCAAATCAACTCGGGCAGGCGCTGCAGATCGACCGCCTGGCTGAGATCGAACATCGCGCGGAGGATCTGCAGCGCAGCTCCGGTCATGCCGTAGCGGGCCAGGCCGGCCGCGACGATCGCGTTGTCGTGCGGCCAGATCGATCCGTTGTGATAGGACATCGGGTTGTAACGGGCGGCGCCGGCCGCGACCGTCCTGACGCCCCACCCGCCGAACGACGAGTCGCCCATGATCGTCGCGGCGACGCGCCGCGCCCGATCGCGGTCCGCGATGCCGGCGAACAGGCAATGTCCGGCATTCGAGGTCCGGACGCGGCACGGCTGCTTGTCGCCGTCGAGGGCGAGCGCGTAGGTGCCGAGGTCTTCGAGCCAGAACGCCCGCTCGAAGGCGTCCTGCAGCGTGGAGGCACGCTGACGCCAGCGCTCGGCCTGCTGCGTGTCGCCGCGGGCCGCGGCGAGCGCGGCGGCCCCGGTCCACGCGGCGTAGGCGTAGGCCTGGACCTCGCAGAGCGCGATTGGCGGCCGCGCGAGTGCGCCGTCCTCGTGGAAGACCGAGTCCCAGGAGTCCTTCCAGCCCTGCTGGGCGAGCCCGGCATCGCTCTGCCGCGTGTACTCGATGAAGCCGTCGCCATCGACGTCGCCGAATGCGTCCATCCAGTCCAGCGCTGCCAGAAGGTTCGGCCACAGCTCGTCGATGAACGCGAGATCCGCCGTGCGCGCGTAGTATTCGTGGGCCAGCATCACGAAGAGCGGCGTCGCGTCGGCCGATCCGTAGTAGCGGCCGAACGGGACCTCGCCAAGCGCGGCCATCTCGCCGTCGCGCATCTCGTGCACGATCTTTCCGGGCTGCGCGTCCCGGGCGTCGTCGCGCGCGATCGCCTGGGTCGCGGCCAGAAAGGCCAGCACCCCGCGGGCGATCTCTGGCGCGGCCCACAGCAACTGCATCGCGGTGATCAAACCGTCGCGGCCGAATGGCGTGCTGTACCAGGGGATCCCGGCGTAGGGATAGCGCCCGTACGAGGTGGCGGTGACCATCATCCGCAGGTCGGCGATCGAACGCTGAACCCAGCGGTTGAATCCGTGGTTCGAGGTGACGACCGAGACGGCGTCTTCAGCGGCAGTAGTCTGCCTGCGCGCCTCGACCGTATCGGTGAATCGCGGCGCGGTGCTCGATTGCCGATCGAGCTCGCAGGAAACGGTCAGCTCGATCTCGGCCGACGCGCGCGGTTCGACCGTCACCCGAAAAGTCAGCGTGAGGTCGTCGGCGCGATCGGGTGCGGGAACGGATCGCACACGGGCGCGGCGCTCGACTCCGTCCAGCCCTCGATAGCTCAGAACCGCGCCGTCGCGCGACATCGAGGTCGACAGTTGGCCGCGCTCGTGTCGCCTGGTTCCGCGAACCTCGAACACGTCCGCAAAGTCGGCCGCCAGCCGCATGCTGAGCGGGATCTCGAGCCGGGAGAATCCATGATTGGTCACGCGCACCCGCTCGACGAGCGTCGGTCCCTGAAGCACGCGCGCGCGCAGCAGGTGGATGGTGCCGCGGCCGAGCACTACGTGAGAATCCCTGACCACGTCAGAGTTGGTCAGATCAGCGCTGAACACCACGTTGTCGTCGCTGACAGTGGAGCTCAAGAGCAGCGGCTGGCGCCCCGCCAGCAGTAGCTCGAACCCAGACAGAAATCGAGTGCCGGAGTAATAGAGGCCGTGCTGCAGGCCAGGGCCGGGGACGATGTCGCCATGGACGTTGAACACCGTGAACGTGTCATCGTCTTTCAACACCCGGACCGGCGCCGGCGATCGTTCGGCCTCGGTGAGAATGGCAAACGGATCGTCGAGAACGGGGACGTCGGCCATCACGCGGCTCCTGAGTCCAATCGGCGGGCCACGAGCTCCTCGTACAGGCGCAGGTAGTCCGCCGCCATCCGGCCGACGTCGAACCGGCGCTCGAAAGCGGCCCGGCATCGACAGCGGTCCAGCGTCGGCACCCGCCGCGTGGCAGCGATGGCGTCTTCGAGCGACTCCACGATGAAGCCCGTGACGCCATCATCGATCACTTCGGGCACCGATCCGTGCCTGAACGCCACGACCGGCACGCCGCAGGCAAGCGCCTCGATCATCACCATGCCGAACGGCTCGGGCCAGTCGATCGGGAAGAGCAGCGCCGACGCGTGGCCGAGGAACTCCCCCTTTTGCGCGTCCGCGATCTCTCCGGTGAACTCGATCAGCGGGTGATCGAGCAGGGGACGAATCTCCCGCTCGAAATAGGCACGGTCGGCACGATCGACCTTGGCCGCAATCCGCAGCCGCTGTCCGCAGGCGATGGCAATCGCGATCGCGCGATCGACGCGCTTCTCGGGGGAGATCCGCCCCAGAAAAGCGAGATAGCTGCCGGGCTCGGGGTGGAAGTCGAGCAGAGCTCGGGGCAGGCCGTGATGGACCGTGCCGATCCAGCCGGCCCGCGGCAGCGGAATGCGTTGCGCATCCGAAATCGAGACCAGCGGCATGTCGGAGAACATCTCGTAGAGCGGCACGAGCTCGGGGATGTCGAGCCGTCCGTGCAGCGTGGTCAGGTGGACGGCGTCCAGCCGCTGCACCATCGGGAAGTGGAGGTGCGCGAGGTGGAAATGGACGACATCGAACTCATCGGCGCGTGAGGCCAGCTCCTCGAGCATCATGATGTGCGGCGCGAGGTCGTCAAATCCGCTGCCGCTGAATCGGAGCGCCTCGGGCCAGGCGGCGACCAGCCGTGCCGACGTGATCGAGTCACCGGTGGCGAAGAGCGTGACCTGGTGGCCTTGACGCACGAGCTCATCGGTGAGGTAGGCCACCACTCGCTCGGTACCGCCATAGAGACGGGGCGGTACGCTCTCCACAAGTGGCGCGACTTGCGCGATTCTCAGCACGACATGCCCGACCGGATGCGGCCCGGCACCACTGCCCGGGCACATGCCGGGCAGTGGTTGCAAAAGCGATGCGAGTGCCGCGGGACGCGCCCACAGCCCAGGTGAAAAAAACTTAACCCTGCCGTGGCGGCTCTGCTAGCTGAACGATTCGGAGGTGATTGCCGAACGGATCGCGGATTCCGATGTCGGTGCCGTAGAAATGCGTCACCGGTTCCTGGGTGATGTCGACGCCCTTGGCCTTGAGGTTTTCGTACACCTTCTGGCAATTGCTGGTCGTGAACCCGGCGGTGAATCCCGATGCGCCCTTGGCAATCAGCTCGCGCAGCTTCGCGGCAGCGTCTGGATCCAGCGACGGCGGACCGATCTTCTCGAGGAAGATGTCGCGCCCGGGCTGGCCGGGCACGCGGACGGTCAGCCACCGCATGTTGCCGAGATCCATGTCTCCGCTCACCTCGAGCCCGAGCTTGCCGACGTAGAACTCGAGCGCCTCGTTCTGATCGAACACCCAGATGTGGGTGATGTTGATGCTGTTGAGCATTCCCCGTGACTCCTTCGATGGGCCGGCATGCCGGCGACCGGCTCACTGTAGTCAGGCGCGCCGCTTCCGCGCTTCTCCGAAACTGCTCGGCCGCGCCCAGGCCATCGCGAAGCAGGTCGGCACGGCTGCGTTCGGGGCGCGGCGGCGGTAAACGGCCGGCGACACGCCGACAATGGCGCTGAACGTGCGGCTGAAGGTGCCGAGGCTGTTGAAGCCGACGTCGAAGCACACATCAGTCACGCTCCGGCCCTCGCGCAGCAGGTGCATCGCGCGCTCGACGCGGCGCCGCTGCAGGTAGCGGTGCGGCGTTTCGCCGAAGACGGCGCCGAAGGTGCGGATGAAATGCGCCTCGGAGCAGCCGGCGACCGAGGCAAGTGCCGGGATGTCGAGCGGTTCGGCGAACGTGCGATCCATGCGGTCGCGGGCCCGCAGCATCCGCCGGTTGCGCTGTTCCATCGACGTGCTCATGGGCAGGCGCCCATGATGTCACGCCAGCGGCGTGGGTTCGCGGCCGGTTTCGACGTCCTCCTGGTGCTTGACGCAGTACGCCGCCCAAGGGACCGCCTCGAGGCGGGGCTCGCCGATCGGCTCTCCGTCCACGAGACACTGGCCGTAAGTCCCGTCCTCGATCCGCGCCAGCGCCGCGCGGATCTGCCCGAGCATGTCGGAATCGCTCTGGGCCCGGGCCAGATACTGATCGCGCAGTTCGTGAGCGACGCTCTGGTCGATGGCATCGTTCGTGTCTTCGCCAGGCGCGCGGGACACCTCGACGTCGCGCCCGAGCCGCCGAAGGAGGTCCTGCTCGAGCGCTCGAAGGCGACTGCGGTACTTCTCCACGTCCATGCCTTCGATCACACACCATCAACCGTCGGGCAGGCGAGGGAAATTTACGGCTACCTGAACCCTTCACGAGCGCGGCTCAGCAGGCGGCGTGCGTGGACGGGTAGAATGCGACCTGGCCGGGGGGAGACCATGACGCGAACGGCATCAGGGATCGGCGTCTGCATCCTCGCGATTCTGCTGGGAGGCACGATGACGGTGAGTGGACAGACGAAGGCCAGCGGGACCTTCGACGTGAAGATCGTCCCGCAGCCGGCGGACGATCATTCAGACGGCGGCGCGCTTGGGCGCATGGTGGTCGACAAGACCTATCACGGCGATTTCGAGGGCACGGCGGTCGGTACGATGCTCACCGGCATGAGCCCGACGGAGAAGACGTCAGGCGTCTACGTTGCCGTCGAGCGCCTCACCGGAACGCTCGCCGGCCGCAAAGGCTCATTCATCCTGCACCACACCGGCGTGATGGACCGCGGCGCCCAGAGCCTGAAGGTGACCATCGTCCCGGATTCGGGCACGGATCAACTCACCGGAATTACCGGGACGATGGCGATAGACATTCGAGACGGCAAGCACTTCTATACGTTCGACTACACCCTGCCGGCGCGATAGCGTCCGCAACACGGCGGCGAGTGGAGAGCGTCCGGGCCTGCTGTTCACCTTCCGGCGTTGGCGCGTTGTCCAACATATGAACGTTCGGTTCGATATCCGAAGGAGCGTCATATGGTCACGACTCTGCTATCACCGAGAACTTTTCTGCCGGCGCTCACAGCGATCGCCCTGCTGATCGGTGTCCCACGATCTGCGCCGCTGGCGGCCGCGGGCGCGGACCTCGAGCTCATGCTCGTCAACCTACAGACGGCCAAGTGCCTGACGATTGCCGGCGGGGTCAGCCCGGAGAACAACGTCGAGGCGTTGCAGTTCGACTGCGACAGCCATCCGTCACGCCGGTGGACGTTGAGCAGCGAGGGTGGCGACATCTATCACGTCAAGAACGTGCAGACCGGCAAGTGTTTGACGATCGCCGGCGGCGTGAGCACCGAGAACAACGTGACCGCGCTGCAGTTCGACTGCGACAGCCATCCGTCGAGGCGGTGGCACGCCGTCGACGTGAACGGCGCGGGCGTGTACCAGCTCAGAAACGTCCAGACCCACAAATGCCTGACGATTGCCGGGGGCGTGAGCACCGCGAACAACGTGACCGCGCTGCAGTTCGACTGCGACAGTCACCCGTCGCGCCGATGGACGCTGCGCGCCAAGCTGTAGGCCGCGTGCCCGCCTGGCGGAGTCAGCGCGATCATGGTGTGGGGTTGGTTCCGCCGACCGGCGGGCGGCCGATCGGCCGGAGCCGCTCGATCGCGGCGGCGACCGTCAACGCCACCTCATCTCGGTACGGCGGCGCGATCACCTGCAACCCGACCGGAAGCCCGCGCCCATCGAGCCCTGCGGGCACGGCTGCAACGGTCAAGCCGGTCATGCTCCACACAAAAGTCGGCGCGATCCAGTCGACGTAGGTAGCCATCGGCTTGCCAGCGACGGTGTCGGGATAGTTCTGCTCGACCGGAAACGGCGGTACGGCCATGCACGGCGTGACGATGCAGTCCAGGCGCTCGAAGAGCTCGCGGCAGAGCGTCCACAGCCGGCCGCGGGCCTGCTCCGCCGCCGCGAGTTGTTCGACGGTGGTCGCAAGGCCGGCTTTCACGTTGTTGGCGACGTTCGGACCGAACCGCTCGCGGTCCGGCAGCAGCGCGTGAAGATGGGTGACGAACCACAGCCCGCGCAGAGCGAGGAACGCCGGCCGCACGAATGCGAGATCGAGGGCGAGCTCCTCCACCTTCGCGTCCGCTGAGGCGAGCGCCATTGCGCTGTCGCGGCAGATTCCCTCGATGTCGGCGTCGATGCCGATGCCGGAGGGATCGCTGCAGTAACCGACGCGGAGACCCGCGGGAAGGTTGCCTGCTGCAGCGCCGACGAAGTCCCGCCCGCTCGTGGACTGGCCGAGCGGCGCTTCGGGCCCGGCGCCAGCCATCGCCTGCAGCATCAACGCGACGTCGCGCACCGTGCGGCCCATCGGGCCGCTGACCTGCAGCGTGTCCCATGCCCAGCCGGTTGGCGACGTCGGCACCAGGCCGATCGACGGGCGGAGACCGGCGACGCCGCAGAACGATGCCGGAATGCGAAGCGATCCGCCGAGATCCGTGCCCTCGGCGAGAGCGATCATCCCGGTCGCGAGCGCCGCTGCTCCGCCGCCGGTGGATCCGCCCGCGCTCTTCGATGTGTCCCACGGATTCAGCGTCCGGCCGAAGACGGCGTTGAACGTGTTGGCGCCGGCGGCGAACTCCGGGCAGTTGGTCTTGCCGACGATCACCGCGCCGGCGGCGCGGAGCCGTTCGACGACAGTCGCGTCGCGGTCCGGCACGTGGTCCTTGAAGAGCGTCGAACCGAACGTGGTCCGGACTTCAGCGACCGGCGTCACGTCCTTGATGCCAACCGGCAGCCCGGCGAGCGGTCCGGGATCGTCACCGCGCGCGAGCGCCTCGTCCACCGCTCGCGCCTCGTCCTCCACGCGCGGGTTCATCGTGACGATGGCATTCAGCGTCGGATTGACCTGCTCGATCCGCGCGAGCGTAGCCGCCAGCAGCTCCCGCGCGGAGATCTGCCTCGAGCGGACGAGATCGCGCAACTCGTGCGCCGGCTTATCGACGATGGACACGCTAACAACCCCTCGGCGAAGTCAAAAAGAGACCACGAAGGCACGAAGAAATACGAAGGACGCACGAAGACCAGTGTGGGGCTGTCACGCGGGCTCTTGCCTTGGCCGTTTGATGTCTGTCTTCCAATAAACGCCTTCGTGCCGTCCTTCGTGTTCCTCGTGCCTTCGTGGTTTCTCTTCTACGCGATCCACTCACCGCTGAACGCTACGGCTCGGGCGAAGGCGGCTTCGCCTCCGCGGAACTTCCACGGGAAGATGCCGAGGATCAGCCGGTGGTTCTGCAGCTCCGGCACGTTGATGTCCCCGCCGAGGTTCTCGATGTGCATGCAGTTGTGCGGGAAGAGCGCGTTGTGTGTGAGCTGGTAGGCCGAATCCGGGAAGAGCCTGGCCACGCCTTCCGGGCCGCCGAACTTCGCCTCGCACTGCGCCCGCACCCGGTCGCAGTGGCCCTGCGCGCCCTTGCCGAGGAAGCGGCCGATCGGCAGGTTCATCGGGTGGTCGGTTGAAATGCAGTCCACGCCCCAGATGTGGATGCCTTTCTCCAGCAGCCACGGCACGAGATCCGGATGGGCGCCCGGGTGACGGTGGATATAGCGCTCCTCGTCCGGGGTCGCACCAAACTGAGCAAACCGCTCCCAGCCGGTGTGGAGGAACAGGAGATCGCCCTTCCTCACCTCGACACGCTCTTCGATCATCTGCGGCGTGTAGAGATCGAGATCGTCGAGCGCGTCGGAGAGATTGACGATGACCCCGGGCCCGCACAGCCACTCGACGGGAATCTCGTCGATCGTCATCCCCGCGGTGACGAAGTGTCGGGGCGCATCCAGATGCGTGCCCATGTGGTTCGACGTCATGATGTACTGCGCGTTGACGCCGTGCTCGGCCTTCCGCTTGATGTACTTGACCTCGAACGGCGGATAGAACGGCCAGAACGAGCATTCCTGGTTGAGCGGCTGCGACAGGTCGTAGACCTTCATGCTGCGGCCTCCTGGGCGGCGTCGGAGCCCCGGCCCGGGCCGCGCCGCATGAGCAGGTAATACACCAGACCGGAGACGATCGCCGCCGAGAACCACGCGCCGTCGAAGAGGAACCGGAACGCCGGTACCAGCAGGCCGAGGCCGGCAACCGCGACACCGGCGCCAAGCGCCCATATTGCCGCGTGGTTCACGCCGCCGCGATACGTGTAGCGTCCGGCTCTCGCATACAGATCGGCGGCCACGAGCCTGCCGCCCCTGAGCACCAGGTAGTCGCACATCAGCACGCCGCCGACCGCGCCGAGCAGCCCGGAGTAGGTCAAGAGCCATGCCTGATACCGATCGAGCAGCGCCCACGGCACGATGAGGATGCCGATCAGCCCGGCGATCAGGCCGCCGAGCCGGAAGCTGATCTTCGCCGGCGCCAGATTCGCGATGCTGTTGGCCGGCGCCACGACGTTGGCGGCAATGTTCGTCGTCAAGGTGGCGATGAGAATCGCGATCAGGGCGGCGGCGCCAATCACCGGGTTGTGGGACTCACGCGTCAGTCGTTCCAGCAGATCGACCGGGTTCCAGACGGCCTGGCCGTACCGGACCACCGTTGCGCCGGTCACCAGCACGCCGACGCTGGCGATAAACGGCATGGTCGTCAGCAGCCCGAGAGCCTGGCCGATCGCCTGGTCGCGCTGGCTGCGCGCGAACCGGGTGAAGTCCGGGATGTTGAGCGAAAGCGTCGCCCAGTAGCCGACCATCGCGGTGATCCACGAGATCAGCGTCAGCCACGAGCCGCGGCCCGCGCTCCGTGCGTCGAGGCGTTCGGCGCCGCCGAGCATGCCGTCGATCCCGCCGGCGACGGACGCGCCCCACGCGACGAGCGCGAGACAGAGGCCGATCAGCACCGGGGCCGACACGGTCTCGAGCCATTTGATGCTCTCGGTCCCCGCCCAGACGAAGTAGAGATTCATCAGCCAGAACACGCCGAAGCTGAGAAATTCCGCCAGCGGATGGCCCATGAGACGCCAGTCGCCGCCGAGGCCGTCGATTCCCGGCCACGCAATCCGGACGAGGGCGAGCATCGCCAGGCCGCCAACCCACGTCTGAATGCCGAACCAGCCGCACGCCACCACCGCCCGCAGCATCGACGGCAGGTGCGTGCCGCTGACGCCAAACGCCGCCCGCGCGAAGACCGGGAACGGGATGCCGTAGCGCGCACCGGCGTGTCCGTGAATCAGCATCGGGATGAGGACGATGAGGTTGCCGAGCAGGACCGCGGCAAGGCTGGCGCGCCAGCCGATGCCGGCGTCGATCATCGCTCCGGCCAGCATGTAGCTCGGAATGCACACGCTCATGCCGACCCAGAGCGACGCAATGTGCCAGAGCGTCCAGGTGCGCTGGCTGGGCGCCGTGGGCGCGAGATCGGCGTTCGTGAGCGTGCCGGACATGGGGCTACTCGGCGCCGCGGGCGCGCACGACGGCCCGCGTGAGGACACGCCTCACCAGCACCCGTGTCAAATGCCGGCGATAGGCGCTGGAGGCGTGAACATCCGAGGCCGGATCGGCATCCTGAGAAGCAGCCGTATCGGCCGCCGCCTCGATCGCTTCCGCTGTGGGCACCTGGCCAACGATCGCTTTCGCGGCAGCATCGGCGAGGACTGCGCGCTCGTGCACGCCGAACAAAGCAATGCGCGCGGCGGCGACCGCGCCTGTGGTCTCGAGCCTCACGACCGACGCGACGCCGGCGAGCGCGAAATCGCCGTGCCGCCGTGCGACTTCATCCACGGCCCAGGCCGCCGAGTTTCGCCTGGGGATCGTGACCGCCGTGATCAACTCGTCCGGCGCGAGCGCGGTCGCATAGAGGCCGGTGAAGAACTCGCCGGCGGGGATGGTCCTCTGGCCCGATTGAGAGCGCACCTCGATGGCTGCATCGAGCGCCAGCATCACCGCGGGCAGTTCGGCCGCCGGATCCGCGTGTGCCAGGCTCCCGCCCAGCGTGCCGCGCGTGCGGATTGGCACGTGCGCAACCAGCGGCATTGTGTCCGCAACAAGCGGCGCCGCCTCTCGAACGTCGGCGCTTCGCTCGAGCGTGCGATGACGCGTCAGCGCGCCGATGCGCAACCCGCCGGCAGCTGCCTCGATGCCGTCGAGGCCCGGGATCCCGTTCAAGTCGACGAGCACGGAAGGTTGCGCGATCCGGAAGTTCATCGCCGGCACCAGGCTCTGCCCTCCGGCCAGCGCCTTCGCCTCGCCGGCATGCGCCGCCATCGTCGCGAGCGCTTCGTCGAGCGTCGAAGGGCGGAAATACTCGAACGGCGCCGGCTTCACGAGCTCGGGCTCCCTGCGCTCGGCGCCAGGCGATCGTCGATTGCCTGCTGCAGCGCCTGCAGCCCGCGGGCCGTCATGGCTTTCGCCGCAGACTCCACGACGCGCTGTCCGACGCTCGCGATGCGGCCCCCAATCTGCAGCTCCGACGTGTAGTGCATGGCCGTCTGGTCCGGGCCCTGCTCATCGAGCGCGACATTGGCCGTGCCACGCGCGAAGCCCAGCGTGCCCTTGCTGTCGATGACCATCGTGAAGCGTTCGGGCGGGACCAGGTCCCCGAGCGTCACGTCCAGCGCGAACTCGGCTGCGGTGACCGGCCCGAGGCCGACTTTCATCACGCCCTGATAGCGGCCGTCCGCGACCCGCGACAGCCGCTGCGCGCCCGGCATCACCTTGACCAGCACCTCGGGATCCTGGAGCAGCTGCCAGACCAGCGCGCGCGGGCCGCGAAACGTGAACGTGCCTGACAGGGTCATGACACCTCCGGTGCCGGAGGGGCGGCGGCATGCAGCAACTCGAACAGGCGATTCGGGCTGAGCGGGATCTCCCGAATCTCGACGGCGCCGCCGAAGGCGTCCTCGATTGCCTGCGCAAACGCCGCTCCGGTCGCGATGCACCCCGCTTCACCCACGCCCTTCAATCCTGCGGGGTTGCCCGGCGCCGGCGTCTCGCGGTGCACGATCTCGACGTCGGGCACGTCGGTGGCGACCGGAAGCAGGTAATCCATCAAAGAGGCGGTGAGCAGCTGGCCCTGTTCGTCGAAGACGAGCTGCTCGTAGAACGCGTTGCCGATGCCGTGGGCGACGCCGCCCTGGATCTGTCCCTCGACGATCGTCGGATTGACGAGGCGGCCGCAGTCGTGAACGACCACGTAGCGGGCAATCCGTACGAGCAGCGTGTCGCGATCCACCTCGACGATCATCGCGTGGACGCCATTAGCGGTGCTGCCGCGGTCGGGGCCGAAGTAGGCGGTTGCCTCGAGGCCGGGCTCGACGCCGGCTGTCACCGCGCCCCTCAACGGATTTGCGTGCACGGCGAGCTCGCCGTACGGCACGCCAGGATCGCCAGCGCGTCCCGTGACGAACACCCGGCCATTCGAGAGCTCCAGGGTGTCGGCCGCGACGTTCAGGCGCCGAGCACCCGCATCCAGGATCTTCTGACGCACGGCGACGGCAGCGGCACGGCACGCGGTGCCTGCGACAACCGCGCCGCGGCTGGCAAACGTGCCGGTCCCCCAATGAAACTCGCGCGTGTCTCCCGTCACGACGCGTACCGCGGCGACCTCCACCGCGAGCACGTCGGCGACGATCTGCGCAAAGGCCGTGAAGTGACCCTGCCCCTGAGTGCCGACACCGGTCGCAACCCGGACGAGGCCGCTCGGCTCGACCGTCACGCGCGCCCCCTCATACGGGCCGATGCCGGTGCCCTCTACGTAGTTGACGATGCCGAGACCGACGTGCTTCCCCTCGGCGCGCAGCCGCGGCTGCTCCTCGCGGACGAACTGCTCGTAGCCGATCAACTCCGCCGCGCGCTCGAGCGCCGGCGCGTAGTCGCCGCTGTCGTAGGTGAGCGAGGTGAAGTCCTGGAAGATGATCCCTTGATCGTACGGAAACGCGTCCGGCGGGATCAGGTTTCGCCGCCGGATCTCCACCCGATCGAGACCGAGCTCGCGCGCGGCGAGGTCGAGCAGCCGCTCCATCACGAAGACGCCATGCTGCCGGCCAGCTCCGCGCACCGGTGTGACGATCGGTTTGGTGGTAAACACCGCGGTAAAGGTGCTGTCGTAGGCGGGAACCTTGTAAACGCCGAGCAGCGTGCACTGCGAGTTGATCGGCACCGTGAGCCCGTAGGGATCGTAGGCACCCGTGTCGTGCAGGAAGACGTCGCGGACGCCGAGAATGCGTCCGTCCCTCGTCACCGCGATCTCGGCATCGTGAAGCTGCCCGCGTTCCTGGGTGGTCGCGACGAAGTTCTCGTGCCGGTCCTCGGTCCACTTCACCGCGCCGCCGAGCCGCCGCGCGGCCCATGGGACCAGCAGCTCCTCGGGATAGAACATCATGATCTTCGGGCCGAAGCCGCCGCCGACGAATGGCGCGATGACCTGCACCTGCGACTCGGCAAGGCCGAGCATTCGCGCCAGCCCGTTCCGGATTGGAATCGGCGCCTGGGTCGTGTCCCAGATGGTCAGCTGCTCGGCACGCGGATCCCAGGATGCCGCCACCGCGCGGTTCTCGATCGCCGCCGAAGCGCCGCGGTCGTACCAGAAGCGACGGGTAATGACGACGTCGGCTGCGGCGCGCGCGGCAGCGTAATCGCCCCGCTGCTGATGGACCCGGGCCGCGACGTTCGAGTCCAGGTGCTCGTGCACACGTGGCGCACCGGGCGCGAGCGCGCGCTCGAGGTCCACCACCGCGTCGAGGGGATCGACGTCCACCACGATATCTGCCAGAGCGTCCTCGGCTATGTAGCGGTTCTCCGCGACGACGATCGCGATCGGCTCGCCGACGTGCCGCACTTTGTCTCGCGCCAGCGGGACCTGCGTGCACTGGTTGAAGACCATCCCCGGCACCGGCGGCGGCGGGACCAGCAGCGGCGCCGGCCTCCAGTAATCTCCCAGGTCATCGGCGGTGAACACGGCTACGACTCCCGGCCGGCCACGCGCGGCACTCACATCCACGGCCCGCAACCGGCCGTGCGCGTGGTCGCTTCTCAGGAACGCCGCATGCAGCATCCCGGGCAGCTGCACGTCGTCTACGAACAGCGCGCGGCCGGTAAGGAGCCGCGCGTCTTCGTTGCGCGGAACGCGCTTACCGACCGAGGCGGTCATGCGCAGCCTTCACGGCGCGGACGATGTTGGTGTAGCCGGTGCACCGGCAGAGGTGACCGGTCAGCGCTTCGCGAATGTCGGTGTCGGTGGCATCGGGACAGTCGCGCAGGAACGCGGTCATCGACATCAGGATGCCCGGCGTGCAGAAGCCGCACTGCAATCCGTGCTCGGCACGGAATGCGTCCTGCAGGGGACTGAGAGCGGCCTCGCCGCCTGGCGAGAGACCCTCGACGGTGGCGATCGCCGCGCCGTCGGCCTGCACGGCGAACATCAGGCACGAGCGGACCGGTTCTTCGTTCACCAGCACCGTGCATGCGCCGCACACGCCGTGCTCGCACCCGACGTGGGTCCCGGTGAGTCCCAGCTCGCCGCGCAGGACGTCGCTCAGCAGCCACCGCGGTTCGACCTGGCAGGCGTGGGCAACGCCGTTCACGACGAGTCGAATGGGCAAGCGGGCCGACACCCGGCTGACTACAGCAGAGCCCGACGGAGAGGTCAAGATAACCTTGTAACGGTCACCGCACGTTACACCGTCAGCGCGGTGGGCGCTGGATCAGGGTTGCGCCAGCAGGCGGGTGATTTCCGGCGGTTTCTCGCCAGTCAGTTCCCAGCGAAGGAGCGACGTCGGGATCAGTCCAGCGTCGTTGAATTCGTCCATGAACTGCTTCAGGGTGAACCGGTCGCCGAGCTGACGCTTGCGCTCCCCGAGCAGCTTCTCGACCTCGATTTTCCCGGTGAGATAGCTGATCCCGTAGCCAGGCTGCTGCAGATACAGGTGCTGCTCGAAGCGCACGAGATTGCCCTGCAGGCTCAACCAGCCTCGCGGAACGTTCGCTGCCGTGAAGGCGGCGGCGTCCTCGAGCGGCAGGTTCTCGCCGTGCATGCGCAGATCCCCGAGCGCTCGCGCGGCGCGCTGGGCGATCAGGATGTAAATCAGCTCCCGGGTGCGCGGTCGAGCGTCGAACATCCCGGCCTGCATCATCATTTCCTCCCAGCCGGTGGCATGGCCTTCGGTTCGGGTGATGAAGATGTTGTAGAGGAGCGGTCCCCGCCGTATCGCACTCGGGTGCGGGTTGTGCGCCATGCGCGCCTTGTCGAACCAGTGATACCCGTGCGTCCGCATGACTTCCGGATCGCGGTAGTCGACCTGGGTAAAGAACTCCAACGGGCCGGCTGCGAAGCCGCCGATGCGGGCCCGCATCGCCGGGTCCATGTCGTTGGTGATCGTCATGATCTGCCGCTCGCGGAGAAAGGCCATGTACTCGGTCACGGCGGCGTTGAAGCGGCGGCCGTGCTCGTCCACCGACCCGACCGGTAGCTGCGGAGGCAGGGCGGCGTTCTTCGTTTCCTCGATCGCGAGCGAGCTATCGGCGCGGGCCAGCTCGCGCTCCATCAGCGTCACGAGATCGCGCCACGTGTAAGGCAGGAGCATGACGTGCTGCAGATACCAGTTGTAATTCTCGACGCCGACACCGGAGGGGCCGGTCTTCGAGGCGGCCTGCGACTCGAGCCAGGCCGCAAACTCGTCGGTCGCGTTCCGGGCACGGTCGACGTCCTGCGCGAGCGCGCTCTGGTCGGGTGTCAGTCGTGACGCCAGCGCTTTGAGATCTGCGCTTTGCTGCCGCATTGCGCGCGCGCCGAAGACCCAGAGATCCTTGCCGTTGCCGGTCAGATTCGTCCGTGCCTGTGCGAGCAGCCCGGCCACGCCGCCGACGCGAGTCGAGACGGCGTCCGCATCCTTCGCGGACAGGGGGAAGGTGTAGCTCCACAGCTCGACGCCGCCTTCCGTGAAGGGGCCTTCGCGGGCGGGCTGGTCGCTTTCCTCGGGGAAGATCGTGACGTAGAACGCCGGATTCGTCGCCCACGGCCGGCGCACGCGATGATCGAACTCCAGGCCGTTCATCTCGGCACGGACGATCTGATAGTCCACTTGCTGCGGGATCGGCCATCCCGCCGGATCGATCGCCGCGAGTCGTGCGCGATATCCAGAAAGGGCTGCGTACTGCGCCGCCATTGCCGGCACCGAATAGTCCGGCACGCCGTTGACGATCTTCGGACGCTGAAACGCCCGCCAGTCGGCGAAGAGCGTCACGAGATCCTCGTACGCCCTGCTACTCGAACCGGCGGCGCCCGCCGCTGCGGACGCTGGCTTGTCACCTGGTCCTGGTGTCGAAGGCGCGGCGCACGCCGTCGCAATTGCGAGACCGGCAACGACAGGTAAACCGAGGAGTAGCGACGAGCTGATTCGCGGCATGGCGAGATCTTGGCCGGTCATGTTGCGGAGATCAACGGCCGAGCGACGGGGCGCGGCGTCGGCCCTCAGCACTGCACTTCGGGTCCCTCTCACTCCCGCACTCAGCACGACGCACTCCGCCCCCTGCCCTCCGCGCCCGGCACTGCCTCCGCACCCCGCCCGCCGAGAGTCGATGCCACTCGTCGAAGACGTGTCGGGGTTCGCGGCCGATTTCCGATTAACCAAGCGACGGAGCCTCACAGAGGTGCCGACCAAGCTGAATTGGCCGCGCTGACGTGCTGTGCCGCTCGATCTCTTGGAGGATTACGATGTCCCTGCGCCGAACGGTCGCGCTTGTCGCCCTGTGTCTCGCTTTGTCCAGTCTGTCCGCTTACGCCCAGTCCTTGGGAACGTTCCGCTGGCAGCTACAGCCCTTCTGCAACGTGGTGACGGTCAACGTGACGCAACAGGGCGCCATCTATGTGCTCGACGGTACTGATGACCGCTGCGGCAATGGTAACCAGCCGGGTAGTGCCGTTGGCATCGCGTATCTCTCGCCCGCGGGGCTTCTCGGATTCGGGATCACGACGGTCCTGCCCGGGGGCGCCCCCGTACACACCGAAGCCACCCTCAGCCTGTCTTCACTGGGCGGCACCTGGCGAGACAGCGCCGGCAACAGCGGTGCCTTTGTCTTTAATGGCGCCCTGCCTGGCGCGACTCCACGACCGATCCCATCGGGGGGGATCCGCCCAGCCTCGATTACGAACGTTCACATTGCCAACAACGCAGTCACAAGCGCGAACATTGTCGATGCCAGCATCACGAGCGTCGACATTCTCGATGCCCCGAGAGCACGGTTCGCAGGGGGCAGCCAGCGCCTCCCGCTCACATCCGCTGCTACGGTCGTCCGCAGCATCAACATCACTGCCCCGACAGCAGGCACACTGATCGTGAACGCAAGCGGCTATTTTGCCTTTCCTGATCGGTCGACTCTCGATCTTGCACGGTGCTCGCTCACAACCGGAACCGCTGTCGACTTCTCACACCTCACCGCCTTTGGCGAGAATACGGCGGACGCCATGAGTTACGTGCCGTTTGGCGCAACACGAGGGTTCTCGGTGCCCGCTGGCACGCACACGATCAACCTGGTCTGCGAAGAGGTCTACGGTGACACGGCTGTCGGCGACTCGGAATTGACGGCGATCTTTGTGGGCGGCGTCTAGGATCTTCATCCGCAACATCGGAGGTCCCCTACGGCTGCTGCAGCCCGTCGATCCAGATCCAGGCACGACTGTCGTTGACGCTGCGTCTGCCGGAGTGCTAGCTTACGGCGCCGGCTGACGCGGCGGGAATGCGTTCTTCTGCCTTCTGCATTCTGCCTTGTGCATTCAGGTTGCTGGCTTCTTCAGCAACCTGCTAGACGTCGGCTAGTGAGGAGCGGCCATGAACGCTCGTGTCGGATCCCTCGCGGCGCTGGCCCTTCTGGCCGTCGCTATTCACTCCACGTTTGGTCCTCTGGGAGCTCAGAGCGCGGCGGCCGTCGCGCTGGGCGGCACGGTCTCGTCGGCCGCCGAAGGCGCGATGAGCGGAGCGCTTGTCAGCGCGAAGTTGAACGGATCGACAGTCACGACGACCGTCGTCACCGACGCCAGCGGCAAGTACGCTTTCCCGCGGGCGCGACTGCAGCCGGGAACCTATGCGATCGCGATTCGGGCGATCGGCTACGACCTTGAAGCGCCGGTGAGCGCGACGGTCCGGGCGAGCGGTGCGGCCACGGCCGACCTCAGGCTGCAGCAGACGCGCGATCTGGCGTCACAACTCTCGAACGCCGAATGGCTCTCCAGCATGCCAGGCACTGACGCACAAAAGGCCGAGATCCGCGGCTGCGCGCACTGTCACATGCTGAACCTGATCACCCGCTCGCACCACGACGCGCAGGAATTCGTGCGGGTCCTCGAGCGGATGGCCGGCTATCCGCCGCTCGCCTTTCCGCTGATGGTGCAGCGCACGCCGGCGCCGCGCATCGGCGGTGGCGAAGTATCGCGGGAGCGACAGCTTCAGACCTGGACACGGCAAGCCGAGTATCTGGCCACGCTCAATCTGAGCGCAAGTCCCGAGCTTGGATATTCGCTGAAGACATTGCCCCGACCGTCGGCCGACGCCACCCGGGTCATCTACACGGAATACGATCTGCCGAAGCGCACCCGCCAACCTCACGACGTGATCGTCGATTCGACCGGCATGGTGTGGTACGCGAGCTTTGGCGAGCAGGTTCTCGGCAAGCTCGATCCACGGACGGGCAAGGTAACCGAGTACGAGATTCCGATCCTGAAGCCGGACGCGCCGACCGGCATTCTCGGGATGCGCTTCGATCGCGACGAGAATCCCTGGCTCGCGATGCAGTTTCAGGGCGGCGTCGCGAAGTTCGACCGGAAGACAGAGACCTTTCAAACGTGGAGCCTGCCGCCCGAGCTGAACGGCAAGCACGTCCAGGTCAACCAGGTCAGCCCCGAGCGCGCGCACATCGACGGCAAGGTCTGGCTGCAGGATGCCGGCACATACACCGTGTTGCGTCTCGACATCCCGACCGGGTCGTTCGAGAAGTTCGAGCCGTACCCGATTCCGCGCCCGAACGTGTACGACGTCATTCCCGATTCGCAGAACAACGGCTACTTCCTCGTCATGGGTGCCGAAGAAGTGGGGCGGATCGACGCGAAGACCGGTGCGATCGAGATCTTCAAGACGCCGACCAGAGGGTCGGGACCGCGCCGCGGCATGATGGACCGCCAGGATCGCCTCTGGTTCGGCGAGAACCGCGCGGACAAGATCGGCATGTTCGACACCAGGTCGAAGACATTCCAGGAGTGGTCGCCGGCGACTCCTGGCAACTGGCCGTACGACGTCACCGTCGATCGCAATGGCGACATCTGGACTGGCGGCGAGTACAACGACCGCATCGTTCGTGTGAATCCGAAGACGGGGCGCACGGTCGAGTACCTCATGCCCGGACACACGAACGTCCGTCGGGTCTGGGTGGACAACTCGACGAACCCGGTCACGTTCTGGGCCGGCAGCAACCACGCGGCGTCGATCGTGAAGCTCGAGCCAATCGAGACGGCGGAGATACCGCCGACGCGCCGCTGAGCGGCGCACTTCCCTGGAAGAACCGCCACATGACGGACGTCGATCGGCGCCACTTCATCACCGCGGCACTTGCGTCACTCGGAGCCGCGAGTGTCGGCGAATCCGTTTCGGCCGGGTTCGCGCAAGCGGAGGCGCCGTCGTTTCGCGCGATTGACGTCCATCACCATTTCGCGCCCCCAGCCTGGGTGACGGCCGTGCGTGGCCGGCCGCTTCTGCAGCCGGCCAACACGACGTGGACGCCCGAGAAGTCCATCGAGGATCTGGATCGGGCCGGCGCTGCGGCGGCAGTCGTCTCGATTACGAATCCGGGCCTGTGGTTTGGTGATATCGCGGCGACGCGCAGGCTCGCACGGGCGTGCAATGACTATGGGGCCCGGCTGGTTCAGGATCACCCGACACGCTTCGGACTGTTCGCGGCGGTGCCGCTCCCGGACATCGATGCGACGCTGGCCGAGATCGCATACGCCTATGACGTGTTGAAGGTGGACGGCGTCGGCCTCCTGACCAGTTACGGCGACGTGTGGCTCGGCAGTCCGATGTTCCGTCCCGTGATGGAGGAGCTCGAGCGCCGCCGCGCCGTCGTCCATGTCCATCCCACCGCGGCGAACTGCTGCAGAAATCTCGACTACGCGCAGGGCGTCGGCCCAGGCAGCCTCGAATACGGAACCGACACGACGCGCGCCATCATGGGGGTGGCCTTCAGCGGGGACAGCACGCGCTTTCCGAACATCCGTTTCATCTGGTCGCACGGCGGCGGGACGGTCCCGTTTCTTGCAGGCCGCATCGACGGTGCGTCGAACGGCGCCAGGGACCGTCTGCCCAACGGGTTCATGTCCGAGCTGAAACGCTTCTTCTACGACACGGCGGGCGCCGCCAACAAAGGTGCGATGGCCTCCCTCCTTCAGCTCGTGCCCTCGTCTCAGATTCTCTTCGGCACCGATTTTCCGCCCGGCGGGAGGAACGCCGAGATCCTCAAGACGCTGGCGGGACTTGGATTCTTCACCGCCGCCGACTTGCGGGCCATCGAGCGCGATAACGCCGCAGGGCTCCTGCCGCGACTCCGAGGATGATGCGACCTGGGGCGCAGCTCGCCCCGCGACCCGCGTAGAATCACCCTCGTGACTTCAGGCATCGCCGCCTCGGTTCTCCATTCCATCGGCAAGACGCCAGCCGTTCGACTCACATCCGTGGTCCCCGCGGGCGCAGCCGACGTTCTCGTCAAACTCGAGTTCTTCAATCCGACGGGTTCCTACAAGGACCGGATGGCGCTCGCGATGATCGAGGGCGCCGAACGGCGCGGCCAACTCAAGACCGGCATGCGCGTAGTCGAATTCACTGGCGGCAGCACCGGGTCGTCGCTCGCCATGGTCTGCGCCGCCAAGAAGTACCGGTGCGTGCTGCTCTCATCGGACGCCTTCGCGGAAGAAAAGCTGCGGACGATGCGTGCGTTCGGGGCGGAGCTGAGGATTCTCGAGAGCGATGGCGGTAAGGTGACACCTGCGCTCTTCGAGCGTTTCAGGAAAGAGATTGCCGTGCTGTCGGCCGAGCCGGACACCTACTGGACCGATCAGTTCAACAACGTCGATGCGATCGACGGCTATGCCGGGATCGGCAGGGAGCTCGTCGAACAGGCAGGATCGATTGATGCGTTCTGTGGCGCCGTGGGTACCGGCGGGATGTTGAGCGGCGTGATTCGCGCGCTGCGTGAAGGTGGCAGCCGGGCGCGGATCGTCGCGCTCGAGCCGGTGTCGTCTCCGGCGATGACCCAGGGACGCGGCGGGCCGCACAGCGTCGAGGGCATCGCGACGGGACGCATCCCGCCGCACATGGTCAGCCATCCCTACGACGAGGCGCGGGCGATTCGTGAGGATGAGGCGCGCGCCCTCGCGCGCCGGCTCGCCCGGGAGGAAGGACTGCTGGTCGGCACCTCGAGTGCGCTGAACATCGCCGCGGCCGTGGATATCGCGCGCGAGCTCGGCCCGGGCAAGGTCGTGGCAACGGTCGCCGTGGATACGGGGCTGAAGTATCTGGCCGGTAATCTATTCGCTGAATCGTAGCGGCTCGAATCAGGCGTCCCGACCGTTCTGCGCTAACATCCCGCGCCATGTCACTGGCGGCTGGGACGCGACTCGGGGACTGCGAGGTCGTCGAACCGCTTGGCAAAGGCGGCATGGGCGAGGTCTACCGCGCCCGCGACACGCGCTTGAAGCGAGACGTCGCCCTGAAGCTCCTGCCGGCGTCCCTTGCCAGTGATCGCGATCGCGTTGCGCGATTCGAGCGTGAGGCGGAGCTGCTGGCCGCGCTGAATCACCCGAACATCGCCAACATCTACGGCGTAGCGGCGGACGGAAGCACCCTCGCGCTCGTCCTCGAGCTTGTCGACGGCGAGGATCTGGCGGCGCGGATCGGACGCGGGCCGTTGCCGTCCGACGAGGCGCTTCCGATTGCCCGGCAGGTCGCCGACGCGCTCGAAGCCGCGCACGAACGCGGCATCATCCACCGCGATCTTAAGCCGGCCAACATCAAGGTGCGTCCGGATGGCACCGTCAAGGTCCTCGACTTCGGGCTGGCCAAGGCGACCGAGCCGGGAGCCGGCGCTGGGGAACCGGAAGTCGGAACGGCACTGGTCAATTCGCCGACGATGACGTCGCCGGCTATGACTCAGGCCGGCATCATTCTTGGCACCGCTGCGTACATGGCGCCCGAGCAGGCTCGTGGCAAGCCCGTGGATCGGCGCGCGGATGTGTGGGCGTTCGGAGTCGTACTGTTCGAGATGCTCGTCGGGGCGCGCCCATTCGATGGCGACGACATCACCGACCTCCTGGCGTCGGTGTTGCGCTCCGAGCCCGAGTGGTCGAAGCTGCCTCCCGATGTGCCGGACTCCGTTCGCACGCTTCTTCGCCGTTGCCTCGACAAGGATCCCCGGCGACGGCTGTCGCACCTGTCGGTGGCCACCTTTTTGTTGGCCGACGACGTCGCCGCGCCGCCGGCTGCGCCGAGCCAGGCCGCGCCCGCGCCAGCCGTCGTCACCAGGCGACTGCTCGCGACCGGAGTTGCGGCCCTGATCGCCGGCGCAGCACTTGCGAGTGCGGTCAACTGGTGGCTTCCATCTCACCGCGGCGCTGAAGCTCCGAAACCGCTGGTCCGATTCACGATTACGGGCGGTGAGACCTGGCGCGTTACTACCGACCGGCCATTCGCGCTGTCTCCCGACGGACGAGCGTTTGCCTACCGCGGCCCCAATGCGACGACCAATATCCCGGAGCTCTTCGTCCGCCGCTTCGACGCGCTCGAGCCGCGGCCGCTCGGCAACAGCGATCTCGCGCGGGCGCCCGTCTTCTCGCCCGACGGTCAGTGGGTGGGCTTCTTCGTTGGCACGGAGCTGCGAAAGGTGCGGACGTCCGGCGGGCAGGCCGTCACCGTCGCCCGCGGGTCGTCCTCCGGCGATGTCATCGCCGGAGCGAGTTGGGGAGACGACGATTCGATCGTGTTCGGGTTCGTACCAACGACACGGCGTGGGCTGATGATCGTGCCCGCGTCCGGTGGCGAGCCAAAGGAACTGACAACGGTCACAGCGGAAGACGATGCAGGGCACACCTACCCTTTCGTCCTGCCCGGCAGCCGCGGTGTCCTGCTGACGGAGCAGAAGCCCGGCCGGCCCCTCTTCGACGGGCGAATCATGGTCCTGGATCGCGCTTCGGGCACGCGGCGCGAAATCGTGTCATCGGGCGGGCTCGCCGAATACATCGACGGACACATCGTCTATTCCGATCCGCTCGGCCGGCTCTATGCCCTGCCGTTTGATCTCGCGCGTCTCGAGCCAACGGGTCCGGCCACGCCACTCGCGGATGAAGTGCAACTGCCCGCGAATGGACAGCCGCTGTTCTCCTCGGCACTCGCCGGTGCACTGGCGGTCGTCCCGACGGCAGGAAACGACGACGCCGAGATCAACCGCGGCCTGATCTGGGTGGACCGGCAAGGCCGAGAAGAGGCACTCGCAACGCCGCCGAGAGCCTACGCGGTGGCGCGCGTGTCGCCTGACGGGACGCGGATCGCGCTCGACGTCCGCCAGCAGGACAACGACATCTGGGTCTGGTCGACCGACCGGAGCGCGATGACCCGGCTGACATTCGGCGCGGCGCTCGACCTGGCACCTGTGTGGACTCCCGACAGCCGCCGAATCGTGTGGGCCTCGACCCGGGAGGGGACGAACCCTGTGCTGTACTGGCAGGCGGCGGACGGGACTGGAACTCCGGAGCGGCTCGGCCAACGGGGCGTCGCACAGTTTCCAGGGACCGTGACGCCCGACAACCGCAGCGTGCTCTTCTACCAGGGCGGGAACGCGTCCAACTCGGCCCTGCAACGGCTGCTGCTTCAGGGTGAACACCGGGTGGAGACGGTGTTGCGTGGGCCGAGCCTGCTCCTGACACCCGAGGTGTCGCCAGACGGCCACTGGCTTGCGTACTCGTCAGACGAGTCGGGCAAACAGGAGGTTTACGTGCGGCCGTACCCCGATGTCGATTCGGGCCGCTGGCAGATCTCCTCGCAGGGCGGGACGCGTCCTGCGTGGAGCCGCAACGGACGCGAGCTCTTCTTCCTCGACGCCACGCAGCATCTGTCGGTGGCGCCGATTGCCACGACCGGAGGAAGGCTCGCGCCCGGCGCCACCCGCAAGCTGCTCGAGCGAACCTACTATGCCGGATTCTCGGCTCGTGGATTGATTCTGAGGGGCTGCGACGTTTCCCCAGACGGCCAACGCTTCCTGATGATCAAGGGCAACGACGTCGCCGACGCCAGGTCGGTCGTGAATATCACCCTCAACTGGTCGCCCACACCCTGACCGTTCTGTCGATCGCGGGCGGAATCGCGGAAGTCACAATTCCCTCGGATGCCACACCCGAACCAGCGTGCCGCGGGTGCGAGGTCCGATCTCCGACCATCGATCGATCGGCAGTGCGAGTTGCGCAAGGGCGGCGGTCGGGAGGTCCTCCCGGGCGTCGGTGAGCGCCGACACGAGATCCTCGAGCCCCGGATTGTGTCCGACGATCATCACCGTGTCGACGTCTGGCTCGACAACGTCACGGAGCACGGCGAAGATGACCGCCGCCTCTGCGGCATAGAGACGATGCTCCAGGAGGATCGTTCCTGAATAACCGGCGGCTTCGGCCATCGCTTCGGCGGTCTGGCGCGCGCGGACCGCATCGGAGCAGACGACGAGATCGGGAGACAGTTGCTCGTCCCGGACCAGCCGCCCGATCCGCGGTGCGTCCCGCTCTCCGCGGGCGGTGAGAGGCCGGTCGCGATCGTCGAGCGCCGGATCATCCCGACTCGACTTGGCGTGGCGGAGAACCAGCAGAGTCTTCATCATCCGCCTCATTCCGCTGTCAGGCCGGTGTACTCCGGTCGACGCCTGGGCGTGCTCCGGCGAGACCGGCAGCATCCGCCACACCGGATCCAGCGCTGCTGACTCGCGTCGCATGCACCCTCACGTGCGTGCGCGTGATCGCCGCCAGGTTCGGTGTGCCGCAGCAGCCCATTACGCGACCCAGCTCGGTCTGCAGCATCTCCAGCACGGCCTGCACGCCGTCGGCGCCATACGCCGCCAGTCCCCACATCACCGGCCGTCCGATCAGCACGGCGTGCGCGCCGAGCGCCAGCGCTTTCATGATGTCGGTGCCGCGCCTGAACCCGCCATCCACCAGGACGTTCGCGCGGCCGTCCACCGCATCGGCGACGTCCGC
>DATJFF010000070.1:0-2201 GCA_035495795.1 Vicinamibacterales bacterium
TCGGTCTTGAGCTCGATCAACAGCAGCGCGCCCCTTCCGGCGTGCCAGGCGACGAGGTCGACCACGCCGCGCTCCCCGTACACCTGGAACGAGACCTCCGGCCGCGCGATCCAGCCGGGCATGGCTCCGAGCCAGGCGATCACGTGCTCGGCGAGCGCAGCGTGACGCGCGTTGAGGGTGCGGTCCAGGTCGATCGCCCGGGCGCGCGGGTGCACCTCGATGCGGATGTCGAGCGCGGTTCCCACGCGGCGGATGCCCACGATCGACATCGCGCCGAAGTGGCCGCGCTCGATGCGCGAGACGGTGGCGCGCGAGACGAGCGCCCGATCGGCCAGCTCCTCCTGTCGCCACCCGCGCCGAATTCGGCTCATTCGGATGAGGCGCCCGAAGCCCAGGTCGTCCACCGATCGAGCATGGCCCGCGCCGCTTACGCGCTGGTTGGCCGGCAATGCTTACGTGCTGGTTGACCGGCGCGACCAGCGGGCTGGCGGAGCGTGCCGTGGCGCTGACCCGCTGGTTGGCGAGTAGCGCTTGCGCCCTGGCTCGCGGCGGCGGCGCTTTACGTGTTGGTTGGCCGGCAGCGCTTGCGCCCTGGTTCGCGGCCGCGCTCGCCTGTCAGCTCACACCTCGAACCATATCGAACGCATGTACGATATACCTGCATCGAAACACGGCGCTGTGGACACGCCGGTCGACAACTCCGCGGCTCTCGTCGACAACTCACGCCCACGCTGTGGATGGCCCGGGCACGTGTGTGGATCAGGGGCAGGGAAGCGTGGGCGCGGCGTGGACACCCAAACCCGCCATTTCCACAAGATGTAGCGATCGGACCGCATTACAAACCACAAGATGTAGTGGTTTGGGCTTGACTCGGCAACCCCGCCGGGCGTACATTTGATGTCTCGCGACGCGCTGCCAGGAGTCCCGGATCGACCGTTCGGACGCCCCCATTCGGGTCCGTTACAGGAGCAATCGATCACGCGAGCGAAGGACCCCGAGATGGCAGAGCTGACAGGACGAGGAAGCGCCCGCGCAGCTACGCGGGACGGACGACACGACGCCTGGACGAAGGCAACCACGTCAGGCGCCGAGCCCGGCGAACCGGGCAACGAGGAGAGGAAGACGATGGCCCGAGCGACAACCGCACCGGTCCCGGTCATGACGAAGAACGCGGCGGGGCCGGCCGGCAAGGGCTCGGGTGTGCGCGGGGCAGCGAGCGCGAAGGCGACGGCCGCGAAGGCCGCTGCGACAGACGCCGCCGCCACGGGCGGCAAGTACACGGCAAAGGCGCCGAAGAACGCCAAGCCGGGCAAGCGGAAGCTGGGCGGCCCGTGGGGCGCCAGCTTCGAGGGCACCAATCCGGACGGCACCAGGGTCAAGGGCCTCAGCTGGCCGCGCAGATTCACGCAGCCGGGCATCCACCCCTACGACGAGATCGAGTGGGAGCTCCGCACCGCCGCCATCTCGTCAGAGACCGGCAAGACCGTGTTCGAGCAGAAGGACGTCGAGGTCCCCAAGGCGTGGAGCCAGCTCGCCACCAACGTCGTCGTGAGCAAGTACTTCCGCGGTCATGTCGGGACGCCGGAGCGGGAGTCCAGCGTCAAGCAGCTCATCGACCGCGTCGTCAACAGCATCGCCGCGTGGGCTGAGACCCAGCACTACTTCGCGTCGGACGAGGACCTGCGCGCCTTCCAGGCGGAGCTGACCCACCTCCTCGTCCACCAGAAGATGGCGTTCAACTCGCCGGTCTGGTTCAACGTCGGGATCGAGCCGAAGCCGCAGTGCTCGGCGTGCTTCATCAACTCGGTCCAGGACAACATGGGTTCGATCATGGACCTCGCCAAGACCGAGGCCATGCTCTTCAAGTTCGGCTCGGGCGCCGGCAGCAACCTCTCCCCCATCCGGAGCTCGAAGGAGCGCATGTCCGGCGGCGGGATTGCAAGCGGGCCCGTGAGCTTCATGAAGGGCTACGACGCGTTCGCCGGCGTCATCAAGTCGGGCGGCAAGACCCGCCGCGCGGCCAAGATGGTGATCCTGAACGCGGACCATCCCGACGTCATCGAGTTCATCGACTCGAAGATGCTCGAGGAGAAGAAGGCCTGGGCGCTGATCGAGCAGGGCTACGACCCGAGCTTCACCGGCGAGGCCTACGGCAGCGTCTACTTCCAGAACGCGAACCACTCGGTCCGGGTGACGGACGA
>DATJFF010000071.1:0-13574 GCA_035495795.1 Vicinamibacterales bacterium
CTGGACGACCGGCTTGCGGTAGCGCGGATCGATCGGCATGTGATCCTCGAACCACTGCGCGTTGGCGGCAAGGGTCCGGATCTTCCCGGTCTTCTCCGGGTTGCTGTAGTACACGACGCCTTCCCACGCGCCCTTGACGCCGCGGGCGTCCATGTAGACCTCGATGAACCCGTTCATCGTGTCCACGCTGGTGTCGTGATTCTGCACCCAGGCGATGTCGAACGCTTCGCGATCGCGATCGTTGCCCGTCTCGTAGAACCGAACCAGCGCCTCGAGTGCGGCACGCAGGCCCGCAGGAGCGACCTCCGCGGCGTCGCGAAGATGCGATATCACACGGACGATCGCGTCATGGTAGCGGCCGCCGACCCGGTATACCTCCTCGACGATGGCCCCATCGCGCTTGACCAGGCGGGAATTGACCGGGTGCTGCTCCTTGTACCCCTCGAGGTCCGCCATCGTGACGCCCTCGTAGAGGTTGTTGGAGCTGGCCTCGAGGATGTCGCGTCCGCCGCCAGGCGTCTTGTTCGTCACCATTGGCTCGAACGCCGCATCGAAGAACATCGGCGCGAATCGACGAACGAGGTCGGCTGGCGTCTCATCGACCTCCAGCGGCAGCGCCGCACCGGCGCTTGCAGCGTGAGCCACTGCCGACGCAAACGCCTCCTCGGACACGTTCAGCACGAACTTGCGGGCCGTGAGGTTGTTGTAGGGTCCGCTGTTAATCCAGAACAGTTTCGTGTAGCGAGTGATCTCGGCCAGGACGGCGTCCGGAACCCCATGTGGCTGGCGTATCACCGCCTCGAGCATCGCCCGCATCGGCAGGTTGTGACGGTAACGCTGGTCGTAATAGATGTCACGACCGGCGATCGCGGCGCGGTAGAGATGCCAGACGAGCACCTTGTCCGACAGCGGCAGCGCCTCGAAACCGTCGGCATACAACTGCACAACGGCCGCATCGTCAATCTGTTCCAGCAGGTAGGGCCTTGTCTCGATCGGAGTCAGCACATCAGGCACGGCGCTTCTCTGTACTCGTCACTGTCACTTTAAACTGCCACTTTAAACTGCCACTGTTAACTTCAACTGTGAACTGTGAACTGCCCAACTGTGAACTGCCTCATATGCCAACCACAGTTTTCTCACCGTACTCCGGAATCCGCACCTTCCAACCGAGTTCACGCTCGATCCTCCCCTTGAGCGCCACCTGTGCCGGCGGCTCGCCGTGAACCAGATACGTGAGCCCCGGCGCCTTCGGAAACGTCCGCAACCACCGCAGGATCTCGTTGGCGTCGGCGTGCGCCGACATGGCATCCAGTCTTTCGATGCGCGCTTGAACCGGGACGTATTGTCCGAACATCTTTACCTGCGGGGCACCTTCAATCAGCTGACGCCCGCGCGTGCCGGCCGCCTGGAAGCCGACGAACAGGACCGTGTTGCGCGGATCCGGCAGTCCGGCCGCGAGGTGGTTCAGCACCCGGCCGCCGGTGGCCATGCCGCTGGCCGAGATGATGATGGCCGGCCCGCGGCGGTCGATAATCTCCTGGGATTCACGATTCGACTCCACCGGCTCGAAGCGCGCCGTGCAGAACGCGCACACCTGTCCGCGCGCGGGCCTGATGTCGGGGTCGAGCTCGGCGGCATGATCGCGGTAATACTGCATCGCCCGCAGGGCCATCGGGCTGTCCACGTAGACCGGCAAGACCGGCACGCGACCGTCGTCTTCCAACGTCTTGAGCCAATAGAGAACCTCCTCGACCCGCCCGATGGCGAATGCCGGCACGATCAGCTTCCCCTTGCGCTCGGCGGTCTCGTTGACGATGCGCGCCAGCTCGGCGCCGCCATCGTCGGGCGCATGGGCGCGATCGCCGTATGTCGATTCGAGGAGCAGGACGTCACACTCGACGCCAGGATCTGGATCGGGCAGGATCGGCCGATCGTAGCGGCCAAGGTCACCGCCGAAGAGAATCGTCGCGCCCGAGCCGTCGCGCCGGTGCAGCTTGGCATAGGCGGAGCCGAGCAGGTGACCGGCGCTGATGAACTCGGCCTCGAGGTCCGATGATACCGGCATCGCACGATTGAAGCCGAACGGCTGCAGCCGATTCAGAGCAGCGATCGCGTCGTTCTCGGTGAACAGCGGCAGCGCCGGCGTGTGTTTCGAGTAGCGGCCGCGATTGGCGCGCCGCGCATCCTCCTCCTGCAATCGAGCCGCATCGGGCAGGACCAGCGAACACAGGTCTTTCGTCCCCGCGGTGCAGAAGATTCGCCCGCCGAAGCCGTTGGCGACCAGCCGCGGCAGGAGTCCCGAATGATCGATGTGGGCGTGTGTGAGGACGACTGACGTGACCGAGGCAGGGTGCACGGGCAAGCGCGCCCAGTTCCGAACCCGCAGCGACTTCAGGCCCTGGAACATGCCGCAATCGACGAGCAGGCGGTGCCGATCGGACTCGAGAAGGTATTGCGAGCCGGTGACGGTGCCAGCGGCACCCAGAAAGGTCAACGAACCCACTGACACGCAATGTACTCGACTTCCTCGTTTTACCTTGACGTTTCTGTGTCTTTCTGCGACCTCTGTCCCCATGGTGCGCCTCACCCTCGTTCTCGTTCTCGCCGCAGCGGCGCCGGCTTGGGCGCAGCCGCAGTCGCCCTCGCTGGCAACGTTCAGCACCGAGTTGCAGGCGCTGGTCGAGCGCGTCGGGCCGAGCGTTGTCCAGATCAACGTGTCCGGGTACGCGGTCGCGGAGACGGCCGGGTCGGGAACCGCGGATACCCTGCTCGAACGCCAGCGCAGCACCGGGAGCGGAGTCATCGTCGACGCGTCCGGGTTCGTGATCACGAACTATCACGTCGTATCCGGGGCGCGCCGGGTCCAGGTGGTCCTCGCCCCGGCTCGCGGAGACTTGGGCGGGTCGATCGTGCGACCGCGCGGGCGCACCCTGACGGCGTCGATCGTCGGCGTGGACGAGGAGACCGATCTGGCTGTGCTCAAGGTGAACGCGACCGGCCTGCCGGCCATGTCGTTTGGTGATTCGGATGGGTTGCGGGCGGGACAGATCGTCTGCGCGTTCGGCAGTCCGCTGGGTCTCGAGAACTCGATGACCCTCGGCGTCGTCAGCGCAGTGGGACGCCAGCTCACCGCCGACGATTCGATGGTCTACATCCAGACCGACGCGCCGATCAACCCGGGGAACAGCGGCGGCGCGCTGGTCGACATCCAGGGCCGGGTGGTGGGGATCAACACCCTCATCCTCTCGCAGGGCGGCGGCAACGAGGGACTTGGCTTCGCGGCGCCGAGCAACATCGTGCAGACCGTTTTCGAGCAGATCAGGAAGTGGGGCCGGGTCAAGCGCGGTACCATCGGCGTGTCGGCGCAGACCATCACGCCGACCCTGGCCGAGGCGTTGAAGCTGCAACGCGACAGCGGCGTGATTCTCGCCGACGTCTTTCCGCGGGCGCCGGGCGCCTCGGCTGGCTTGCAGATCGGCGACATCGTCCTGTCGCTCAACGGCAAGGCGATGGAGAACGGGCGGCAGTTCGACGTCAATCTCTATCGTCTCGCCGCCGGCGACATCGCGACGCTGGAAGTGCTGAGGGGCACCTCGCGGGTCAAGGCGGACGTCGCGATCGCCGAGCGTGAAGGGGACCCGACTCGCTTTTCGGACATGGTCACGCCGGAGCGCAACCTCGTCGAGCGGCTCGGAATTCTCGGGCTCGACATCAACCCGACGCTGGCCTCGGCGGTAGGCGGCCTCCGCGGCCCGGGCGGCGTGCTGGTGGCGGCGCGAGCGCTCAATACCGGCGCCGAGTACGGCCTCGAGGTCGCCGACGTGATCCTCACGCTCAATGGCACCACCGTGAAGTCACTCGCGGAGCTCCGCAGCATGATTGGCCGGCTCGCCGAAAACACGCCCGTCGCTTTGCAGATCCAACGTGACGGTCAGCTGCTGTTCCTGTCCTTCGAGATCGAGTGAAAAAGGAACCACGAAGGCTCAAAGGAAACGAAGGACGGCACGAAGACTCTATTGGGGGTCACGCATGTCGTGCCAGGCCCTTCTGCCAGGCCTGGAGCCTGGAGCCTGAAGCCTTCTCAGAGGCCCTCGAAGTAGCCCGTCTTCGTGTTCTTGCGCACCTGGTCCCACGGGAAAGCAGTCCCGTTCATCGCCACGTAAATGCCTGGCGGCAGCACCTGGGCGAAGGACAGCGCGCTGCCAAGGTTGAACAGGCCGTCGGAGCTGCCGAAGGCGTAGGGGATCATCGCGCCGGTGAGCACGATGGTCTTCTCCAGCCCGGCACGGGCCAGCGCCGCAGCGGTCTGCACCATCGTGTCGGTGCCATGGGTGATGACGATCCGCGGCTCACCACATTGCCGGCAGTTGGAGACGATGAGATCGCGGTCGGCGTCGGTCATGTCGAGGCTGTCGATCATCATCAGCGTCCGGACGCTGACCTCGACTCGGGACCGCCCCAGCGTCAGCATCTCCCCAATATGCGTGTCCTTGAAGAACAGCCGGCCGTGGAGCTCGTCATACTCCTTGTCGAACGTGCCGCCGGTGACGAAAATACGAATCGCCATGTATGGAATCGCTATTGTCCGCTATCGCCGCCCGCTGGACGAGGTGCTCGCCGTGCAGGAGGCCCACCGCGCCTACCAGCGCGAGCTCAAGGCTGCCGGCACCCTGCTCGCGGCCGGGCCGCACGACCCTCGCTTCGGCGGCATGTTCCTGCTCCGCCTGCCCGACGAGAACCCGCACAAGGCGCTCGACGCCATCCGAGACTCCGACCCCTACTACATTGCGGGGGTTGCTCAGTACGAGCTGCTGGTGTGGAACGTCGTCATCGGGAAGGAAGAGTTGGACCGTCTTTGTGATCGTCCGTGTCCAAGTGGCAGTCGTCTGTCCAGTGACGATTGACGATTGAGGATTGAGGACTGACGATTTATTGACGATCCGGGGATTGGGGATTGCGCCATTCAATTGGCGATCGGGGCAATGCGGAATTGACGATTGCGGAAATCACGATTGGAGATTCGGCCGAGCCGCCGCAATCCTCAATCGTGATTCATCAATCCCGAAATCGCCAATGCCGCAATCATCGATCGAATGGCGCAATCCCCAAATCGTCGTTCATCAATAAATCGTCAATCGTCAGTCGCCAATCGCCAATTGGACGCGGCGCCAGCCCTCAGCGGCGTCGCTGGCGCAGCAATTCACCTAGCAGCCATGACACGACCATGACGGCCACGACCCCGACGATCAAGAGCAGCAGAATGCGCCCCATGGTCAGTCGCGCGCTGGCGCCCGCTGCCAGCCGGTCAGGGCGCTGACGATGATGCCGACGATGACGACGACGACGGCGCCAATCAGGTTGTGCCAGAGGAAGGCGATCTTCGTAAAGGTCGCGATCGACAGGATGGTCACCATTCCGACGAGCACGCCGACGAACGCGCCGGTGCTGTTCGCCCGCTTGACGCCAATCGCCAGCAGGAACACCCCGAGAATCGAGCCGTAGAAGAGCGATCCGAAGCGGTTGACGACTTCGATGAGCGACCCCAGCTCCACCGCCCACACGGCACCGATCGAGGCGAAGAGACCCCAGAAGCCGGTCGCCAGCCGCGACGCCCTCAGCAGGTGCTGCTCGTCCGCCTGCGACGGCCCGAGACGCTGGTAGAAATCGATGATGCTCGATGTGGACAACGCGCTCAGCTCGGCCGACGAGGCCGACATCGCGGCAACGAGGATTGCCGAGACGACGAGGCCGACGAGCCCGACCGGCAGCGTGGTCGTGACAAAGGTCGGGAACACGTAGTTCACGTCGTTGTATGCGCGGTCGCCTGTGACCTCGCGAACCAGCGCCACCGCTTCGGCGCGGACCCCCTTGACCTGCTCGTCGGCGCTGAGAAACGCGGCTTCCGACATTGCACGGGATACCGCGTCACCGCCGCGCTGCATCGACGCCGCTGCTTCCGCCGCCTTGCGCCGCGAGTCGAGCGCGGCCTCGAATCGCTGCTCCAGCGCCTGATACTCCCCGGCGCGCGCGCTGTTCCGAACCGCCGGTTCGTGGACCGGGTTGAAGAGCATCGGCGGCTGCGCGAAGAGGTAGAACGTAAACATCAGCACACCGACCAGCAGCACCAGGAACTGGAGCGGGATCTTCCAGTAGGCGCTCATCAACAGCGACGAGCGCGCTTCGTCGACCGATCTCGCCGCCAGGTAGCGCTGCACCTGGCTCTGGTCGGTGCCGAAGTACGACAGGAACAGGAAGAACGCGGCGATGGTGCCGGACCAGAACGTGTACTGCTCTGTCAGGTCGAAGCGGAAGTCGAACATCTGCATCCGGCCGGTCGCGCCGGCGACGTGGAGCGCGTTCAGGAACGAAACGTCCCGCGGCAATCCCCAGACGAGCATCGCGACTGCGGAGAGCAAGCTGAGCACGACCACGACCATCTGCTTCACGTCGGTATAGGCGACCGCGCGGACGCCGCCGAACATGGTGAATATCGTGGTCGGAATGCCGATCAGCAGGCACGTGAACGTCACGTTCAGCCCGAGAATCACCGACATCACCACCGCCGGCGCCGAGATCACGACGCTGCACGAGAGCGCGCGCGAGAACAGGAACAGGAGCGCGGTCAAGGTGCGGGTCTTCGCGTCGAAGCGCTGCTCCAGGTACTGATACGCGGTGAACACCCTGGCGCGGTGGAAGAACGGCACCAGCGTCACCGACAGGACGAGCATCGCGAGCGGCAGCGCGTAGTAGTACTGCAGGAAGCGCATGCCGTTGGCATAGGCCTGGCCGGTCGTGCCGATCATCGTAATCGCGGAGAGCTGCGTGGCCATCACCGACAGCCCGACCAGCCACCACGGGAGGCTGCGGCCGGCAACCAGGTAACCCTCGAGCTCCTTCGATTTCCGGGCCTGCCGGAGGCCGTCCCAGATCACCCACGTCAGGTAGGCGATCACCACCACCCAATCGATGCGGCTCATCGTGATTCGGCGTCAGCCGGCGAAGTACCGTTGGACAACGTAGAGCGCGGCGAGCGTCACGACCCAGACGATGAGCACGCGGAGGTATGGGCGCGGCATGAGCAACTACAGCGCCACGACTCGGGCTCGGAGCAGGCGCTCTGCCGCGCCGAGGTGATCGCGCCGTGCCTGCCAGGAGGCCTTGTCGCGGACGAGCGACGCCTGCTGCACCCTCAAAGCGCGGAGCGTCTCGTCCGGCGCCGGCCCGCCGTAGGTGGAGCGGACCTGCACGAAGTGACGGGGGCTCATGATCGTCTGCAGCTGTTCCTCCGAATAGGCGATCGTCCTTCCGAGAATCGCCTGCGACGCGCGGGCCAGCGCGTCGGACAGCGACGCGCGCGGATCCTCGGTGCGCGCCTTCAGCAGCATCGCGGCAATCGCATGCGCCGAGCGGAACGGCAGGCCGTGGTCGCGCACCAGCGTGTCGGCCAGTTCGGTGAGCGTGGTGCCGCCCTCGCCCGCTCGCGACGCCAGCTTCGCGGCGTCGAAATCGGCGCCGCGCATCGCCGCCGCCACCAGCGTGATTGCCCGCGTCGCGTCGCGGAACATCGAAGCGACCAGCGGCTGCAGGTCGTCTTCGGTGTCCACGATGTCCCCGAACGGCGTGTTGTGGACCGCCGTGGCAATCGCCTGCGCCTGCCCGACGGCCTTGCTGGTGATCGCCCGGGCGTGCTCGAGCGCCACCGGATTGCGCTTCTGCGGCATGATGCTGCTCCCCTGCACGAACCCGTCGCCGAGCCGCAGGTAGCCGAACTCCATCGTGCACCACAGGAGCAGGTCCTGGATCACGCGGCCGAGGCCGATCAGCAGCACGCTGGTCGCCGACACGCTCTCGAGCAGGTAGTCCACCGTCGCGATGCTGCCGTAGGTGTTGCACGTCGGCGCCGAGAAGCCGAGCAGCTCGCTGGTGCGGTTCCGGTCGATTGGAAACCCCGTCCCGGTAATCGCGCAGGCGCCGAGCGGATTGCAATTCGTGGACTCGTAGGCCGCCGCCAGCCGCACCGCATCGCGCTCGAGCTGCTCGATGATCGCCAGGAGATAGTGAGCGATTGTTGTCGGCTGCGCCGGCTGAGTGTGCGTATGCGCACCGTAGACGGTGTCGCGATGCCGCGACGCCAGGTCGATGAGCGCCGCGCGCAGCTCCATCACGCCGGCTGCGACCGCGGCGATGAACTCCCGCTGCCAGATCCGGTACATCGTCATCGCGATGTCGTTCCGGCTCCGGGCGGTGTGGAGACGGCCGCTGATGTCCTCGCCGGCCGACTTTTCGATCAGCCGCTCGATGAAGAAGAAGAGGTCCTCGTAGGTGCCGTCGTAGGTGACCTCGCGGACGCTGTCGAGCGAGATGGCATCGAGCGCGGTGCGCAGCACCCGCGCGTCCTCACTGCTCACGATGCCCCGCTCGGCCAGCATCACCAGGTGGGCGTAATTGATCGCCATCAGCGGCGTGAGCAGCAGCTCCTTGGCGTCTTCGAAGTTCTCGTTGAGGACGATGGAAACGTATTCGGGGGCGAAACGCATGCGAAAACCCGAGTATAGCGGCGGAGAGGCTCTGGGCTCCAGGCTTTAGGCTTCAGGCGTGTCCCGCATGCCAGTTCTTCTCGGCAATCTGCGGATCTTTAGGGCTTGAGGGATCGTCGATGAGGCCTTACGCTTCGAGGCATCAGGCTCCTGGACTCGCGGCAAGGTTGCTCGAGCCAGCCCTAGAGCCCAGGGCCTAAAAGCCTAGAGCCTTGACAAGGAGCACTCCGTGAAGCTGCCCTACGCCGCACTCGTGACCCTCGTCGTGCTGTCCGGACCGGCGGCAGTTGCCGGCTCGGAGCAGTCGGCCCCGCAAACGCTGTCGGTCGCCGGCGTGACTCAGCCGGTGGAGATCCGACGGGACCGCTGGGGGATCAACCACATCTACGCCCAGAACGAGCAGGACCTGTTCTTCGCGCAAGGCTATGCGGCGGCCAGGGACCGGCTCTTCCAGTTCGAGCTGTGGCGGCGTCAGGCGACCGGCACGCTGGCCGAGGTCGTCGGCAAGCGCGAGCTCGAGCGCGATCGCGGCGCGCGGCTCCACATGTACCGCGGCGACCTCGACGCGGAGCTGAATCACTACCACCCGCACGGCAAGGCAATCATCGAGTCGTTCGTCCGCGGCGTGAACGCCTACATCGGGGAAGTCGAGCGTAACCCCTCGCTGCTGCCGATCGAGCTCAAGATGCTGGGCATGACGCCCGGCCGCTGGACACCGGCGGTCGTGATCTCGCGGCATCAGAGCCTGACCGCGAACGTCACCGAAGAAGCGCGCCTGATGCGCGCGCTGAAGTACATGCCCGCCGACCAGCTGAAAGACTTGATCTACTGGCAGGGCGGCAACCCCGAGTTCGCACCCGACGCTGCCCTCGATCCGAAGACCTTCCCCGACGATGTGCTGTCGCTGTACAACGCGTTCCGCGAGGCGGTAGCGTTCAAACCCGAGGACGTGCTGCCCGAGTATCGAGGCTCGACGCAGCGGGCAAGCGTTCTCCCGACTCCCGACTCGCGGCTGCCGGTTCCCGACGAAGACGTCATCAACCCGCGCGACATCGGCTCCAACAACTGGGTCGTCAGCGGCTCGAAGACCCAGAGCACCTATCCAATTCTCGCGAATGATCCACACCGAGTGCAGGGCGCACCCTCGCTCCGCTATTGGGTGCACCTCGTGGCGCCGGGATGGAACGTGATCGGCGGCGGTGAGCCGGTGCTGCCCGGCATCTCGATCGGCCACAACGAGTACGGCGCCTGGGGCCTGACCATCTTCGGCAACGACAGCGAAGACATCTACGTCTACGACGTGAACCCGGCCAACCCGAACGAGTATCGCTACCGGGGCCAATGGGAGCCGATGCGGATCGTCAAGGACACGATTCCGGTCAAGGGGGAGCAGCCGGCCGCGGTCGAATACAAGTACACGCGGCACGGGCCGGTGATCTACGAGGACCGCGCCAACCGCAAGGCCTACGCGCTGCGGGCGGCGTGGATGGAGACTGGCTCGTCGCCGTATCTGGCCAGCCTGCGGATGAACCAGGCGAAGACCTGGGAGGAATTCCGTGACGCGTGCGGGTATAGCCGGATGCCATCGGAGAACATGATTTGGGCCGACCGGACCGGCACCATCGGGTGGCAGTCGGCAGGTATCCAACCGCTGCGCCGCAACTGGAGCGGGATGCTGCCGGTTCCGGGCGACGGCCGCTACGAGTGGGACGGCTACCTGCCGATCACCGCGCTGCCGCACGAGGTGAATCCGGCCCGCGGCTTCGTCGCGACCGCCAACCACTACCTGTTCCCGAACGACTACCCGTACCCGGAAGCGATGCACTACACCTGGGCCGACCCGTACCGCGCCTCACGGATTACCGAGGTGCTCAGCTCCGGCCGGTTGATGAGCGTGGCGGAGATGGCGCGGCTCCAGAACGACGACCTGTCGATCCCGGCGCGGGGGATGGTGCCGCTGCTCCGCGACGTCACGCTGAACAACACGACCTCGGCGAAAGCAAGGGAGATGCTCCTGGCGTGGGACTTCGTGATGGACAAGAACTCCGTGCCGGCCGGCATCTTCGGCATGTTCCAGCGGCGATTGCTGGCCAACGTGCGCGACGTGATGATCCCGGCTGCCGCGCGCCAGGCGCTCGGGGCAAACTTCCTGTCGACCAAGCGCATCATCGACTGGCTCTATGCGCCCGACGGCCATTTCGGCACCGATCCGACCGCCGCGCGCGACGCGCTCGTGACCAGGAGCCTCGACGAAGCGGTGGCCGAGCTGACCAAGCGCTTCGGGCCGGACATGGCGAAGTGGCAGTGGGGGCAGGAGAACTACCACCACGCGTTGATTCGCCACCCGTTGTCCGCGGCGGTCAACGACGCGACGCGAGCGAAGCTGAACGTCGGCCCGCTGCCCCGTGGCGGCAGCGGCGACACGGTCAGCGCGACCGGCCTCGGCGACAACCAGACTTCGGGCGGTTCGCTCAAGCTGATCGCCGACACGGAGAACTGGGACAATTCGATCGGCCTCAACAACCCGGGCCAGTCTGGAAATCCTGACAGCCCCGAGTACCGCAATCTCTTCGAGCTCTGGGCCCGCGGCCGCTACTTCCCGGTCGCGTACTCCCGGCCGAAGGTGGAATCTGTCACGCAGAGCGTCACCCAGCTGACGCCGGCAGCTACGAGTACCCAGCAGAGATAAAAAGACACCACGACGGCTGGAAGGACACGAAGGACTCCACGAAGCTCTTTGGGGGAAGCACGCGTGACACCCCAATTCGAGTCTTCGTGCGTCCTTCGTGCTCTTCGTGTCTTCGTGGTCTCTCTTACGCGGCGGGCGCGACGCCGTAGCGCTCGGACAGGATTCCCAAGTGATGCTGGCAATGCCCCGCCAGGATCCAGACGAGGGCGCGGCCGGACACGGGGCGCGTGTTGGCCACGGTCTGGCGCGCGAGGGCGTCGGCGTCCATCGACTGGATCAGAGCGAGCGTCGCCTCGCGGACGGCGAGCAGTTCCTTGACGATGTCGCCGATCGGCCTTTGGTGATGCGGGGCGACCAGGGCCCAGGCGTTCTCGTCGAAGCCGGCCAGGGGTGTGCTGTCGTTCCGCGCGATGCGGAGCAGCCGGTAGCCGAACACGCGCTCGGCGTCGGCGACATGGCCCAGCAGTTCCTTGACGCTCCACTTGCCTTCGGCGTAACGGTGCGCGGCCTTGTCGTCCGGCAGTGCGGCCAGCGCCTGGATCGCGGATCGCTGCGCTTCCAGGGTGGCCAGCGGCCCGGAGAGAGGCACTTTCTCGATGTATCCGGTATAGAAGGGCGCGAATTCGTCGGCAGCGGGCTTGGCGATCATGTCGGTCCTTTCCCGGCGGCCTGCGGAAACAGGGCCGCGGCAATCGTCTGCAAGGTTTGGATGCCGTGAACGTCGCGGGCGAGTTGCGGCACGCGCAGCCGCGGCACGGCGGCGAAGCGGCTGTCGATCTCGTCGAGGTAGACCCGCTCCTGCGCCTGGCGGGCCACCAGGAAGGGGTCCGGGCTGGTCTCCGGCAGCACCCGGTTGACGATCAGCGCGCCGAGCCTGACGCCTGCCTCTTCGAGCTGCGCGATCGCTCGCGCGGTCTCTTCGATCGGCAGCCGCTCCGCGATCAGCACGAGCACGAAGGCGGTGACCCGCGGGCTCACCAGACGGGCGCGAAACTCCCGGAGTTGATCCAGCCGCTCGGCCAGCGACCGCATGATCGGATCGCTGCGATCGTCCTGCTCGACGCCGAGCATCGCCCGCCGCGAGCGCGACAAGGCGCGAATCCACGCCTCCATCAGCTCGGGCATCCGGATCAGCCGGAGGGTGTGTCCCGTCGGCGCAGTGTCGAACACCAGCAGGTCGAAGCGCGCGTCCTCGCCGCGAATCAGCGCTCCGATCCGGTCGAACAGCGCCACCTCCTCGGCCGCGGGCATGCTCGCGGCGAGATCGATCTGGCGGTTCGCCTCCTTGAGGATCGAGTGGCCGAACAGGTCTCTAATCCGTGCTTTCACCTCGTCCACGTAGCGCGCCGACTCCTGCGCCGCGTCGATCTCGATCGCGTGCAGGTTGGGGCGGACTTGGACGATGTCGGGACCGATCGGCTGCCCGAGGATGTCGGAGGTGTTGTGCGCAGGGTCGGTCGAGACCAGCAGCACGCGTTTCCCGGCCTGGCTGGCCGCGATCGCGGTGGCCGAGGCGGCCGTCGTCTTGCCCACGCCGCCCTTGCCGCCGAAGAACAGAATCTTCCGATCTAATGGGATGAGTGTTCGATTCATATGACAGCCGTTCCGTAGGAACGGCCGATGATTGCTCCCCGAGGGAATTGCCGGTTCCCATTCGAGTCGTTGATACGCTCCATTTGGAGCTGCGTGAGGTCGCGCATCAACAGCAGGGCAGGTTCCCGAGCGGCGAGCGGTCCATGCCCATGCGCTTGTGCCAGAGGTGAAACTGGTCGAGCAGGTGGGGATAGATGTCGAGCAGGTACAGCGTCGCCGGGTTCGGCAGGCCTACGATCTCCATGTAGCAGAGCAGGAGGAAGAGGTCGTTCAGCTCGTTCGCCTGCCGCCGCAGCTCACGCTCGTAGTGGCCGTAGGCGATGCCGTGGACGAAGTCGCGGATGTTCTGCCCGAGCGACATCGCTCGATCATAGCAGCGCCGCCAGGTTCGATCGCGGCGCTGCGTTAGGCTCTAGGCTCTGGGCTCTAGGCTTTAGGACGAACACAGTCGGGGCGCGACGCAGCGTGACGCCGGACGACGATCGATAAACAGCGTGACAAGCCTAGAGCCTAGAGCCTGAAGCCTAGAGCCTGCCAGGCGCAAGCCTACATATTGAACCAGTAGGTCATCTTCACCAGGAAGACGTTCTTCGAGGCCGAGCCGAACAGGCCGCCGAAATCGCGGTTGAACTGGAAGGCGCCGTAGTCGTAGATCTTTTCGAAGCGGCCCTGCTGCCACACGACGAACAGCTGCGAGCCGGGCTTGTACTCCCAGCGCAGGACATTGGTGGTCCGGAACGAGCGGATGTTGAAAT
>DATJFF010000072.1:0-16638 GCA_035495795.1 Vicinamibacterales bacterium
GCGTCTCACGTATTTACGTGCTACACTTGTTTACGTGGCCGACACCCAGAACGTGACTCTGAGCCTGCCTCGCGACCTCTTGAAGCGCGTCAAGCGGGTCGCGGTCGAGCGCGATACGTCGATATCAGCGCTCCTGACCGAGGCCCTCATTCGTCTGGCCGGAGAGGATCGGCGCTACACGGCGGCTCGCAAGCGGGCGCTGGCGGCGATGCGGTCGGCTCCGTCGCTGGGTACTGGCGGACATCCCGCGTGGAGCCGCGACGAGCTCCATGAGCGCTGACCGCCGGCGGGCGTTCGTCGATACAAACATCCTGGTCTACGCGTTCGACTCGTCGGCGGGCCGGAAGAAGGCCGTTGCCGAGCAGCTGTTGTCCGATCTCTGGGAAAGCGGCACCGGCTGTCTCAGCGTTCAGGTGCTGCAGGAGTTCTTCGTCACCGTCACGCGGAAGGTGGCAACGCCACTGCCTGTGGATGAAGCGGCAGAGCGGATTCGCGAATTTACCGCATGGCCGGTGTTCGCTCCCGCCGCGGACGACATCTCGACGGCGATTTCGCTGCACCAGAAGACACGATTGGGGTTCTGGGACGCGATGATCCTGCATGCGGCGGCGGAGTTGAGCTGCGACACGCTCTGGTCAGAGGACTTGAATGAAGGTCAAGTCATTCGCGGTGTACACATCAGGAACCCGTTTTCTCCTCGATGAAAGACGACGCCTTCAAGAACTACATCACGCCGGCAGGCCACCGGCGTCTGACCGAGGAGTTGACCCGCTTGTGGAAAGTGGAGCGGCCGGCCATGGTTTCGACCGTCGCGTGGGCGGCGAGTAACGGCGATCGATCCGAGAACGGCGACTACATCTACGGCAAGAAGCGGCTGCGCGAGATCGATCGGCGAATCCGGTATCTCTCGAAGAGCCTCGACAGTGCCGTCGTCGTGGACAACGCCGGCAAGGCGCAGGAGCGGGTGTTCTTCGGCGCAACCGTGACCTATCAGCGCGAGAGCGGCGAAGAGCGCGAGGTCACCATCGTCGGCATTGACGAGCTCGACAGCGGCAGCACACGCGTTTCGTGGCGGTCGCCGCTGGCGTCGGCGCTGCTGAAGGCCAAGGTCGGCGATACCGTCACCCTGCGAACCCCACAAGGGCCGGAACAGCTGGAGATCATCGCCGTCCGTTACGAGCGGGTTGAGTAGTTCTCGAGGTTCTCGGGTTCTCGCGGTTCGCGGGGTTCTTGGGGGTTCTCGGAGGCTATAAACCCTTCGCGGCCGATTTTCGTCTACTACCCTCGACAGGCGCCGGCAGCCGCGCCCAAGAGGTGTGACCATGACCCGCTCGAGCTTCCTTTCAACCAGCGTGAGCCTCTGCGTCGCAGCGGCCGCGGCGCTCGTCACCATTGCCGTCCCCGCCGTCGCTCAGTCCCGGCAGGAGGAAACCTTCGACCGGACGCTCACCATGCAGGCCGGCGGCACGTTCCGGCTCCGCACCTTCTCCGGCCGGGTCCTGATTCGCGGCACCGATGGTAACCAGGTGGTGATCCACGCCATCCGCCGGGGCCGAGCCGACCGCCTGCGAGACATCCAGATCGAGGTGACGCAGAGCGGCAACGACATCGAAGTCAACGCCAACCGCCAGCGCGTCGAGCGCGAGAACGACAACGTCGTCGAGACCGATTTCGACATCCAGATCCCGGCCCGCACGCGGCTCGACGTGAACTCGTTCAGCGCGCCGATCGAAGTCAGGAACGTGCAGGGGCCGCACCGCCTCAAGACGTTCAGCGCCGACATCACGCTGTCAGCAGAGTCGTGGAACGAAGACGATGGCGTGGATGCGGACAGCTTTAGCGGTGATGTGCATTTGCGACTACCTGGCAACGCGCGGGGCTCGGTGAACTTCGACAGCTTCAGCGGCCGCTTCGAGAGCGATTTGCCGGTGACGGTCCAATCGAGCAGCCGGCGGACGTTCCGGGGTGAGATGAATGGCGGAGGGTCGGCGCTGTTCCGATTCAAGACGTTCAGCGGATCCGCGGAGATACGCCGCTAATTGCGGATTTCCGTGAAATCCCGGCAAACGAGCCCTTAAAACGGGTCAAAAGTCTGCCGCACGGGTATCTTTCAATTCCGAAATCGCGCAAACAGGCCTGAAATCGAGGGGGGCGACCCTGAAACGGCTGGAATGGGTCTTGGTTCTACCCGGCGCAGAGGAGAGAACCGAGCGATGTCAGGCCAATGGCTCTTCGGGTCGATGGATCTGGGACACGTCAGTCCGTGGAACGAGGTCATCGCGGATCGGCACGCGGCTGCAACCGAGAAGATGCTGCTAGGAGCCGCCGGCCGTGCGCGGGTGATTGGAAACCGCCGCGAGGAGGCAATCATCGCGGACCGTGAGCTTCGCGCGGCTGAGATGGCGCGCCGGCGAACGGCCGCCTGATCGCCGGATCACGCGACATCGAGGAACGTTGACAGCCGCGCCAGGCCATCCCGCAACACCGGCGTGGCGTTCGCGTAGCCGACGCGAAGCCATCCCTCCATGGCCATGGCGCTCCCCGGCGTCAGCATGACGCCGGTGTGCTCCAGCAGGCGGACGCAAAACGCTCGCGACGGGCTGCCGTTGCGAAGCTGCAGGAATGCGGTCGTTCCCGATCGCGGCTTCACCCAATCCAGTCGCGGCTCGGCCCGCATCCACGCGTCGAGAACGGCGAGATTCGTCCGCGTGATCGCGCGACTGCGAGCGAGCACGGCGCCGGCATGCTCGAGCGCCAGGGCCGCGAAGTAGTCGTCGATCATCCCAACGCTGATCGTGTTGTAGTCGCGATGCACGGTTGCGTCCGCAAGGAGCGACTCCGGACCGGCAATCCAGCCGAGACGCAACCCGGCAAGCGAGAACGCCTTCGACATGCTGCCGGTGCTGATCCCCTTTTCGTAAAGGTCGGCCATCGACCCGGTGATGCCGCTGCCGTCCTGGTCGAGGCCGCGGTACACCTCGTCGCACAACACCCATGCGCCGGCCCGCCGCGCGATTGCGGCGATCGCCTCGAGCATCGGGCGATCGATGAGCGATCCCGTCGGGTTGTTGGGATTGTTGATGGCGATCAACTTCGTCCCGGGGGTGGCGAGCGATGCGAGCTCGTCGAGATCGGGCAGGAAGCCGCGCTCCCGCCGAAGCCGCAGGATCCGGACGTCGGCGCCGTAGCTCTCCGGAATCGAGTAGTGCTGCTGATAAGTGGGTTGGACCGAGACAACGCGGTCGCCGCGTTCGACGAGCGCCGCATGGACGAGCGCGTTGGCGCCGATCGCTCCGTGGGTGACGAGGATGTTGGCAAGGGACTGCCGCTCGTAGAGCGCGGCAATCGCGGCGCGCAGCCGATCGGAACCGGTGATGGCGCCGTAGGTCAGCTTCATGCGCCCGAGGTCATCGAGCGCCTGCTGTCGCGTGCCGGTAATGTCCAGGAGCTGATTGACGGTCAGCGACTCGACGCACGTTTCCGCCAGGTTGTACGAGCACTTGGTCTCGTACTCGTTCATCCACATCTCGACGCCGAAGGGTTCGATGCGCATGGCTGGAGGCTCGATTGTCGCACGCGGGCGATCGCGGCGCTCTCCGGCCCGGCCCGCCGGCTCACGCGGCCCGATGCATCCGCGGCACGAGCACGAGTGCGGCACCGTAGCACGCCAGGGCGATGAACAGAGTGGCGGCCGACGAGTCGCGCAGATCCGACAGAACGAGCTTGATGCCGATCGCCGCCAGCAACGGATAGGCGATCGTGCCTATTGACGAGAATCGCCCGGGACGGTGGAGCCAGGCGGCGAGTACCGCCAGGCCGGAGAGCAACGCCGTCCGGGCCGTCGCCAGCAGGCCGGCATCCGCGGCACTCCATCCCGCAGCGCGCCCCATCACCACTGTCACCGCCCCGGCGGTGCCGGCAAGCGCGAGCAGGCCGATCACGATCGCGGGCGTGTCAGAAGCAAACGGCCTGGGCAAGTGGCAGCCCGCCATCCGGGTACCGCTAATCGTGAGGGCGACGATCAGCGTAAACCCGGCAGTGCCGAGCACCGCGATCGCCGGAAGCTCACCGGCGAAGGCAGTCTCGGCGACTGTCAGCAAGCCGCCCGAGATTGACGCCACCACCAATGCCACCGCTGCATGGCCTCCGAGGGTTACCCGTCCAGAGCGCCGCCACGCGACGGCGAGCAGCGCGGCGAGCGTGGTCAGCGCCACGGCCTGCGCCGCGCCGTCCGTCGAAACCGCGAGCCCGGTGAGCACGAAGATCAGCGCGAGCGAGCTGTAGAAGTAGAAGTTCAGGGCAGCGGCCGAGTCGCGCGGCAGGAACGCGAACGAGACGAGATAGGCAACGCCACCGAGTACCACGAGGCTGCCTCCGATTACGAGCGACCCGGATCCCGCGGACCGGCTGACGGCCAGCGCGCCGCCGACGCCGACGATGAGGACGATCACCGTCTGCACGACTTCAAAGACGATCACCTGGCGCCCGCGCACGAGCGTCCGCACCGCAATCGAGGCGAAGTAGGAGATGACCAGCGCGGCCTGGACCAGCCACGCCATCAGCGGCCGATCGAGTGGCGGATCACCGAGGGCGCGCGTCGTGACCCCGAACACCGCGAAAGCCGCCAGCATTCCCGCCGGCCAGCGCAGCAGCTTCCACTCTCGCAGGTACCCGATCCACAGCGTCGCGACGCCAAGCCCGACGAAGTACAACGCGTAGGGAACGACGACGCCGAGGCGCACCATCAGGGCCAGGCCGGTGAACATGCCGCCGAGGACCGCGAGCCAGGCCACGGTCTGGAATCGCGCGAGGGCCGCGGCGACAAGCGAGCCGGCCGTCACCAGGGCCAGCGCCGCCGCCGCGAATCCGGGGCCGAGCAGGTTGAACTTGACCGCGGCCTCGAGAACGAGCGGAAAGCCGATGACGAGCGCAGTGGCGCCGTCGAACAACGCGCGCGTCCGATCGACGCCATGCGACGCGGTCACCGACATCGCCATCCAGCCAAGACCGTAGAGCAAACCGACGGCTACACCGATCATTGGCGGCCAGATGCCAGCCTCGGTGAGTGCGCGCAGCAGGAATGCGCCGCCGAGGATGATGAAGGAGCGTCCTAGAGCTGTGGTGAGGCGCTTTCCGTCGATGCCGAGCCCGGCGCCGACCATCTCGTCGGCGACCGCCGGCGGCGGCGCGGCGGCGCGGCCCGGCGCGGGGAGCGGTTCGCGTCCCTCGAGCCTGGCAAGGCGCGCCTCGACGGCCTCGAGCCGTGTGCTCAGCGCAGAAATCTGGTCCTCGAGCGTCGTGATCGGCGGCATGCGACGACCCTCCGCGGCGCCGGGGACCAAACTCGAGTGCGCCTGGGCCGGATTCTACTCCCAACGCGGCCGTACCAAACTGCCGGGGTGGGCGTATACTTCGGCCGGCGGTTCGCGGCCCGCCCTTGGTCCCCACCATTCGCGCCGGATGGCGCCCTGCCGCAGTGGGTACCGATATGTCTGCGCACGACGGGCCCTTGGGGCCTGGCGGGACCAGGCCTGAGGAAATCAAGCGTCGCACGTTCCTCGACCTGCTGCTCGGCGTCGGCTTCGTCTCGACCGCGCTGTCGTTCGCCTACCCGCTCTGGCGTTATCTCATCCCGCCCGCCGTCGCGGAGGCGACCACCAACAGCGTCGTCGCCGGCAAGGCTACAGAGTTCAAGAACGGCTCGGGGACGATAGTCAAGTTCGGCTCCAGGCCGGCGATCGTCGTCCGCACCAGCGAAGGCGAGTTCCGCGCCTTCTCCGCCGTCTGTACTCACCTCGATTGCACGGTGCAGTACAAGGGCGACACGTCGCAGCTGTGGTGCGCGTGCCACAACGGTCTCTACGATCTTGCCGGGAACAACGTGTCCGGACCCCCGCCGCGGCCGCTCCAGGCCTTCACCGTCAACCTGCGCGGCGAGCCTGGGCAGGAAGACGTCGTCGTCACCCGAGCCTGACGCGCGGAGGAGCCTCGAATTGACACAGCAACTCTTGTCGTGGCTGGACGAGCGGCTCGACCTGAGCGCCCTCCAGCACTTCGTCTCTGAGAAGAGCGTGCCGGTCCACAGGCACAGTGTCTGGTACTACATGGGCGGCATCACCTTGTTTCTGGTGGGCGTCCAGGTGTTTACCGGCATCCTGCTGCTGCTCTACTACCGCCCGAGCGCCGGCGAAGCTTACGAGAGCGTCAAGTTCATCGTGTCGCAGGTGGAGTTCGGCTGGTTGATCCGCAACGTGCACAGCTGGTCGGCCAACCTGCTGATCTTCATGGCGTTCGTGCATCTGTTCAGCACCCTGTTCCTGCGCTCGTACCGCAAGCCGCGCGAGCTGACCTGGGTGACCGGCGTGCTGCTGCTCTTCGTGATGATGGGGTTCGGCTTCAGCGGCTACCTGCTGCCCTGGAACGAGCTGGCCTTCTTCGCGACCAAGGTCGGCACCGGCATCGCCGGCGCGGTTCCCGGCATCGGCCATTTCCTGCTGCGCTTCCTGCGCGGCGGAGACGACGTGACGGGCGCGACGCTGACGCGTTTCTACGGAATCCACGTCGCGGTGCTGCCCGCGACGATGACGGCGATCCTGGGTCTGCACTTGCTGTTCATCCAGCGGCAGGGGATGAGCGTGCCGCCCAGCGTCGAGCGTCGTGAGAAAGCAGGCGAGAAAATCCCGCAGATCCCGTTCGTGCCGCACTACGTGCTGCACGACGTGATGTGGTGGTACGTGGCGCTGGCGGTCCTGGCGGCGCTCGCGCTGTTCCTGCCTTGGGAGCTCGGGAAGAAGGCGGACGCCTTCGCGGCGGTGCCACCCGGCATCCGGCCGGAGTGGTATTTCCTCGCGATGTTCCAGGTGCTGAAGCTGCTTCCCGCGCACATCGTTGGACTCGAAGGCGAGATGCTGGGCGTGCTGGGCTTCAGCCTCGCCGCCCTGGTGCTGTTGGTCCTGCCCTTTCTCGATCGCGGCGCCGGGGAAGGGCGGTCGAGCCCCCTGGTGACCGTCGCCGGCGTCGCGGCCTTGGTCTACATGGTCGTGTTCACCATCTACGGCTATCTGGCCGCTTGACGGGGAGGACTCCCATGAGGCCGGTCATCGTTCGCACCGTTCTCTTCCAGGCGCTCGCGCTCGCCGTCTTCGCCGTCTCTGCCGAGGCCCAGCAGCCGGCCGCGGCTACGGGTTGCCAGACCTGTCACGCCAGCCAGCAGTCGGCCACGCTGGCGACGCCGGCGCGCGACTTCGCAGTCACCGACGTGCATCGCGAGCGCGGCTTCAGCTGCGTGGACTGCCACGGCGGCGATCCCGCCGCCTCGGACAAGGCCGCCGCGAAGGCGCCATCGACCGGTTTCAGGGGCAAGCCGACCGGGGCGCTGATCATCGCGGTCTGCTCGCGGTGCCACAGCGACGCGGCGTTGATGCGCAAATACGCGCCGAAGCAGCGCGTCGATCAGGCAGCGGAGTACGCAACGAGCGTCCACGGTCAACAGCTCGCGAAGGGCGACACCAAGGTCGCCACGTGCGTCAGCTGTCACGGCGCCCACGGCGTGCGCCCGGTTGGCGACGCGCAATCCCCCGTCTATCCGCTGAACGTTGCGGCCACCTGCACGAAGTGCCACGCCGACCCGGAGCGGATGAAGGGCTACCAGCGCGCCGGCGCGCCGCTGCCGACCGATCAGCGGGAGAGATACGAGAAAAGCGTTCACCACAAGGCGATGGTCGATCGCAACGACCTGTCCGCACCGACCTGCAACGACTGCCACGGCAATCATGGCGCCGCGCCCCCCGGGGTGGACGCAATCGCCAACGTCTGCGGCACGTGCCACACCGTGTTCGCGACGAAGTTCGCGCTCAGCACCCACAGTCTGATCTTCGAGCGCGGCTGCGTGGAGTGCCACAGCAACCATGACATCGCGCAGCCCAGCGACGCCATGCTCGGCACTGGCAAGGAGGCGCTGTGCGGCACCTGTCACTCCGAAGGAGACAACGGCTTCAAGGCCGCCGCCGCAATGCGCAGCGGAATCGACACGCTCAAAGCATCGATCGGGCTCTCGCAGGAGCAGATCGATGGCGTGGAGAACGCAGGCATGGACATGGCCGATCAGGCCTTGACGCTGCGCGAGGCCGGCAATCACCTGACTCGAGCGCGTACCGAGATGCACGCGTTCGACCCGAAGCTGGTGGACGCCGTCGTGTCAGAAGGAATGGGCCTGACAGCGAAGGTGGATGCGGCGGCCGCCGCGGCCCGAAACGAAGTGTCCTACCGCCGGACCGGACTCGCTATTTCGCTGGCCTTCATCGTGCTCGTCGTGGTCGCGCTCCAGCTGAAGATTCGCTCGTTGGAGCGCTCGACGTCAGGCTCCAGGCTTTAGGCTCTGGGCTTTGGGCGTGCACGCTTGTCCCGCTGCAGCCTGGTCCTCAAACTCGCAGATGCAGCGTGGCAGGATGCTCTTCCTAAAGCCTGAAGCCTAGAGGCTAGAGCCTTACTTGAGGCTCATCACGTAAGCGATGAGCGCGTCGATGTCCTCGGCCGGCAGCGTCGAGAAGTTCTTCATCGGCGGCATGGCCTTCTTGCCGGTCTTGGCCTCGGCGCCTTTGGGATCGGTGAGCCACAGCTTCACGGTGGCAGCGTCGAGTCGCGTCCCGGCGCCGTCGAGCGGCTTCTTCCCCCCTTTGCCCTGCACCGAGTGACAGATCGAGCACTTGTTCGACTCGAACAGCGCCGCTCCCTTGGCCGCCTTGGCGTCCTGCGCAGAGGCGGGCGTCGCCCACATGGCCGCCAGAACACCTGCGATCAGCATCATCAGTGGTCGTCGCATCGGAGTCTCGCTCCTCTCACCGTCGGCCCGGTATCAGTCCGGACGCGATTGCCGGTGAACAGCAAGGACGACGCCAGCAGCGATTGGCTCAAAGATGGCCATTTTTCGACTGAAGGAGGGAGGAGCGGCCTCACGAGTCGCCGGGAACCCGGCGGACAGCTGCAGCCCGGAGCGGGAAGCCGGCTCGAAGCCTACGTTCGTGGACCCGGCGCCAGGTGCTCGAGAAAGTACCTCGCGATTGCGCGATAGACGTGCACGCTCGTGCCCGGCCCCTCGGAGATGGCATGGGTCCGGTTCGGGTACACCATGACGTCGAACGGCTTGCGCAACTCCACCAGTCGATTGATCAGCCGCTCCGTCCCCTGGTAGTGCACGTTGTCGTCGCCGCTGCCGTGAATGATGAGGAGCTGGCCCTTGAGCCCCTCGGCGAAGTTGATCGGAGACCCGAGCCGGTAGCCGTCGACGTTCTCCTGGGGCAGACCCATGTACCGCTCCTGGTAGATGGTGTCGTACAGCTTCTGGTCTGGTACCGGCGCCACCGAGACGCCGACCTGGAAGACGTCAGGGAAACGGAACATCGTGTTCAAGGTGTTCGAACCGCCGCCGCTCCATCCCCACACGCCGACCCGCGTGGCGTCGATGAACGGATGGCGGGCAGCCAGCGCCCGCACGGCCGCCGCCTGATCTTTCGATGACTGATCGCCAACCGCCCCGTACACCACCTTCCTCCACGCGGCGCCCTTTGGCGCGGGCGTGCCGCGGTTGTCCATGCTGACGACGATGTAGCCGGCCTCGGCGAGCGCGCGATGGAACAGCATCGTCACGCCGCCCCAGCGATCCAGCACCGTCTGGCTGGCCGGCTCGCCGTAGACGAACACGATCAGCGGGTACTTCTTCGACGGGTCGAATGCGCCCGGCTTGATCATCCAGCCGTCGAGCGCGGCGCCTTCGACATCGACGGTGAAGAACTCGGCGGCCGGCTTCAGCAGCGGCTCGACCTTTTGAGCCAGCGGCTTCGGATCGGTGAGCGCGCGTTTGCTCGCGTGAGCTGGCAGATCGATCACCTCGGTCACCGGCGGCGTTTCGAATCGCGACCAGGTGTGAAAGGCCATCTTCGCGTTCTGGGAGAGTACGTAGGTGTGGAAACCCGACTGGTCGGCGGGCGTCACCCGCTCCGGCGGGTCGCTGCCATCGAGCTTCGCGCGATAGAGATACTGCTGCGTCGCATTGCCGGGAGAGGCCGTGATGTAGACCCAGCCGCTTGCTTCGTCAACCCCGACGAGATCTACGACGTCGGCGTCGAACCGGGTCACGAGGACAGGGTTCGCGAGGTTCTCGTGGTTCGCGGAGTTCGCAGGCACTTTGTAGACGTGCCGCCAGCCGTCCCGCTCGCTCAGCCACAGGAATGCCGTCCCCTTCTCCACCCATTCGACGTCTTCGACCAGTTCGACCCAGGTCCTGGACTCGTCTCGGAACACCGAGCGCACCGCTCCGGTGCGAGCATCGCCGAGCAGCATGTCGTTCTGGTTCTGGAGCCGGTTCAGCTGCTGAATCGCGAGCGTGCGATCGTCCATCCAGTCCATGCGCGCCAGGTAGGTCTGTCGCGGGTCGCCGGGCGTCTCCAGCCACTTCGTCTTCCCACCGTCGGCAGAAACAACGCCAATGCGCGCCGCCGAATTGGTGGTGCCGGCTTTCGGATACGGGATCCGGGTGATCGCCGGGTAGAGCGTCTCGGTGTCGTTGATCAGCGTGAAGATGCCGACCCCGGTGCTGTCGAACTGCCAGTAGGCGATGGACTTTCCGTCCGGGCTCCACTGAAAGCAGTCGCGAACGCCAAGCTCCTCTTCGTACACCCAATCGGATGTCCCGTTGATTGTCGTCTCCGTGCCGTCCTTCGTGAGCGCGGTGATCTTCCCGTCGGCAATGCGCTCGACGTAGATGTTGTTGGCGCGCACGTAGCCGACGCGGGTGGCATCCGGCGAGAACTTCGCGAACATCAGCGAGGATTCGGGAGCCTGGCCGCCCAGCTTCTTCGGTGCGCCCCCCTTGAGATCGATCACCCAGTAGTCGCCACGCGTGTTGTCGCGCCAGACCTTCTTGGTGTTGGTGAAGACGAGCAGCTTCGTACCGTCTGCCGACCAGGCATAGTCGTCGATGGGGAGCGCGCCGGACTGCCCTTGCGCGGTCAGGCGGATCGCGCCGACGAGGACTTCGCGCGCGCCGGTCGCCGCGTCGTAGCGCACGATGTCGAACCCGCCGCCGGCGGTGGCCGACGGCTCAACCCTGGCGTAGCTGACGCCATCGGGACGCCAGCGCGCCGGACCGAATCGCGGAACCGCGTATTCGTTGGCGTCGAAGATCCGCCCAAGCTGGTCGTCGACGGCTTTGGCCGCATCCTGCTGGGCGGAGAGTGATGCGACGATGGCGAGGGCGGCGGCGAGCGGAAGGAAGCGACGTGAGTGCATGGGGTCTTGGGGTCTTGGGGTCTTGGGGTCTTGGGGTCTTGGGGTCTTGGAAAAAGTCTAGAAGTTCCAACCGCGCAGTCCCGATCGAATTCTCGCTCCCTCCCGCAGTGTTCCCTCCCGTTTCCCTCCCGCGTTCTTGCCCTCCCGCGATTCGATCCCGGCGTCAGTCGATCGTCCAGAGCGCCAGCGTATTGACGTCCTTGACCAGGATCCGGCGGCCGCTGATCGCCGGTTGCGCCCACGTGGCGCTCGACGCGACCTGGTAGCTCTTGACCGGCTCGAAGCCGGTCCGGCTCGCGTGCATGATTACCAGCTCGCCGTCGTCTTCGAGCGAGAACAGCGTGCGTCCGGCTCGGGCGATGGCGGCGTGCTCGGCCCGGCGTGGTTCTCCCGTCCAGAGCACCTTGCCGGAATCCAGATCGAGGCCGAAATACTGTCCGCGATTGAGATGTGAGAGTCCGTAGGCGACGCCGTCCACGGCGACGATGTCGCTCAAGTGGACCGATGCCGCTCGCGTCTGCCAGACGTTGGGCGTCGTCCACGTGCCCGCGGTCAGCGTCGGCCGGAACGCGGTGATGCCGTTGTCGCGGCCCGACTCGATGACCATGTCCTTGTAGATCAGCGGCGTCTGGCTGGTGGTGGTCGCCGGCGTGGTGTAGGGACGACGCCACAGCAAGGCGCCGGTGTCGCGATCGACACCGACGAAGTTTTCCTGAGTGAACGTGATCACCTGGCGTGTGCCGGCCAATGTCGTAACGATCGGCGAGCCGTAGGCCGGGCCGTCACCGGTCCACTGCCACACGACCTTGCCCGACGCGACATCGAACGCGGTGAGCGCCCCCTTCCCCTGGCCGCCGACGTGCACGATCATCAGGTTCCCGTCCACCACCGGCGACATCGCGGTGTGATACATCGGCTGCTCCGGCGGCGCCGGGAACTGCCACAGCACCCGTCCTTCGGCGGCGTCGAAGGCGACCACCACACCTGTCATTCCGAGCGTGAAGAGCCGGCCGCCGGCGAAGGTCGGCGTGGACTTCGGGCCCGGCCCATGGGCGCGCGCGGCGGGGTTCAGCGTGAACGCGGCCGGATAGGCAGCGCGCCACACCTGCTTGCCGGTCTCGATGTCGAGGGCGCGGAGCACCTCGTCTTCCCGCTCGCGCGAGAACGCATACACACGGTTGCCGACGACAACCGGCGTCGAGTAGCCGCTGCCGACTTCTACCTGCCATCGCTTCGTCAACGCCGCCGGCCAGCTGGCCGGTTCGGTGAATTGCGCGACCGCCCCGTCCCGGCCTGGTCCGCGCCACTGCGGCCAGTCCTGCGCGTTTACCGCGATGGTCGCGGCGATCGCGAGCCCGAGAGCGGCGCTGATACCAGCAGCACGTGGGGACGTCATCGAGGTGCCCTTCTTGCCTTCTGCCTTTTGCCTTCTGCCTTCCGCCTTGTCTCTTCGCGTTACCATACCATCCGTGGTCGACGTCGTCGGCATCGGCGCCAACTCGGTCGATTACGTCTACCGCCTTCCTTCCGCCCCGGATTTCCACGACATCCGATCCAAGCTCAGGGTGACCGGCCATTCCGTCTCCTGCGGCGGGCAGGTCGCGACCGCGATGGCGACGTGTGCTGCCCTTGGCCTGCGCGCGTCGTATGCCGGCGCGGTCGGCACCGACGAGAACGGACGCCTCGTCGAAGCAGCCCTCGCCTCCCGCGGCGTGGATCTCTCACGTCTCGTCCGCCGTGCTGGTGGCAACCAGTTCGCGGCAATCCTCATCGACGACGCGACCGGGGAGCGAGTCGTTCTATGGGATCGTCCGGATTCGCTGCTGATCAAGGACGACGATCTGCCAGCCGACTTACTGCGAACGGCGCGCGTCGTCCACTTAGATGACGTCGATCCGCGCGCGAGCCTCGCAGCTGCGCGCATTGCCCGCGCCGCGGGCGTCGCAGTGACCACGGACCTGGACCACGTCACACCGTTCACCGAGGATCTCATCCGCACGGCGTCGCATCCTATCCTGTCCGAACACCTGCCCACCGCGCTGACCGGTGAGGCCGATCTGGAAGCAGCGCTGCGACGGATGCGGCTCTGGAACACCGGGCTGTTGACGGTGACGATCGGCGCGCGCGGCGCGGTCGCTCTCGACGGCGATCGCTTCGTGCACGTGGACGGCTTCGGCGTGACCGCGGTTGACACGACCGGGTCCGGAGATGTGTTCCGCGGTGCGTTCATTACCGGGCTGCTGCGCGGCCTGAGCACGAGCCGGATGCTTCGTTTCGCCAATGCCGCGGCGGCGCTGAGCTGCATGAAAGCCGGCGCACTGGACGGCGTGCCGCGCGAACAGGATGTTCTAGAGCTCATCGGGGAGCCGCTCGGCCGGTGAGTCAGAATTACACGGTCAAACACACCCTAAACCGGGCGTAATTCGGCTGTTCCCGGTCCGTTCGAGCTGATTTGCCCGAAATTACGCCAAATTACCCTCCTGCCTGGTTGGGCGCGATTCTTGCCCCTGGTAATCGCAGTGATTCGTCGCCCCCTAAGGAGGGCCGTCATGATGCGATTCGACTCGGTACGTGGATTGGCACTCGCGACCGTCGCGACGGTGACGTGGGGCTGCAACCAGGCGCCGCAGCCCGAGATCGACGCAGCAAACACCGCCTTGGAGCGGGCTCATGGCAGCCAGGCGCAACGCTACGCCGGCGATTCGCTGCGCGAAGCGGAGCAGGCCAAGGCCGCGCTCGATCGCGAGATCGAGGCGCAGTCACAGGCGTGGATCAAGTCGTACGATCACGCTCGTCAGCTGGCGCTCGAGACGAAGGACGCCGCGGATAGGGCCTCGGTCGAGGCGGTCGCGGCCCGTGACAAGGCTGACAAGACCACCGTGCTGCGCCGGGCGTCCGCGCCAAAGCGCACGAGCGAGAACCGCGAGGCCGACGCGGAGGTTCAGCCGGCGGTGAAGATCAAGGGTGAGGCGCCCGCCTACCCGTCGATCGCCCGGTCGGCCGGGGTCGAAGGTACGGTGACCATTGCCGCGGCGGTTGACGCCAACGGCAACGTGACCGGCACGAGCGTCGTGCGCTCGGTCCCGCTCCTCAACCAGGCCGCGCTCGACGCGGTGAAGGAGTGGCAGTTCGAGCCGCAGCGCGTCGGCGGCAAGGCCGTCCCGACGATGGTCACGGTTAACGTCAATTTCGTTCGCTCGTAGGCCCGCGCGAACGCTGCCGGGAGGGGCCGCTGCGTCGCGGCGGCCTCTCTCGGTAGAAGCTGACGATCGGCGCTCTTTTCTTCCTCCCGGCACGGCCTATCGATCGCAAGCCGCCCGCGTCATCAGATATTCGATTCGATTGGCCTTTTCGGAGCCGCCGTCGATCGAGGCGGTAAGCCGGTCTGCTCCGCTTTTCTCGTAGATCACCCGCTTCGGGAAGTCGTGCGCCGGGTTCTCGAACACCACGCGAGTGGGGGTCGCTGCCGTCGCGGCGAACTCGGTCGGCGGGGCGCCGTTCGGCTGGGCGACGTAGACGGCGCGTCCGTCCTTCACCACCACGCGCAGGAACTCGAACGCCGCCAGCTTCCCGGCCTTGGTCGTGTGCGCGACGCCAAGCAGCGTCGAATCGTCCCCGCCCGTCCATCGCTCGTGAAACTTCTCGGCACCCCGCTCGCCGGACCAGCAGCCGGTCATCCAGACCGGCAAGTACGGGGCGGACTGGCTGCCGACCGCTGAAGAGGGCTGCTCGAGCAGTGCTGCCGCGAGAACGGCAAGCATGAGGGGCCGGACGATCGCTACGCTCACGGTAAGCCTCCCGTCGCGTATCTTACAGAACCAAGGGTGCGCCCGTGCATCTTGCAGTCTTGCACCCATCCCCCTCTGCCGCCCCTGCACCAACAGCGACGTCTGCTTGTGCGTCTAGGTAGATATGGACGGCCACTCGAGCGCCGCGGCGCTGCCGATTGCCGGGATGGCGTCGCGGGAGGAACCGCTCGGCTCGCTGTTCGATGCGCACCATGAACGGCTCTACCGCCTGGCGCGGCGCATGACCCGCAGCGTGGACGATGCGCTCGACCTGGTGCAGGAGACGTTCGTGCGGGCGGCGCGAGACCCGCACGCTATTCCGTATGGCACCGCACCGGAGGAAGCGTGGCTCGTCCGCGTGCTCGTCAACGTTCAGCGTGACGCCTGGCGCCGGGCCGCCGTGCGCCGAAGGTTCGCGCCGAGGCTTGCCGAACCTGGGGCGGCCGAGGCGCCTCAAGAAGCCGCGCTCATCGCCAGGTCGGTCGTCTGGCATGCGCTCGCGTCGCTGCCGCCGCGACGACGAGCAGTGGTGATCCTGCGTGAGCTGGAGGCGTTGCCGGTTCCCGAGATTGCGGCACTGCTCGGCGTGAGCGCAATCACCATCCGCTGGCATCTCGCCGCAGGCCTGCGGCGGCTCCGCCAGGTGATAGCCGATCAGCGGGAGGACCGAAAATGAACGATGTCCACGAGCAGCTTCGTCGTGACGACCCGCTGCCGGGCGACTTGCGCGCGCTCGAGGCGGCACGGGCCGAGCTGCGCCGCAAGGTGATCGAGCGATCGTCGAGCCTCTCTGCAGAGCCACCGGCGCGGAGCCGTCGCGCGGCGCTTCTGGCCATCGCCGCCGTCCTGACCGCGACGATCGCCGGCGGTGTTGTGTCGATGTGGTCGGGCAGCGCCACCGTCGTGGCAGCCGTGCGCTTCGAGGTGCGTCTCGCCGAGGACGCGCCCGCAGAGGGCCTGACACCTGCATCGGTCGAGGGCTCCACGCGAACGATTTATCTGCACGACGAGGTGGTCGTGACCAACGGGCACATCCTGCGGACGCGCGTCGCCGAGGACATGACGCCCGGCCGGTGCCGCGTCGAAGTCGTGTTCACCCCCGAAGGGCGGACAAGAATGCAGGCCGCCACCGCGGGCCACATCGGCCGGCCGGTAGCGATCCTGATCGACGGACGCGTCGTGCTTGCGCCGACTCTGCGCGCGGTCATCGCGGAATCGGCGGTGATCACCGGCAGCTACACGCGCGAAGAAGCCGAGCGGCTGGCCGAGGGCCTGCGCCTTGGCCGCTGACCGTGAGCGGCTTTACTTCTGACCTCTCACTTCTCACTTCTCACTTCTCACTTCTTGCGGAGTCCGCCAACAAGGATGTTCACGAACGCATCGCCGATCTGTTCCGAGGTCATCGGCCCGTTCGGGTCGTACCACTTCGAGATCCAGTTGACCGCGCCCATGATCGCAAACTCGATCATCTTGGGATCGCCGGGCGCAACCTGCCCCTGATCGATGCCGTGCTGGATGATCGCGCGCATGCCCAGGTCGAATTGATCGCGCTTGGCGATCACCC
>DATJFF010000073.1:0-38318 GCA_035495795.1 Vicinamibacterales bacterium
GTGCATGCTGGTCTTGGCGACCGCGAGCGCGCGCGCTCGTCCCTAGCGCAGGCGTACCGCGAGCGTTCGCATAGGCGGGTGTGGCTTAAGCGCGATCAACGATGAAACGAGATTCGAAGCGACGGGAGGTTCCAGCAGCTCCTCCGAGACGTCGGACTGCCGGAGTGACCACGCGTTACCTTCGGGTCGCGGTCCCCCTCGTGCTGCTCGCGGGCATTCAGCTCGACGGCGCAAAGCTCGAGGTGCCGGAGCTCGCGCTGACACCGGACCGGGCCACCCGCCTGCTCGTCATCGCGCCGCATCCTGACGACGAAGCGCTCGGCGCGGCGGGGCTGATTCAGCGCGTGCGTGCCAACGGCGGCCCGGTTCGGGTCGTGTTGCTGACGAGCGGGGACGGGTTCCCTGAAGGCGTGGAAGCGGCCCACGGGATTGCGCGGCCGAAGCCCTCCGATTTTCGCGGCTATGGCGTGCTGCGCGAGCGAGAGACACTGACCGCCCTCGAGGGTCTGGGAGTGTCCCCGGCCCGCGTCAGCTTCCTCGGCTTTCCCGACGAGGGGTTGTGCCGGCTGGCCTCGACGTATCTGTACGACAAACGGCGGTCCTTCGAATCGCCGTACACCAGCCGTGAGAAGCCGCCCGCGACCGAGCAGCTGGTGCGCGGCGTCAAGTATCGCGGCGTGGACGTGCGACGCGAGCTCGAGCAGATCGTCGAGGGCTTCGCGCCGACGCTGATCGCGCTGCCGCATCCCGAGGACGATCATCCCGATCACTGCTCGGCGCACATCTTCGCGCGCGAGGCGCTGCTCGCCGTGGCCCCGGCCATCCGCGCGCGGGTGCGCGTGCTGCACTATCTGGTGCACTACGACCAGTGGCCGCTGACGCCGGACGGCGGCATTGGCACCACGCTCAATCCGCCGGAGGGCTTTCCGGCGAGCGAAGGCCGCTGGGCGTCGTTGTCGCTCACCGAGCAGGAGGCTGCTGCCAAGAAGCGGGCGCTCCTGGCCTACAACAGCCAGATGCAGGTGATCGGCCGGTTCATGCTTGCATTCGGCCGCTCCAACGAGCTGTTCCTGGAAGGGGAGCCGGCGTCGTTGCCGGAGTGCTGGTGCGACGGCGAGAACGTGGCGACCGAGGTTCCCCCGGCCAGGTACCGGCGCTGGCCGCCCAAGCGCTGAAACGCGTCTCGCGCAGGATCGTCGGCTTCAGTATTTGCGAAATATCGAAATATCGAATATTATCCCGACTGTGAGCACTCCGCTGCGCGTGTTCAAGGCCGAGATTTTTCAGGCGCTGGCGCATCCCACTCGCATCGCTATCGTCGAAGCGCTCCGCGATGGCGAGGTCAGCGCCGGCGGCCTGCTCGCTTACGTGCAGGTCGAGCCTGCCAACCTGTCTCAGCACCTGGCCGTTCTGCGCACCAAACAAGTGGTCAGCAGCCGCAAGGCGGGCAACCAGGTCTATTACACGCTGCGAAATCCGGTACTCATCGACGTGCTGGACCTGCTCAAGCAGTACTTCAACACCCATCTGCAGGAGAGCGCGGCGCTGCTCGACGCGATGGCTGCCGACCACAAGGGCTCGCAATGACGCCGACCATCGCGAGGATTCCGTGGGCCACCTGGCGGCCGAAGCTCCTCGAACGGTTGCCGGCCTACGATCGACACACGCTCACGGCGGACCTCGTCGCCGGCCTCACGGTCGGCGTCGTCGCGCTGCCCCTGGCGATGGCGTTCGGGATCGCTTCCGGGGCCACACCCCAGGCGGGCATCTACACAGCCATCGTCGGCGGGTTTCTCGTCGCGCTGCTCGGCGGGTCGAGCATCCAGATCAGCGGCCCCACCGGCGCCTTCGTCGTGATCGTCTCGGGGATCATCGCCGCCCACGGCATCTCCGGCCTGCTGATGGTGACGATGATGGCCGGCGTCATCCTGATGCTGCTCGCGATCACCGGGCTCGGGCAGGCGGTGAAGTTCATTCCCCGGCCAGTCGTGATCGGATTTACCAACGGCATCGCGCTCCTCATCGCCACCACGCAGATCCGAGACTTCCTCGGCCTGGCCATCCCCGACCCGCCGAGCGAGTTCTTCGCGCGCATGGAAACGCTCGGCCGGGGACTGCCGCACTGGAACCCGACTGCATTCGCCCTCGCGGCCGGCTCGCTGGCGCTGGTGCTGATCGTTCCGCGATTCGTCCGCCGTGTCCCGGGCTCGATCGTGGCGCTGGTCGTAGCGACGCTCGCCGTTGCCGCGTTGAACCTGCCGGTGGAGACGATCGGCACCCGCTTCGGAGGCATTCCCCGAGGCCTGCCGCATTTCGAGATTCCGGCTTTCCGCGCGGATCTCCTGCTGCCGCTGCTGCCGTCGGCACTGACCGTGGCCTTGCTGGCTGCGGTCGAAAGCCTGCTGTCCGCGGTCGTGGCCGACACGATGACCGGCGATCGCCACAACTCGAACGCCGAGCTGATGGCACAGGGTGTGGCCAACGTGATCTCGCCACTCGTCGGCGGGATTCCGGTGACAGGCGCGATCGCGCGGACGGCAACGAACTTCCGGTCGGGTGCCCGCACGCCGGTGTCCGGTCTAATCCACGCGCTCACGCTCCTGGTGATCGTCCTGGTGCTTGCGCCCCTGGCGAGCTACGTGCCGCTCGCGACGCTTGCGGCGGTCCTGTTCGTGGTGGCGTACAACATGGGAGAGTGGCGCGAGATCGGCAGCATCTGGCGCCTCGAGTGGGCCGACAAGTCCGTCTGGATCCTGACCTTTGCCCTGACGGTCATGGCCGATCTCACGCTCGCCGTCGAGGTCGGCATGGCCCTGGCCGCGCTGCTCTACATCTACCGCGTAACCGACACCACGATCGTGTCCACGCTCTCGCAGGAGGACATCGAGGACGGCCGCGTGCACATCCTGCAGGACCGCGAGGTGCCGAGGGACGTGACCATCCTCCGCATCCTCGGCCCCTTCCTGTTCGGCATGACCGACAAGCTCGCGGACGCCACGGCCGACCTGTCGGCGTTCTCGACCATCGTCATCCTTCGCATCCGCAACATGACGGCGATCGACGCGACCGGCCTGCACGCGATTGAGGTCCTGAACGACCGGCTGCGCGCGTCAGGCCGCACCCTGATCGTCTGCGGCGCGCGGCAGCAGCCGGCGGCCTTCCTCGAGCAGGCGGAGTTCATCGAGCACGTCGGCGGGCGTAACATCGTCCCCAACGTCGAAGCCGCGTTGCTGCGGGCCCAGGAGATCCGGCACCGGTTCTCCGGTGTCGGCGAGGAGATCGCCGGTGACCTTGCCAAGGCCTCCATATGACCACGCGATACACTCCGGCATTCGTCGCGCTGCTGTTCACGTTCGCGGCGTGCGGTCGCGCGCCACAATCGCAGACTCGACCGGCTCCGGCGCCCGCTGTCAGCGATCCTGTCTGGCACTACGAAGGTGAGGAGGGACCCGAGCACTGGGGCGATCTCTCCCCGGTCTTTGCCACGTGCCGGGAAGGACGGATGCAATCGCCGATCGACATCGGGGCAGCGACGACCACCGACCAGGCACCCGCGTTGACGCTGCGATTCCCGCCAGCGACGCTCCGTATCGCTCATCACGAGCACGTCGCCGACGGCATCAACAATGGCCACACGATCCAGGTGACCTACGACGAGGGCGACACCCTGACGGTCGGCGACCGCGCGTACGAACTCGTGCAGTACCACTTCCACTCGCCGAGCGAGCACACATTCGCGGGGCGCCGCTATCCGATGGAGATGCACCTGGTACATAGGGCCGCGGGCGGGTCTCTCGCGGTGGTGGCGGTGATGATTGACGAGGGGCGTCACGACGCCGCGTTCGACCCAATCTGGGCGAACCTCCCGGGGACCAAGGGAATCGAGACGCACTACGAGCACGTGGCCGTGGACGTGGACGCTCTGCTGCCATCGGTCCACGCATCGTATCGATACGAGGGATCGTTGACGACGCCCCCGTGCACCGAGGGCGTCAGCTGGTTCGTGCTCACGACTCCGATCGAGCTCGACCGGTCTCAGATCGCGGCGTTCTCGGCCCTGATTCCCAACAACAGCCGACCGGTCCAGCCCCTGAACGGACGAACCGTTCTCGCCGACGTGGTGCACTGAGGCCAGCGGCGGGCAATCCGGCCCTGGGAGCGCGTCACCCGCGTGTGCACGCACTCGCGCAGATTCGTGCGCACAGTCGCGGGTACGGTCGCGCTGGATTCGCGTTTCACCCTTGAATTTGCGGCCCGTGTGCGGTTCGATAGCGTCGCATTCCTTTGTAATGCCGCTGAGCTTGGAGTCAATCGATGCCGCACATGGAACCCCCGGCCCAAGGTGCGCTTGCACCGGCCGGTAACGGCCTGACCGCCCCCCCGATTGGCGACGACCCTTCGCCAGAGTTTCAGAAGCAATTGCTCGATGCGTTGCTCGCCTTCAGGCGCGGCGACTTCGCGGTGCGCCTGCCGCAGGACCTCCTCGGCCTGCACGGCAAGATCGCCGACGCGTTCAACGACATCGTGACGCTCAGCGATCGGCGGGCCCGCGAGACGGCGCGCGTCTCCCACGCGGTCGGCAAGGAAGGCAAGCTGAAACAGCGGATGAGCGTTCCCGGTGTCGTCGGCGGATGGGCCGACGAGGTCGCGGCCGTCAACGGATTGATCGACGACCTGGTGTGGCCGACGACCGAGGTCACACGCGCGGTCGGCGCCGTCGCCAAGGGTGATCTCGCCCAGTCGATGGCGCTCGAAGTGGACGGCCGTCCGCTCGAAGGCGAGTTCCTGCGATCGGCGCGGCTCGTGAACAACATGATCGATCAGCTCTCGGTGTTCACCTCGGAGGTGACGCGCGTCGCCAGAGAGGTGGGGACGGAGGGCAAGCTGGGCGGCCAGGCCCAGGTCAAGGGCGTATCCGGCGTGTGGCGCGAGCTGACCGAGTCGGTCAACCAGATGGCCGGCAACCTGACCGCGCAGGTCCGGAACATCGCCGACGTGACCATCGCGGTCGCCAACGGCGACCTGTCCAAGAAGATCACGGTCGATGTCCGCGGCGAGATCCTCCAGCTGAAAGAAGCGATCAACACGATGGTCGATCAGCTGCGCGGGTTCGCGGCCGAAGTCACCCGCGTCGCACGCGAAGTCGGCACCGAGGGCAAGCTCGGTGGCCAGGCGGTGGTGCCCGGCGTCGCCGGCACCTGGAAGGACCTGACCGACTCGGTCAACGCGATGGCCTCGAATCTCACCGCCCAGGTCCGCAACATCGCGGGCGTGACGACGGCGGTCGCCCGAGGGGATCTGTCGCGCAAGATCACGGTGGACGTCAAGGGCGAGATCCTCGAGCTGAAGGACACCATCAACACGATGGTCGATCAGCTGAACGCGTTCGCCTCGGAAGTGTTCCGGGTCGCGCGCGAGGTCGGCACCGAAGGCAAGCTGGGCGGCCGTGCCGAGGTGCCCGATGTAGCCGGCACCTGGAAGGACCTGACCGACTCGGTCAACGCGATGGGCGCCAACCTGACCGCGCAGGTCCGCAACATCGCCGAAGTGACGACCGCGGTCGCGCGCGGCGATTTGTCGCGCAAGATCACGGTGGACGTCAAGGGCGAGATCGCCGAGCTGAAGGACACCATCAACACGATGGTCGATCAGCTGAACGGTTTCGCGTCCGAGGTGACGCGCGTCGCGCGCGAGGTCGGCACCGAGGGCAAGCTCGGAGGGCAGGCGGCCGTGCCAGGCGTGGCCGGCACCTGGAAGAACCTGACCGACTCGGTCAACTCGATGGCCTCGAACCTGACTGGCCAGGTCCGCAACATCGCCGATGTCGCGACGGCCATCGCCAAGGGCGACCTGTCGCGCAAGATCACCGTCGACGTCAAGGGCGAGATCCTCGAGCTGAAGAACACGATCAACACGATGGTGGATCAGCTCAACGCTTTCGCCTCGGAGGTGAGCCGGGTCGCGCGTGAGGTCGGCACCGAGGGCAAACTCGGCGGCCAGGCTGCGGTGCCAGGCGTGGCCGGCACGTGGAAGGACCTCACCGACAACGTCAACTCGATGGCCTCCAACCTGACCGGCCAGGTTCGCAACATCGCGGATGTCGCCACCGCCATTGCCAAGGGCGACCTGTCGCGCAAGATCACGGTCGACGTCAAAGGCGAGATCCTGCAGCTGAAGAACACCATCAACACGATGGTCGACCAGCTCAACGCGTTTGCCTCGGAGGTGAGCCGCGTCGCCCGCGAAGTCGGTACCGAGGGCAAGCTGGGCGGCCAGGCCGAAGTGCCTGGCGTGGCCGGCACCTGGAAAGACCTCACCGACAACGTCAACTCGATGGCCTCGAACCTGACCGGCCAGGTCCGCAACATCGCCGACGTGGCCACCGCCATCGCCAACGGCGACCTGTCGCGGAAGATCACGGTCGACGTCAAAGGCGAAATCCTCGAGCTCAAGAACACCGTCAATACGATGGTCGATCAGCTCAACGCCTTTGCTTCGGAAGTAACGCGCGTCGCGCGCGAGGTGGGCACCGAGGGCAAGCTCGGCGGACAAGCGGTCGTCACCGGCGTCGCCGGCACCTGGAAGGGGCTCACCGACAACGTCAACTTCATGGCCTCGAACCTCACCGGGCAGGTTCGCAACATCGCGGAAGTCGCGACTGCCGTGGCCCGTGGCGACCTGTCGCGCAAGATCACGGTGGACGTGAAGGGCGAAATCCTCGAGCTGAAGAACACCATCAACACGATGGTCGATCAGCTGAACGCCTTCGCGTCGGAGGTGAGCCGCGTCGCCCGAGAAGTTGGCACCGACGGCAAGCTCGGCGGACAGGCGATGGTGACCGGCGTGGCCGGCACCTGGAAGGATCTCACCGACAACGTCAACCAGATGGCCGGCAACCTGACCGCGCAGGTCCGGAACATCGCCGAGGTGACGATTGCGGTGGCCAACGGCGATCTCTCGAAGAAGATCACCGTGGACGTGCGCGGCGAGATCCTGCAGCTGAAGGACACCATCAACACGATGGTGGAGCAGCTACGGTCGTTCGCCGCGGAAGTGACGCGCGTCGCCCGCGAGGTGGGCACCGAAGGCAAGCTGGGCGGCCAGGCCGAAGTGCCAGGCGTTGCCGGCACCTGGAAGGACCTCACCGACAACGTCAACTCGATGGCGTCGAACCTGACCGGTCAGGTCCGCAACATTGCCGACGTCGCCACCTCGATCGCGCGCGGCGACCTGTCGCGCAAGATCACGGTGGATGTCAAGGGCGAGATCCTCGAGCTGAAGAACACCATCAACACGATGGTCGATCAATTGAACGCGTTCGCCTCGGAAGTCAGCCGCGTCGCGCGCGAGGTCGGCACCGAGGGCAAGCTCGGCGGCCAGGCCGCGGTGCCCGGCGTCGCCGGCACGTGGAAGGACCTCACCGACAACGTCAACTCGATGGCCTCGAACCTGACGGGTCAGGTGCGGAACATCGCCGAAGTCACGATCGCGGTGGCGAACGGCGACCTCTCACGCAAGATCACCGTCGACGTTCGCGGCGAGATCCTGCAGCTCAAGGAGGCCATCAACGCGATGGTCGAGCAGCTGCGCTCGTTCGCCTCGGAAGTGACCCGCGTGGCTCGCGAGGTCGGGACCGAAGGCCGGCTCGGCGTGCAAGCCGTCGTACCCGGTGTGGCCGGCACGTGGAAAGACCTGACCGACTCGGTCAACGTCATGGGCGCGAACCTCACCGCTCAGGTCCGGAACATCGCCGAGGTCACGACCGCGGTCGCACGCGGTGACCTCTCCCGGAAGATCACAGTGGACGTCAAGGGCGAGATTCTCGAGCTGAAGAACACCATCAACACGATGGTGGACCAGCTGCGTTCGTTCGCGGCCGAGGTCACGCGCGTCGCCCGCGAGGTCGGCACCGAAGGCAAGCTGGGCGGCCAGGCCGAGGTGCCGGGCGTGGCCGGCACCTGGAAGGACCTGACCGACTCGGTCAACGTCATGGCCGCCAACCTCACCGACCAGGTCCGCGGCATCGTCAAGGTGGTGACCGCGGTTGCCGACGGCAACCTCCGCCAGAAGCTCACGGTGGAGGCGAAGGGCGAAGTCGCGGCGCTGGCCGAGACGATCAACAGCATGACCGACACGCTCGCCACCTTCGCCGAGCAGGTGACCAACGTCGCCCGCGAGGTCGGCGTCGAAGGCCGGCTGGGCGGCCAGGCCCATGTCCCCGGCGCCGCCGGCACGTGGAAGGACCTCACCGGCAACGTCAACCTGCTCGCCGCCAACCTCACCAACCAGGTGCGCGCGATCGCCGAGGTAGCCACCGCGGTGACCAAGGGCGACCTCACCCGATCCATCCAGGTCGAGGCCCGCGGCGAGGTGGCCGAGCTGAAGGACAACATCAACACGATGATTGACAACCTGCGGGGGACGACGGATCGCAACCAGGAGCAGGACTGGCTGAAGACCAACCTCGCCAAGTTCACGCGCATGCTGCAGGGCCAGCGCGATCTCGTCGCCGTCGGCAAGCTCCTTCTGACCGAGCTGGCGCCGCTGGTCAACGCCCAGCAGGGCGCGGTTTACCAGATGTTGTCGGACGTTTCGGACACGGCGCCGGCGCTGTCGCTGCTCGCCGGCTACGCGATTGGCGACGACCAGGCGAAGCGGATCCAGGTCGGGCAGGGGCTGGTCGGGCAGTGCGCGATTGAGAAGCAGCGCATCCTGCTGACCAAGGTTCCGCGCCACTACCCGCGGGTCAACTCCAGCCTCGGCAACGCCCGTCCCAAGAGCATCGTCGTGCTGCCGGTGTTGTTCGAGGGCGAGACCAAGGCGGTCATCGAGCTCGGCTCGCTGCAGCCGTTCACCGCTACGCACCTGACGCTGCTCGACCAGCTCACACAGTCCATCGGCGTCGTGTTCAACACGATTGAAGCCACGATGCGCACCGAGAACCTGCTGCAGCAGTCGCAGCAGCTGACGATCGAGCTGCAGACGCGGCAGACCGAGCTGCAGCAGACCAACGAGGAGCTCGCGTCCAAGGCCAAGCAGCTCGCCGAGCAGAACGTCGAGGTCGAGCGGAAGAACAAGGAGGTCGAGCAGGCTCGCCGCGCCCTGGAGGAGAAGGCCGCGGAGCTGGCGCTCACCTCGAAGTACAAGTCCGAGTTCCTGGCCAACATGTCGCACGAGCTGCGGACGCCGCTCAACTCCATCCTCATCCTCGGCCAGCAGCTGGCCGAGAACCCCACCGGCAGCCTGACCACCAAGCAGGTGGACTTCGCCCGCAACATCCACTCGGCCGGCACCGACCTGCTCACCCTGATCAACGACATCCTCGACCTGTCGAAGATCGAGTCGGGCACGGTGACGGTGGAGGCCGAGGAGATGACCTTCGGAGCGCTTCGCGACAGCGTGCAGCGCACGTTCCATCACGTCGCCGAATCGAAGAGCCTTCAGTTCTACGTGGACATCGACAGCACGCTCCCGCGGACCTTCACCAGCGACCCGAAGCGCCTGCAGCAGATCCTCAAGAACCTGCTCTCGAACGCCTTCAAGTTCACGTCAACGGGGCACGTCCGGATGCGGGTGCAGCAGGTGACCGGCGGCTGGTCGCTGGACCACCCGATCCTGCAGCGGGTCCCCAGTGCGATTGCCATCGAGGTGAGCGACACGGGCATCGGCATTGCGCCGGAGAAGCAGAAGCTGATCTTCGAGGCCTTCCAGCAGGCCGACGCAGGCACCAGCCGCAAGTACGGCGGCACCGGTCTCGGCCTGGCGATCAGCCGCGAGCTTGCCACGCTGCTCGGCGGCGAGATCCGGCTGCTGAGCACGCCCGGGCAGGGCAGCACGTTCACGCTCTATTTGCCCATCACCTACACCGGTCCGGCCCGGCCGATGATTCTGCCGGCGGGCGATCGCGGTGCCCGAATTGAACGGAGCTCGAGCACGCTGCCGGTGCTGGCCGTGGCCAAGGCTGAGGAGCTCGTCCCCGACGACCGTGAGGAGGTGGAGGCCGGCGACAATGTCCTGCTGATCGTGGACGACGACCCGCATTACGCTCGGGTGCTGCTCGGCCTCGCCCGCGACAAGGGCTTCAAGGGGATTGTCGCCAACCGCGGACAGGCCGCGCTCGCCCTGGCACGCCAGTATCGCCCTACCGCAATCACCCTCGACGTCTTCCTGCCCGACATGCTCGGCTGGACGGTCCTCAACAACCTCAAGCTCGATCCGGCGACGCGTCACATTCCAGTGCAGATGCTGTCGGTCGAGGAAGAGCGGCAGCACGGGCTGTCGCACGGTGCGTTCTCGTACCTGGTCAAGCCTGGCACGACACAGGACCTCGAGAACGCGTTCGATCGGATCAAGGATTACGTCGTGCCGCACAAGAAGCGGCTGCTGGTGGTCGAGGACAACGAAATCGAGCGCCGGAGCATCGTCGATCTGCTGCTGCACGACGACATCGAGATCGCGGCGGTCGGGACCGGCGCCGAGGCGCTCGAGGTGATGCAGGAATCACCCGTCGAGTGCTGCGTCATGGACCTGCGCCTGCCCGACATGTCCGGCTTCGATCTGCTCGAGCGGATGCAGACGGACCGCGCGCTCTCCGACCTGCCGGTCGTGGTGTTCACCGGCAAGGAGCTGACCGACGAAGAGGACGCGCAGCTCAAGACCATGGCCAAGAGCGTCGTCCTCAAGGACGTCCAGTCTCCCGAGCGCCTGTTCGACGAGACCGCGCTGTTCCTGCACCGTGTCGTCGCCGAGCTGCCGGTCGAGAAGCAGAAGCTCCTCGACCTTCTGCACGGAAACAACGAAGTCCTCCGCGGCCGGAAAGTGCTGGTGGTGGATGACGACGCCCGAAACATCTTCGCCTTGACGACGGTGCTCGAGAACCACGAGATGGAGGTGGTGACCGCCACCAACGGCCGCCAGGCGATCGAGCTGATCACGTCGTCGACCGATCTCAGCGTCGTGCTGATGGACATCATGATGCCGGGCATGGACGGCTACGAGACGATGCGGCAGATCCGCAAGAGCCCCGAGCTTCGAACGCTGCCGATCCTCGCCCTGACCGCCAAGGCGATGAAAGGCGATCGCGAGAAGTGCCTCGAGGCCGGCGCGTCGGACTACATCGCCAAGCCGGTCAACACCGAGCAACTGCTCTCGCTGCTGCGGGTCTGGCTGTATCGTTGACGACCATGGCGCCGGAGCCGGTCAAGCTGCTCATCGTCGACGACGAGCCCCGGAACCTCGATGCGCTCGAGGTGATGCTGGCGTCGAGCGGCTGCACGTTCATTCGCGCCTCGTCGCCCGACGACGCGCTGCTGGCGATGCTGCAGCACGATTTCGCGGCGATGGTGCTCGACATCAGGATGCCGGGGATGAGCGGCATCGAGCTGGCCCGCCTGATCAAGCAGCGGAAGCGGACCCGCGACGTGCCGATCCTCTTCCTGACCGCCCACATGATGGACGACGACGACGTCCTCAGTGGCTACGGCGCCGGAGCGGTGGACTACCTCAGCAAACCGGTCAACGCCGACATCCTGCGATCGAAAATCGCGGTGTTCGTCGATCTCTACCGGAAGACGCGCGAGCTGGCGATCCTGAACGACGCCCTCAACGAAGAGGTCGCCCAGCGCCGCCAGGTGCAGGAGGCGCTCGAGCAGGCCAATCGCGATCTGGAGTGGCGCGTCCGCGAACGGACCGCGGCGCTCACCGTCGCCCACGGCCTCGCGCGAGAGAGCGAGGAGCGGCTTCGCCTGGCGATCGAGATCGCGCGCAGTGCCGTCTGGGAGTGGAACCTGGCGTCGGGCCAGGTCACATGGTCCACGGATCCCGAGGCGCTCTTCGGCTTCCCGCCAGGGACCCTCGACGCCGGCAAGCGCCTGACTCCGGTGGCTCATCCCGACGATCGGCCGGCAGTGCTCGATGCCATCGACCGCGCGATCGCCGGTCACGTCTACGAGTGCGAGTACCGAGCCATTCGGCCGAATGGCTCGATTGTCTGGATCACCGAACGCGGCCGCGTCATCCAGGACGACGAAGGCGTCAACGTCAAGATGGTCGGGATCAGCCGCGACGTGAGTAGCGAACGCGAGGCCCAGATGGATCGCGAGCGGCTGTTCGAAAGCGAACGCGAGGCGCGGCAGGAAGCCGAGCAACAGAGCCGGATCAAGGACGAGTTCCTCGCCACTCTATCCCACGAGCTGCGGACACCCATGAACGCGATCCTCGGGTGGCTCAGCCTGGTGGTCGAGGGCAAGGTGGAAGATCCCGCGAGAGCCCTGACGATCATCGAGCGCAACGCCAAGGCGCAGGCGCACCTGATCGAAGACCTGCTGCTCATGAACAAGCTGTCTTCGGGCACCGCCCGGCTCGAGCTCGGCCGCGTCAACATGGCGGTGGCAATCGAATCGGCCGTGCAGAACCTGCTGCCGGCGGCGCGGGGCAAGGGCGTGACCATCGACGTCTGGCTCGACAGCCGCATCCCAATCATCCGGGCCGACCCCGATCGGGTTCAGCAGATCCTGTGGAACCTGCTGCACAACGGTGTCAAGTTCACGCCTGCCGGCGGATGCGTGTGGGTGCGGGCGGAGCCGGGTGCAAACGCGGTCCGCGTGGAGGTGAGCGACAACGGCCAGGGCATCGCGCCCGAGTTCCTGCCTCACGTCTTCGAGCGTTTCCGACAAGCCGATGCCTCGACGACCCGGCGTGCGTGGGGCCTCGGGCTCGGGCTGTCGATCGCCAAGCACCTCGTTGAGCTGCACGGCGGGACGATTGCCGGCTTCAGCGACGGGCCGGGTCGCGGCGCGCGGTTTACGGTGGATTTGCCGATTGCGGTGGAAGACCCGCTCTCGACTGCGCCAGGTGAAGAGCCGCAGACCGAAGCGCTCGCGTCAGACACGCCAGAACCTCGCGAGGTCGCGCAAGACGGCACGGCGATCGCCGATCGCGCGTAACGCCAGCTTCCGCCCGCCCGGTCAGGCCCCGGGGGGCGGGGGCGACCGGCGGACGATGCGGCGCGTCAGGAACAGCAGGGCGAGGACCGCCACGCCGAGCGTCGTCCACAGCACCACGCGCGGTGGCGCGTCCCTGACGTAGTCCGCCAGATCCCGCTGGTAAGCCGGATTGATCTCCTCGCCTTTCGAATCGCCCAGGTTGAGAGGAACCGCAGCGTAGGCCAGGACCTCCTGGCGCAGGACACCCAACTCGTACGACGGCGCCGCAGCCTCCGTGTTTCCCAGCAGGAGCCGATAAGTGCCAGGCGCTGCCTTGAAGGTCACGCGGGGAACGGGGACCACGGCCTGCGCCTCGAGAAGCGTCAGCGGCGCGTTATCGCCGTCGGCGATCTCCAGCCACCACTCGGACGAAAGCGGAGCGCCGACCTGGAGCTGCACCGACGCAGGCTCGGTACGATCGCCATGGCGTCCCGACGCCAGCGTGGCGGTGGCGATCGTCACCGCGCCAAGCGGCGCGTCGCCGCGTGGCTGGAGAATGGTGACGCGGCGCTCGAAGAAGGGCTCGCGGATGCGGAGACGGACCGCCGTGACGAGCGGCAGCGCACGCCCATCCGGCGTCGCCGGCGCAACCAGCTTGAACGCGGAGGTCTGCCGCTTGTTGCCGCGCGGGGTGGCGGCGGCAACGGTCAGCGGCACCGTCGCCGTCGAGGAGTCGCGCTCCAGCACGTACGGCACCTGGCGATCGGCGTCGTCGACGATCCGCAGGTCGCCGAGATCGGCGCGGAGCCGGGCGAGGTCCAGCGCGGGCACGGTCAGGGTGTAGAGGTCTTCGTTCCCGGTGATGGCGAGAGACCGGCTGAATCGCCAGTCGGCCGTGGGCACTGTCGCGCCGCGCGCGGCGACGAACGCGAGCGGGGCCGGCTGGCGGAACGCGGGATTCTCGTTCTCCGGGCCGACGCTCGCTTCGGGGAACTCGGGGACGATGGCGAGCGCCAGTCGGAACTGCTCGAGGTCGTAGACCGGCGCCCGTGTGACACCGTTGCCGTAGTAGAGCGTCAGCGCCGACGCCGTTGGCGTGGTCAGTAGCACCGTGCGGGGGCCCCACACCCGCAAGCGCGGGTTCTGGAGGGGCGGGCTGTCGGCGTTCTCCATCTCGAGGAGGAGCGCGCCATTGCCTTGCCTGGTCACGTCGATTTCCCGAGACTCGAGGGCCGTCTCGGTCCCGGGAAGACGGACGCGGTAGATCTGCCCGCCGCCAATCCGGATTGAATCGTCCCGGCCCTGTTCGAGCACCGTCGCGTTGCGGGCGAACGTGGGATCGTCGGCATCTATCGCCAGCCGGCGGACCGGCAACCCCTCTGAATCGGTCAGGCGATAGCGCGAGCGGCCGCCGTCGCTCGACACCAGCTCGAGGCCGACATCGCGCGTCCAGCTCGCTCCGGCAAGATCGTCGGTGCGGAGCGCCATCACCCCACGGATCTCCATCGGCGCCGACGTCCCGTCGTCGGTCTGCAACCGGGCAAAGCGCGCCTCGGTTGCTGGCAGGTGAAGCGTCGTGTCGTGAAGACGAGTGGATTGCCAGACGCGATCGAACACCCAGTAGTCGCGCCCGAGCTCGCGCCAGGATGCGCCGTCCACCGAGATGTCGATCGAGAGCCGCTTCGAGAAATCGAGCCCGGGCAGGTCGAGCTGCAGCCGATCGAAAACGATGACCTCGCCGAAATCCACGGTCCACGTCGAGAAGGCGCGGCGCTCCCGCTGCGACTCGGTGAGGTAGCCGGACCAGCGCCGCTCGACGCGGCGGGCCGTATCCTCCTGAATCAGATACGGCACCTCGCGGCCGGTCGCGTCGATCAGCCGCAAATCGCGCAACGCCGGCTGGCTGCGGGCGTGGACCTCGGGTGGCAGCGTGACGGCGACCAGCGTGTTGTCCGCGCCCTGGGGCGGCGTGACCGCACGGCGATACCGCCACGCCGAGCGGGCCTGGTCGTTCGACGGCTGGGCGCCGAGGACGGCCACCGTGCACAGAACGATTAGCGCGACCCACCGCCCTCGGCTCATGTCGCCACCTCGGTGTGGCGCACGAAGCGCTGATAGAGCAGCGACACGATGATCAGCGAGAGACCCAGGGCGAGGAATGACATGATGCGATAGAGGCCCGTGAGCTGGCCGAGATCGTAGAGGAACACCTTGCCGACGGTCAGCAGCAGGAAACCCAGCGCGACGAGACGCAGGCCGCGGGCACCGCGCCACAATCCGACGCCGAGCAGGACGAGCGCATACAGCCCCCACGCGCACGATCGCGTGAGATCGCGGGCCAGGTGGCGCGAAAGGTCCAGCTCCACATATCGCCCCGGCGAGTAATAGTCGGCGATCTCGAGATTGATCAGCCAGAACCCGAGCAGCACGGCAATGAAGGCGACCGCCGGCCCCGGAACCTCGCGGTCGCGGGCCAGTACATCGTAGTCGGGTGCCGGGCCCCGGCGCTGCTCGGCGATTCGAATCAGGTACGCGCCCGCCAGGCAACACAGGGCCGGCACGCCATAGGTGTAGAGCAGCCAGTTCAGGATCGGCACGCCGCGCGGCTGGTAGCGCAGCACCTCAGGATTTGCGAGCAGGCGGGCCGCGACGGCCAGAAAAAGGGCCAACCCGAAGTACTTGAGGCCGGGGTGGGGAAGCAGCCCGAACAGCCACCACACGGCCGTGGCTTCGATAGCCCAGCCAATCGTGATCCACTGGCGATCGAGCTGCAGCGGCACCGCCGTCGCGACGAAGCCCAGCGCGATCGCGGCGAACAGCGCCAGGTAGTTCAGGCGGCGCTTCGCGTCGGCGCCCTCGACGGAAGGAGAAAACTCGCGCGCGACGCCGTAGAGCGCCGCCACGCTCATCGCCGCCATCGTCACCGGCACGATGCCGACGAGCGCGGGGCCGAGGAGGTCGCGCCACGCGTCGTAGTAGAGCGGGAACGTCGCGGGCCCGACGAGCGCTGAGGCGAGCCACGGGGCGGGTCGCGATTTCCACCACGGCGCGAGCCACCGCACCGCGGCGAACGGCCAGGTGAGAAACAGCAGATACGTCGCGGTGTAGGCGGCGAGGCCGACGGACGCAGTGGCGGCCTCGAAATGGTTGACGTGCCAGATCGCGTTGAACACCAACGACCCGGCCGCTGCGGCCGGCACCAGCGCCGACCAACCGGCCTGGACGGCGACAGCGAGCAGGAGGACGACGTCCAGCCCGACGAGCAGGAAGAACGGGAGCGGCGTCGCCCCCGCGCCTGCGTCGAGCCCGTTGAGCGCAGCCAGGAATGCGATCGCCGTCGCCGCGACCGTGCCGGCATGATCGGTTTGCCACCACTCGACCGGACCGTCGTCCTGAATTCGGTTGCGGCGCCACGCCGCGACGATCGCGACGGCCGTGGCAAACAGATGCGGCACGGTCAGCTGGTCCGGGTACGTGGCCGTCGTGGACATGACGACCACCCAGTGCGCGGTGACCCAGGCAGTGAAGAACACTGCTATGGGAAGCGCGCCGGGCCATTTGCGCGCACCGGTGCGATCGACGATGAGCGCGAACATTGCGCCAACCAGCGCCGCGAACGCCCAGAGCGCGAGCTGCTCGCTGTCAATCGCCAGCCACGAGAACCCCAGCAGGGCAGCCAGCATGGCGGCTGCCGACACTCGCGCCGGGACGCGGGATTCAGTCGCCCAGTCGATGCTCCACCGATCGGCAATGCGCGGGATCAGACTGAAGCCGGCCGCGATCGCAATCACCGCGATCGACAGAAGGGGGGCACCGCCTTCGATGCCGGGCAGCGCGTTGCCGACAAGCCACGCAACGACGGCCGTAATAGAGGCCGACACGACGATCAGGATCGGGAATTGCCAAACCAGGGCGGCAGCGACGAGGCCGGCATCCACTACGGCGAGATATCCGAGTACACCGGCCCACTGGTCATCGAACTTGCCGAGGCCGGCAAGCAGCATCGCGAGCAGGAGCGGCACCATCGCCCCTGCGAGCGCGGCCTGATGGAGCGCGGGCGCATCCAGTGCTCGTGTCCGAATCGCATGCCACAAATAGGCGGCGCCGATTGCCGCGAACGAGACTGTGGCGACGAGAAGTTCGCCGCGGTTCAGCGAGGTCGCGAACCACACCAGCTGCAGGATGGTCGTACCGGCGAGCGCCAGCGCCGTCACCGATAGCCACTTGCGCCGCTCGGCGACGTACAGGAACCCAGTGGCGAGCAGCGTCAGATACGAGAAGAACGCCACCGGCCGATCCACGCCGGTTGACAGGAGCACAGGGGTTGCGAGCCCTCCTGCCAGGCCAATCAGCGCCGTGAACTGCGCTTCGAACCGGACGGCAATCAGCCCGGCGACAACCGTCACCATCGTCATGCCGGTGAAGGCGATCGGTAGAGAAAACAGCTGGTAAAGGACGTGACCGGCGAAGAACGCGCCATAGAGCACGACGACACCGGCGCCGGAGAGCGCGTTGGCGGTGGTCTGGTATCCCTCCCGCAGCCTCAACTCGGCCCAGAGCAGCGCGCCAGTCCCGGCGACCAGCATGATGGCGATTCGGATGACGGGCGTGAAAAAGCCCTGCTCGATGCTCCAGCGGGCGAAGAAGAGCGCGGCGATGACCAGCGTGATCCCGCCCAGCCACGCGGCGCCGCGTACGCCGAGCAGGCTCTCCCAATCCCACACGGGGAGAGCCGGTGCGACGGGTGCGACTGGTGCGACTGGTGCGACTGGTGCCTCGAAGGCCGGTGCGACGGGTGCGACGGGTGCGACGGGTGCGCCGCGCCGAAGCTCGTCGGCGTCCTCGCGAGCGGAGGCGGGGATGGGCGGCGGAACGATCGGCGGCGGAGGAACAGGTGCAGCCGGCGCCGGCGTTGGGGCAGTGGCGGGCGGTTCGGCGGCTGCGGTGGCAGTTGCTGGCGCTGGCGCCGCCGCGCCGCGACGCTCGCCGTCGACGCGTGCCGAGAGCGCCCACAGGCGCGCCTGCAGCGTCTCGACGTCAGCAGCCAGCCGATCGACCTGTCGGCGCATTGCGCGGGCGCGCAGGAAGCCGATGATCGAGAGGATCGGTGACGCGACGACGACCAGACCCAGCAGGCTGACGACGAGGACGACGAGTGATTCCAGGCAGGCCCCCGGTTTCTATCGGCGCCGGGGGCAGGCTGCCGTAGGGAACTTACACCACTCGATACACCTCGCGCTTCCCGCTCTGATACATGTCGACGTAGCCCTTCATCTTGTCGCGCACGTCCTGGCGGGAGGTGTACTCCGCCATCATCTTCTCGAACGCGCCGAGATCGTCGACCTCGGTCTCCATGACGACGGTGTTGAAGGTCGCGATGTAATCGGTGAGGATGCGCGTCTTGAACTGGGTCAGATCCCCCATGGTCTGCTTGAACATCTTTGCGAGCGACGACGCTTGACCAGGGCGGGCCGTGAAGGTTTCGCGGATGACGTACATAGTGCCTCCTGAGGGGCGGGCGAGGGCCTGCGAAGGAGCGGATGATATCAGAGCTGCTCAGAACGTGGCGCGGATGCCCACATGGAGCACGCGCGGCGGCTGCACCGCGGTGATCGTCCGAAACGCAGGGCCGGTGACGACGTCTTCCTCGACTTCGTTGGCCATGTTCAGCAGGTTGAACGCCTCGAACACGAGGCCGGCCGCGCGGCGGCCGCCGCCGAAGCGCCAATCCGCTGCGACCCGGGCGTCGAGCGTCACCGTATAGGTGAAGCGCTGGCCGCCGCGCCCATATGCCTGCACCATGTCGCGCCCCTGCGTCAGGCCGTCGGCGAGCACCAGGCGGGAGAACGGCTGCCCGTCCTGATAGCGCGCGACGAACGCGCCACTCACGATACGGGCGGTGTAACCGCCCATCACCTTCATGATGAACGCGCGGTCGTAGAAGAGCCGGCCTCGCGCGTAGGTCTGCGCATTCGGCGTGACGAACGCCTCGCCGAGGAATCCCTGATCGTTCTCGTCCGAGCGGTATCCCCGGCTGGCGCCGACGCCTTCGCTGCGATACGCGGTGCCGCCGAAGCGGACGAACCAGCGGTTGGAGAACTCGTTCTCCAAGACGATGTCGACGCTCTGAAACCGCGACGGCGGGGCCGGCGTGTTCGAGAGCAGGTAGCGATCGTGGAGCGCGCTCTCCGGGCGGCGGTTGTAAATGGGCAGGGGCGCGGAGCCTTGCAGGCCCGCGATGTCCACGCCCGGATCATCGACGTAGCTGACGGTGTAGTCGGCAGGCGTGACGCCGGTGTTCACGAGGGTGACGAGCTGATCCTCGCGCCGATCGAGTCCAGTGATGCCGATGCGCCAGCGAGCGATGGTGTGCTCACCGCCGATCCGGAACTCGCGGGTCACGGGGCGGCGAAGGCCGTCGTCGATCCGCGACGCGTCGCCGCCGGCACAGCAGAAGCCCACCGCCGCCACGGGCGTCAGCTCGCTGCTGTTCCAGGCGCGATCGCCATTGCGATCGTCCCATCGGTACATCGTTCCCGATGCTGCGGCGGGATCGCCGACCGCGAGGTAGCCGAGCGGGAGCCGATGCGCATACCAGCCGTACCCGCCGGTGATCGAGAACGCGCCATTGCGCGGGCGCCAGCGCGCGTGAGCGCGAGGCAGCAGCGTGGCCCAGGTGATGCTGTCAGCGGCGCGATCCGCGGAGCCGTGGTCGAAATCGAGGCGCAGCGCCGCGGTCAGCGTCACGGCATTGCCAAGCGCCATTCGATCGGTGACGAACGCGCCGAGAGTCGTCGAGTTGCGTTGAGACTCCTGGCCGGCACTCGACACGTCCCACACCCGCGCCGGGACATCGTTGACCAGCTCACCGAAGGCGGGTTCGGCCCCGGCGGTGGCGTTGGAACCAGCCCCGCTGATTGAGGCTCCCGTGTCGATCAGGTGTTCGACGCCCAGCCAGCGGCGGTCGCCGCGGGTCATCCGTGCGGACAGCGACCAGCGCTGACGGGTGGTGGACGCGGCGCCGAGTAGCGACATCGGCGCTCCATCCTTGAGCCGTTCCATCACGCCGCCGGGTTCCGCCGCCGTGACGTCGGCGTCCAGCGCGGCACGCTGGAACGCGGCTCCAAACGACCATTGAGCGTTCCCACGTGCGCGGTCCCAGGACGCATGGACGAGCAGCGAATCATCGGACTGCGTCAGGTCGCGATCGGCAAACCTCGCCCGCGCGGCCAGCGGAGAGTCGGCGGTGCTGAACGCGCCGAGCAGGTTCACTGCCTGGCCCTCGCCCGGCGCCGTCCACCGCGCGGTGAACGCCCGCGCGCTTCCATGCACCGTATCCGGGGACTCGCGCTCGTACCGATCGACGCTCGCCGCCCTTGCGGACAAGAACAGCCTCGATCTCGACGCGATGGCTCCGCCGGCGCTGAACCCGCCGTCCACCCACGTCTTCAGCCGTTCGATGGGAGCGATGTCACCGGCTGCCGCCTGCATTCCCTCGGGGGCGGCCGTCAACTCGGCGGCGCCGCTCCACGCATCAGTGGCCCGGCTCAGGAGCATGTCCACCGTGGGCGCGGGACCCGCTGACGAGGCATCGAGACTGGCAGACGTGACCGTGAGCGACTGCAAGGTGCGCAGGTCGGCAAAGAACAGCGACTGTCCGGTCGCGTCAGGATCGGTCACGTCCACGCCGTTGAGCCGATAGCTGGTTTGTGTCGCCGAACTGCCCTGCCCGCCGAGGCGCTGTGGCGTTCCGGCCGTCAGGCCGCCGCCGTCGATGCGATCGCCGACCAGAAAGGGGTGGGCGGTCTCGAGCAGCGACCCCGCGGTTCTCGAGTGAGGAAGAGCGTCGAGGAGGCGCCGGTCGAAACGCGTCTGGTAGGCGAGCGGCCAGCGATCCGTCTCGGTCGCCTGCGACGTCGCCGGCTCGCCGGCGCTGGCGAATCGAACCTCCACCTCGATCACCTCGCCGCCGTTCACCACCACCGGCGCGGTCACCGTCGTCAGATCCGGCCCGCCGGCCTGGATGAGATATGCGCCCGGCGGAGCAATCAGAGTAGCTGTTCCATCAGGCCCTACCTTGGCGGGTGCGATCCCCGAAGCGGGCTCGTTCCCGCCGGGCGTCAGCAGCGTGACCTCAGCGGCGGTGAGCGGCACGCCGTCGGAGCGGGACGCCGAAATCACCAGGACTCCTGAGGGGCTTTGTGCCGAAGCGGCACGCGAGAGGAGCAGGAACAGCAGGAGAGGCGCGATCGCGCGCCGGATCGTCATGCGTCGAGATTGTCTTAGCGCAGCGGCGTGCATGTCCAGCGCCGCAGAAAAAGCTGTGGGTCCGGCCGGCCCGTACGTATACTCCACCTCATGCGACGCTGGCGCATCGGCGCATGGGCCCTCGCCGCCCACCTGGTGCTCGCGCCGTGCGCTTTTGCGCAGGAGACGCCGGCAGCAGGGGCAGGCCACGAGGGCGAGTCCGGTGACGCGTCAGCGCAGCCGCAGCCGCCTGTCGTCACGCCGCCAGTTCCGGTCGATCAGCCGTTCAAGCGGCTGTTTCCGAATTTCTGGCACGACCTCACGCACTTCCCCTCGGTGGACACCGCGGTCGTGCTCGGCATCGGCGGCGTGCTGAGCGCCGCCGCCTCTCAATACGACGAGAAATGGACCACGCACGCCTCGGCCGGCGGGGAAGATCCCGCCTACACCGTCGGCGGCGCGTTCGGCTCGGGCTTCGTGCAGTTCGGCATCGCGGTAGGCGCGTATGCGGGCGGGCGTCTCGCGCATCATGACAAGACCGCGCACATCGGTGCCGATCTCATCCGCGCCCAGCTTCTCTCCGGCGCGCTCACCCAGAGCATCAAGCTGGTTGCACAACGCGAGCGACCCACCGAGGGGAGCGCGACACACTCGAATGCCAACTCGTTCCCTTCAGGGCACGCTTCGGCGACCTGGACGACCGCCACCGTGTTGTGGCGGCATCTCGGCTGGAAGGTGGGCGCGCCGGCGTCGCTGCTGGCCGCGTTCACCTCTGCGTCGCGGCTGCAACAGAACGACCACTACATGAGCGACGTCTTATTTGGCGCGGCGATTGGGATCGCCAGCGGGCGGACGATCACCGTCGGCCACGGCGAACGCCACTTCGTCGTCGCGCCCAGCCCGGTCGCTGGCGGCGCGGCGATCACGATGTCGTTCGTGGGCTGGCAGTAAGGCGGTTTCTCAGTTCCGCTGTGCAACTTGCGGCCTGGCCGGCTGCCTGGGCAGGTGCTGAATGCCCGGACGAGCCCACGGACGCCGGCCGGGCGTGCGCGATCCGAGCTGGCCGTTCTCCTCGAGCTCGCGGATGACCTCGGCGAGCAGCGGCGCGGTAATGGTCTCACGGCCCTCGCCGTAGCCAGCCATCAGCACCGCGTCGCAAATGACGTTGATCAGACGTGGCAAGCCGCCGCTGCGCTCATGGATCGCGCTGGTCAGCTCCGCGCCAAAGGTCATCGGTTCCTCCGCGGCGGCGAGGCGCAGCCGGTGATTGATGTACTCGTGCGTGTCGGCGCTGTCGAGCGGATCGAGATGGTACCGCACGGTCACGCGCTGGCTGAGCTGATCGAGATCGGGCGACACGAGGCGATCGCGGAGATCAGGCTGGCCGACGAGCACGATGTGCATCAGCTTAGAGGTTTCCGTCTCGAGGTTCGAGAGCATGCGAAGCTCTTCGAGGCTCGCGTAGGACAGGTTCTGGGCCTCGTCGATGACGAGCAGGACGCGGCGCCGCTGACGCTGCTCGGTAACCAGCATCATCGCGAGATCGCGCAGCATCGCGGGTTTGGAAGCCGGGATGTGCTCCGCCCCCATGTCAATCAGGATCGACTCCAGCAGCTCTTGCGGATCGAGCAGCGTGTTCATGAGGCGCACCACCATCACGCGCTGATCGAGCGTCCGGAGAAGCGCCTGCACCACGGTAGTCTTGCCGGCGCCGACCTCGCCGGTGAGAGCCATGAACCCCGCCCCGGACTCGACGCCGAATCGCAAGTAGCCCATCGCTTCCTCGTGCACCCGGCTCAGGAAGAGGAACTGTGGATTGGGCGCGAGCGTGAAAGGGCGCTGGCTCAGACCGTAGAACTTCTCATACATCGTCGATCCTCGTAGGGTGTCCGATGATCCCGCGTTGGTTCATGGTCACGCGTCCTGGAGTTCGTTCACGGTGCGACAGTCGTTCAGCACCATCCCGATCAGCTTCGCGGCCGGGACGCTGCCCAGCGCTCGATCGATATCGGGCTGCCTCGTACGACCGGCGCGGACGACCAGCAACACGCCGTCGACCAATGAGGCCAATGCCCCGGCTTCGGCGGTCTCGGAGGACGCAGCGTCGATCACGATGCGGTCGAACCGTGAGCGAAGCCGCACCATCAGTTCGTGCATCTCCGCTGAGCGGAGCAGCGCCGCAGCCTGGCCAATCGCCGCGCCGGCGGTGAGTATTTGAGGCCGCCCGTCGCCCAGTGTGACGACCGCATGTTCGAGCCTGGTCCGGCCGATCAGCACGTCGACCAGTCCCGGCTCGCGGGCGACGCCGAGCATCGCGTGGATCCGCGGCCGGCGCAGATGTGCGTCGATGAGCAGCGTCCGACAGTCTGCCTCCCTCGCCATCGCCAGCGCCAGGTTGAAGCCGGTCAGGGTCTTGCCGTCACTACGGTTCGGACTTGTGACAGCGATGACCTGGGGCGACTCACCGTCGTGGGTTGCGATCCTCGTTCCCAGCGCCCGAAAGCGCTCGCCCGCCGGCGACAGAGGCTGCAGGATGGCGACCAGCCGTTGGTCGAGCTCAGCGTCGGGCGGCAGCTGACGCAATGGTTCCGCGTCGTCCGCGTTCCCCGGCGCAAACCGATCCGAGTAGTTCGAGATTGCCGGCTCGCCGTAGTCAGCATCCACCCGTTCAACACGTGAGTCCAAGGGCAGCTGCCCTGAAGATGGCACGAGGGGTGGAAACTGGGGAGACGTGAGCCCAGCAGTCGTTCCATCGCGGTCTGCCCGGGTCAGAATCTGATGAATTCGGCTCACGGGATGCTCCGCACGGCGCTCATAGATGGGGGATTTCTATCAAGACCGTCTTGCCGAATTTCGCCTCGAGCGTCCGGCCATCGTAGAACGTGGCATCGAGCAGTTCGCGCCCAAGCGCCCATAACAGCCCGAGCACGAAACCGGCGGCGAGCGAGCCGGCCAGCACGACCACACGATTCGGCGACGCGGGTGCAACGCTAAGAGATGCGGCTGAAAGCACGGCGGTGGATTCGCCGCGGGATTCCGGTGCGGTGTCTTCGCTCTTGACCGACTGCTGATACTGCTCATCGAGGCGCTGGAACTCTTGCTTCGCCGCGTCGTACGCTGCCGAGGCCGAGGCCAATCGCTGTTCAGCCAGGCGGCCGCCGCCGATTCGCGCGTCGAGCCGTTTCAACTCGGCCTGATTCCGCTCGACGGCCGCCCCCAGCTCCTGGACGCGATCATTCGACTGATCGCGCTCGTCCATCAGCCGGCGAACATTCGATTCGGTCCGGGGGGACTGGATCTCGGCCGCGCGTTCGTCGGCGCGGGCCTGAGCGAGGTCGAGCTCGAGCCGCTGGACAGTCGGGTGCTGCGAGGTGTATTGCTTCCTCGCTTCGGCCAGCTGCTGTTCCAGCGTGTTTACGTGCTCGCGCGATTCAGATTGGGCCGCGGCCGCAGACGCGGCAGCCTGCTGCTGGGCAACTCCGATTTGCTGGTCGAGTCCAGCCAGACGCTCCCGCTCACGGCTCAGCGCGTCGGTATCGGACTGCAGCCGGTGTCGCAACTCGGCGGCGGTTCGCCGGGCGGCTGTGGCCTGCTCGAGGTCGGGCAGCTCCGACGCTGATTTCGCGTCGCGCTCGGCCTGCTCGAGTCTGGTTCGGCTCGCCGCGAGCTCCTTCGCGATCAGCGTCGCTTCGGGTTCGCCGCTCTTGGGCGTGCGTGAGCGTTGCTCGAGCCGCTGGATCATCCGGCTCGCGATCCGTTCTGCGAGTTCCGGTGTCGGGGCGCGATAGGACAGAACGAGAGTCGCAGTCTCGTCCGTTGCAGTCGGGGACTTGGGGGGTGCGAGCGATACCGACGTCCGACTTCTGAGGGTGGCGACCACCTCGTCCATCGAATCACCACCGACGAGGTTCTCGTCGCGCGCAACCTGCGCAAGAAACGGCTCGCTCAACAACTCCTTGGAGAGGTCCACCAGCCGTCGTTCGGGAAGGGCGTCCGCCGAGGTGAGTTCGTTGAGCGGCTGAGATGGCGTGGCGGAAAGAGTTGCCGTTGCGACGTAGTCCTGCGGCAACAACTGCGTGAGGCTGAGGCCAACCAACAACCCGAGGGCAGTGGGTATCAGCACACTCCACCGCCGACTCTTCAGTACCGCGATGCCGGTGCGTCGAATTTTCACGGCAGACGAGCCTCTGCGGACGTGCCAGCAAATGTGGTACCCGAGATGGCTCTGTCGGTTTGTGCGGAAAATCACCTACGACGATTGATCCGGCTGATGCCTCCTTGTTACATGGCCATGGTTGTGCCGTGGATGGGTATGTCTGGGGGGTCTCCTCGCAAGCCCGGCCTTATTTCTGCTTGAACCCCGGCGGAATGGCGACGTCGGCATCGGTGGCGCTGGTCGCCACCTGTAGAGTCTCGCTCGTGCTGGTCATGATCGTCGCGCGCCCTGGCGCGGCATCCGGATTCTCGGCCGGCTTGTCTTCCTTTTTGCGGGCCATCCGCCGTCCGATGCCGCCGAGCAGGCCGCCGACACTGGTGGGCGGCGGTTCGTCCTTCTTTGCTTCCTTGGCGTCGGCTTGCTGCGTCTGTCCCTCCGCGGACTGGGGCGGGGCCTGGACCTGGAACTTCATCTCGGTGGAGAGCGGCGTTCCCGTCATCTGCTTGCCCTCGGCCTGGAACTTGGCCATGGCCTCCTGCATCTGCGGGTACATCGCCATCGCTTGCGCCATGTTCGGCGCCGCTTCCGCGATCATCGGGCCGTACACCTGCTGAGCGTAGCGGAGCCGGAATTCCTGCAGCTCTTTGAGCGCCGGGATCTCGGGCGCCATCCACAGCGACGTGTCCATCACCATGCCGCCCGCTTCCTCGAGCTTCTTGCCCTTTTCGCGAACGACGACCGTCGCCACCGACTCCTTGGTGTCGTAGCCGGCGATCTGCTTCGTCCGGCCGGTCTCCTTGACGGAGAAGTCGATCTCGTACTCCTTCTGCGGCTCGGAGGGTTTCGACTCTGGCTTCGGCTGTTCGGCGCGTGCCTGTTCGGCATCCTTTTTCGCCTTGGCCATCGCGTCTTCCATCTGCTTCCGCATCTCCGCGAACGTCACGACGGTGTAGGTCTTCTTCTTCATGTCGAGCTGGTAGACCTTCTCTTCCTTGAGGTCGATGAGCTCGCCGGTGGTGTCGTTGGTGGAGATCATCCGGTCGCCCTTGACGGCCACCGCGCTGACGATGCCCTCCCGGGCCGCCTTGCCACCGAAGAAGTTGACGATCTTGCCGAGCGCGCCTTCGAACTGGACGCGGGTACGTTCCTGGGTCTTGACGTCGGCGATGAGGGCGGTTGAACCGCAAACGGCGATCGCGGCCGCGAGTGAAGCGAGATGGCGCCTGTTCATGCGGGAAGCTTACGAGGGTATACTGGAGAGGTCAACCACACAGGGGTGACGGCGTTGCGCGCCGTCGCCCCTGTTTTCTTTTGTACGCGCGTCGATCGCCGCGTTAGAAGGGGGAATGGCGCATGACCGATGACCAGTTGCTCACCGAATTCGAGGCCGGGCGCGTGCCGGAGGGCGGGTTCCATCACCGTCAGCATGTCAGGGTGGCGTGGAACTACCTGCGGGTGCACCCCCTTCCCGAGGCGCTCGCGCGCTTCTGCGCGGGTCTCCGCCGGTTCGCGGAGGCACAGGGCGCGACCGGCCTGTACCACGAGACGATCACCGTCGCCTACGTGCTGCTGATCAACGAAAGGCTGGGCTCGAGCCGAGACCTCGATTGGGACGGCTTCGCCGCCGCCTACCCGGAGCTCCTGGCGTGGAAGCCTTCGATCCTCGATCGCTTCTACAGCGCCGGGACCCTGTCGTCGGATCGCGCCCGGCGGGTGTTCGTGATGCCCGACCGCATTGCCGCGGAGCTGACCGCGGCGACCCCTGCAGGCGAGTCGCGCGTCTAAGGGGTAGAGCGATGTCCATCAGAGCCGTCAAGTCGCAACTCGAATCGCAGCCAGCCGTCGAAGGCGCCGGCGTCCATCTTCGCCGCGCATTTGGGTTCGGCAGCACCAGCGAATTCGATCCGTTCCTGCTGTTCGACGATTTCCGCAACGATCGGCCCGAGCAGTTCCAGGCCGGGTTCCCCTGGCATCCGCATCGCGGGATCGAGACGATTACCTACGTGCTGGCCGGCACCGTCGCACACGGCGACAGTCTTGGCAACGCGGGGACGCTCGGCTCCGGCGACGTGCAGTGGATGACGGCAGGCAGCGGCATCATCCATCAGGAGATGCCGACGGGGGACGCGGCCGGCCGCATGCACGGCTTCCAGTTGTGGGCGAACCTGCCGCGCGCGCTGAAGATGACGACTCCGCGGTACCAGGACGTCAAGGCGGCCGACATTCCGGCGATCACCGACGACGACGGCACCCACGTCCGCGTGATCTGCGGCTCGTTCTGGGGGACGCGCGGCCCGGTCGAAGGCATTGCCGCGGACCCGCGCTACCTGGACGTGTCGGTGCCGCCGGGAAAGCGGCGACGCATCGAGGTGCCGCTCAACGCCAACGCCTTCGCCTACGTGTTCGCCGGGTCGGGAACGTTCCGCGACGCGTCGGCGCCGCAGCTCGTTGCGACCGAGATGATTGGCCAGGGCGACGAGCCGATCTTGACCGACGCCGGCAACCGCTCACTCGTCGTGTTCGATCGCGGCGACGAGATCACGGTTCAGGCCGGGGAGGACGGCATCCGGTTCCTGCTCGTGTCGGGCCGGCCGATCGAGGAACCGGTCGCGTGGTACGGTCCGATCGTGATGAACACGGAGGCCGAGCTGCGCCAGGCGTTCGCCGAGCTGCGCGAGGGGACGTTCCTTCGGTAGGCCTCGCGCTTCGCGCTCGGTAGGCGCCGCTTCGCGGCGTAAGCCGCGCTGCGTTGCAGCGCGTCGGGCGCGCTTTCGGCGCGTAGGGAGGCGCTCGCTTCGCGGCGTAGGCCTCGCGCTTCGCGCTCGGTAGGCGCCGCTTCGCGGCGTGGGCCGCGCGGCGTCGTCGCGCGTCAGGCGGGACTTCGGCCCATAGGGAAGAACGCAGCACGACGAGCGATGCAGCTTTGGTAAAGCTGGCCCGAGTTACGGTAGTCCGTCCTGCGCGGCGAAGGCCGCGCCTGCCTCGCGCTGCAGGCGCGAGGCCCACCGCGCGCAGCGCGGCCTGCGTCGACCAGAAATCACCGTCGACGCTTGAAAGCCAGCCCCGACCAGGTCGGGTCGATCGCGCACACCTTGTAGTCCACCCAGCCCGCCGCCAGCCCGCTCTCGCGCACGACGTTGCCATTCAGGTCGGTGGCGACCTTCGCTGCCTGCTTGGGCCAGGCGAGCCACAGCGTCTGTCGCTCGATCCGCGGCTGCAGTTCCGCCAGCCTGGCCTCGAGCTCGCGCGACGAGCGGACGAAGGCGACGAAGAGATCCGCCGGCGCCGCGGCTCTCGCCGACAGCGTCACCTTTGCCGGCAGCGGAGCGAGCGTCGCGGCAAAGCCGCGCGGCGCGCCCAGAACGCAAACGGCGAAGCCAGGCTTGATGCCCAGCTTCGCCGCCAGGGGCCGCGCGGACGGAACGTCCGGCTGTTTCGCCACCGATCTACCGCTTGAGCGAGGCCTTCAACGAGATCGGAGTGGCTGCGAGCGCGCGCGCGATGATGCAGCCCTTGCTGGTCTTCTCGGCGTGTTCGAGGAAGAGGGCCTCGCCGATGTTCGGCACGTCGCCCACGCAGGTGAGATCGATGTGGGTGATCAGGAAGCCCTTGTCATCCTTGCCGAGGTGCACGTCGGCAGTGGTGTGAATGCTGTTGGCCACGAACCCGAGCTGCGCCAGCGTGTTGGCGAGCGCCATCGAGAAGCACCCGCCGAGCGCTGCCCCGATCATCTCCTCGGGATTTGCGCCGGGCTTGTCCTCGAAGCGCGACGTGAACGAGTAATCGCCTTCGTAGGCGCCGCTCCCGAACTTGACGTGGCCCTTGCCAGCCTTGAGATCACCCTTCCACTCCGCAATCGCCTGACGTGCCATGCAACCCTCCTGATGAGTGCTTGTCGAAGCCGTGCAATCACCCATCGTATTACAGGCGCGCTCACCAGGCCGCGCTTCGCGCGGCAGGCGCCGCTTCGCGGCGTGGGCCGCACCGCTTCGCCGTGCGTCATGCGCGCCTCCGGCGCGCAGGGAGATACAGAGGCCGACCGCGTAGTTTTCGGGGCAATTTGGACGGGATGCGTAGTCCGCCCTACGCGCCGGAGGCGCGCCTGACTCGCGCGTAGCGCGAAGCCGCCGCACGAATATGCGGCCTGCGGCGTCTTGATCGAGCGCCGCCTACTGACGCGGTGGCGCGTCCTTGACGATGAAGACCTTCTCGCCGGGCTTGATCAGCAGCAGATCGCGGCGCGCCACCGATTCGATCGCCGTCGGATCCTCGCGCAGGCGGCGGGCCGTCTCACGGAGCGCCGAATTGTCGTCCTTGGCCTGCTGCAGCGCGCGTTCCACCGCGGCGAAGGTCCGCCGGGCCTGGAGCAGGGCGAGCACGCCGTTCTCGCCGACCACCGCGTCGACAAGCACGACCGCGGTGATGAAGAGGAGCGTGAACCGAACGATCTGGCGGCCGCGGCCGCTCGATCGCGGCGGAAGGGGAGCGGCGGCCGGGCTCTGCTCGCGCGGCGTCACCGATCCTCCGAGCCGGTCTTGACCGACGGCGGCGCGCCCTGGCTCTGGCCGAGGCCCAGGTACTGTTCCAGGGCGCGGATGAGCACGGAACGCAGGTCGGCCCGTTCGTCCATCGCGCGGATCTTGGCGGCGCGCCAGAGATCGCCGGGGAGCTCAACGGTGGTCTTGACCGTGTCGCTGTCGGTCCGTTTTCCCGCCACTGCGGGTAGCAGTCTAGGCTTGAACACGGTCATACGGCAAGGCTTGTCAGCGCGTCCCCGCGCACGCATTTATACATAGTGGCGCGGTTACATGCAAACCTTTTTATGTGGGAACGGTTTTACGGGTATACTCCGCCGCAGCTGCTCGCAATGGCACAACCTGACACGGAATCTGACACAGAAATCGTTATCGCCCTGACAACGATTCCTGTGGACCTGGATGTCGACGAGCTGGTCCGTAAACTGCTGGAGCGCCGGCTGGTCGCGTGCGCGAACGTGCTTCCGCCGATGCGGTCTGCCTACTGGTGGAAGGGGACGATCGAGACGGCGGAGGAGCGCCAGGTCGTTTTCAAGACCCGGCAGGGGTGCGTCGACGCCCTGGAGGCGGCCCTCCGGGAGCTGCACCCATTCGACGTTCCGGAGTTCCTCGTGATCCCCGTCTTCGGCGGGAGCGAAGCCTATCTGCGGTGGGTGAGAGTGGAAACGAACGAAAGGGCAGAAGGCCAGGTTTAGCCATCTGCCCCTTTTGCCTTTGAGTCTTTCTGCCTTCTGCCTTCTGCCTTTTGCCTTTTGCCTTTTGCCTTTGCCTTGGCCTCAGGCGGCGCAGGTCGGGAGCAGAGCCCGCAACTTCTCCAGGTCCAGCGGCTTGGTCAGGAAGTGGGCCCCCAGAGTGGCGGCCTCCTTCCGAAGCACCGGGTCGTCGAACCCGGAGACCACCAGCCACTGGGTATTCGGACTGTTCGACTGCGAATAGTGAATCAGCTGCAGGCCGTTGTAGTTGCCGAGCCGGACGTCGACGATGACGGCGGCCGGCCGCGCCTGGCTCAGGTAGGCACGGGCGTCCGCGTAGGCGCGGAACGTCTTCGTCTCATGCCCCCAGTGCTTGAGGATCTGCTCTACGGCGACAAGGCAGCTGACGTCGTCGTCGACGATGACGATGGGGCCGGTTTCGGCTGGGGCGATGCCTGGTTCGGAGGAGATGGTCATCGGACCGCTACCCATTGAAGATTATCCCGCAACCGCGACTGGCCGTGAACTGCCGTGTTGCGACCGGCTGGAGATCGTCCGGAAGCGCTGGAACGGCAAGTGGCAATTGTGCTTCCGCAGGAAGCCGAGGAAGCGCTTGTAGTCTTCGCTGGGCATGTTGAAGAGCGCGACCACCAACCGGTAGTTGCCGTTGGTCTGCTCGAGGCCCAACTCGATGATCCGCCGCAAGTCGTTGCGGGTGAGATCGCGCGACATGAACAGCGGGTAGACCGTTGCCCAGAACGATTCGCCGTGCCGCAGCATGCGTGCCATCAACTCGTCGACCTGCGACGACTGCACGGCCGTTGGTGTCGCGCCTGGCGTTGCCGCCACTTCGACGCGCTCTGCCGTCCGGACCAACTCCGCGGGCAGGTCGATCGGACGCAGCACCGGTCCTGAGGACTTGAGCGCGATCCGCTCGGCGACGTTGCGCAGCTCGCGGATGTTGCCCGGCCACCGATACGTCATCAGCGCGTCCCACGTGGCCTGCTCGATGCGCGGCTGCTCGACGCGGTGCTGATCGCAGTAGAACCCCAGGTAGTGCTCGAACAGGATCGGCACGTCCTCGATGCGCTCGCGCAGCGGCGCGAGGTGCATGCGAATCACGTTGAGACGGAAGAACAGATCTTCGCGGAAGTTGCCGGCGGCGATCTCCTTCGGCAGATCGCGGTTGGTCGCCGTGATCAGCCGGACGTTGACGCGCGTGTGCGAGCGGTCCGCGCCGATGCGCTGGATCTCGCCGGTTTCAAGGAAGCGCAAGAGCACCACCTGCATGCGGGTGCTCATCTCGCCGACTTCGTCGAGGAAGACGGTGCCGTTCGGCGCCATCTCCAGCAATCCGGGTTTGTCGCGATACGCGCCGGTGAAGCTGCCGCGTACGTGGCCGAAGAGCTCCGATTCGAGCAGCGAATCGGGCAAGCCGGCGCAGTTGACCGTGACCAGCTTTCCCGAGCCGCGCGCGCTGCGCTCGTGAATCAAGCGCGCGACGACTTCCTTGCCGACGCCAGTCTCGCCGGTGATGAGTACCTTGGCGCCGGAACGCGCCGCACAGTCGATCTCGGTCTGGATGTTCCGGACCGCTTCGCTGCGGCCGAGCAAACGCACTTCCGAATTGGGTACCGCTGACACCACTGCCCCCCTGTCAGAACCGCCGTCGGCTGCTACCGTATTGCAATATCGGCCAACGTCCTGCGTATCCTACTGCAGTGGCGGAGACTAATGTCAACCGAAATATCTCTATAGTCAGCACTTGTCGTATATATGCACAACAAGTTCTCCGAAACAGTGTGCGGATGTGCATCCATGACCGGTGTCTCCGCAGCGTACTCGAACGGACAGAGTGGATCATGCCAGTACCCGTGCTGCCCCGAGTGCGACGCGGCCCAGTGCGGCTAGAGCACGGAAAGTCTACCAAATCACGTACATTTTTCCAGCGCCGTTAGCCTTCGGTTGGATTGTCCGCGCCGCGCGAGGACGCGCAGTCCGCGTGCACGAAGCCGGTAAGTTTTTGCCTTGTAGATATTTACAACCGATGTCGGCCCGCCGGCCGGATCCGGTGGGTTTGTTGCTTTGGTCGGTGGCGGATGACCAGACAACGGCCGAACGTTCAATTCGAGCTGATCGGCACCAGTGCCGTGATGCGCGAGCTTCGCGCCGAGCTCGTTCGGGTGGCCTGGTCCGATGCCAAGGTGCTGATCACGGGTGAGAGCGGTGTAGGTAAGGAAGTCGTCGCCCGCGCGATTGGTGCGCAGTCGTTGCGGGCGTCGGCTCCCTTCGTGCCGGTGAACTGCGCCGGGCTGCCCGAGAACCTGCTCGAATCGGAATTGTTTGGTCACGTCAAAGGCAGCTTCACGGGGGCGTATCGCGACAAGCCGGGCAAGCTGGAGATGGCGCGGAACGGGACCATCTTCCTCGACGAGATCGGCGAGATGACGCCGCGGATGCAGGGCCTGCTGCTGCGGTTCCTCGAGACGGGCGAAATCCAGAAGGTGGGCGCCGAGCAGGTGGCGCTGGCCGCGAACGTGCGAGTCATCGCGGCAACCAACCGCAACCTCCGCGATCTGATCACTCAAGGGTTGTTCCGCGAAGACCTGTTCTTCCGCCTCAACGTCATCCACATCGTGGTGCCGCCGCTGCGCGAACGCCGCGAAGACATCCCGCTGCTGGTCGAGCACTTCCTGCGCAACTTCACCGACGCCGTGGTCGCGTCAGACTCGCGGCAGGTGCTCGGTCCGGTGGTCTCCGCGATCGGCCCGGAGGCGATGGAGGCGCTCAAGCAGGCCCCTTGGCCTGGCAACGTCCGGCAACTCGAGAACGTCGTCGAACGCTTGATCGTCACCGCGCGGCGCGAGCGGATTGAACTCGACGATCTGCCGCTCGAAGTGCGGTCGCCGGCGCAGTCGCGAAAGCCGGCGCGCGAGCGGCGCCGTACGGTGGCTGACGATCTGTTCCAGAAACTGGTGGAGGAGCGTCAGTCATTCTGGACCGCCGTCTACCCGCTCTACATGAATCGCGAGATCACCCGCGCCAACGTTCGCGACCTGGTCCACAAAGGCCTGGAAGAAGCGCGCGGCAACTACAAGATCGTCGCAAAGTTGTTCAACCTCGAGCCCCGCGAGTACAAGCGCTTCCTCAACTTCCTGAGGAAACACGACTGCCAGCTCCCATTCAAGGAGTACAGACAATAGGAGTCAGGAGGTCGGAGATAGAAAGCGGCCAGGAACTAGGAACCAGGAATTTGTAGTCTCTGTCTCGTGGTTCCCGTTTCCTATTTCCTGATTCCTTCCTGCCTGCTGCCTCCGACCTCCTAATTCCTGCTTTTGTGCTACGCGAGGGCTTGAGTTAGATCGGCCTTGAGGTCGTCGACGTCCTCGATCCCGACCGAGATGCGGACCAGTCCGTCGCTGATCCCGATGGCCGCGCGGCGTTCCGGCGGCACCGAGGCGTGGGTCATCACTGCCGGGTGCGAGATCAGCGTCTCGACCCCGCCGAGGCTCTCCGCCAGGGCCAGCAGGCGGACGCGCCCGAGCAGCCGCGTGGCCGCGTCGATCGATCCGGTGTCGAACGAGATCAGCCCGCCGAACCCGCGCATCTGCCGCGCGGCGAGTTTGTGCTGCGGGTGGGACGTCAGGCCGGGATAAATCGTTTCCGTGACCTTCGGGTGGCCGGCGAGGAACTCCGCCAGGGCCATCGCGTTCGCATTGGTTCGCTCCATCCGGACGTCGAGGGTCTTGGTCCCGCGCAGCACCAGCCACGAATCCATCGGGCCAAGGATTGCGCCGGCCGCGTTCTGCACGAACCGCATCCACTCCTCATCGTCGGCATGGCGGACGACGACGATGCCGCCGACGCTGTCGCTGTGCCCGTTGAGGAACTTCGTCGTGCTGTGCACGACGATATCGGCGCCCAGTTCCAGCGGCCGCTGCAAGTAGGGGCTGGCGAACGTGTTGTCGACGATCACCCGCACGCCGTGCCGGTGCGCGATGTCGCTGGCCGCCGCGAGATCGGTGATCCGGAGCAGCGGGTTAGTGGGTGACTCGAGGAAGAGATACTTGGTGCGCGGTGTAATCGCCGGCGCGATCAGATCGAGGTTCGACGAGTCCACGTAGGAGAAGCACAGTCCGAACTTCCGGCGAACGCGCTCGAAGAGGCGGAACGTGCCGCCGTAGGTGTTGTCGCTGACCAGGACGTGGTCGCCCGACTCGAGGCGGGTGAGGATCGCGTCGATGGCCGCCATGCCCGACGCGAACGCGATCCCGGCGATGCCGCTTTCGATTGCCGCGACGTTGCGCTCGAGCGCCATCCGGGTCGGGTTCTGCGTCCGGCCGTACTCGAATCCCTTGTGCTGGCCGAGCCCTTCCTGAACGTAGGTCGAGGTCTGGTAGATCGGCGTGATGATTGCGCCGGTGCTGGGATCGGGTTCCTGCCCGGCATGAATGCAGATCGTGCTGAAGCGCGCGTCGTCGTTCAGTTTCATTGGCGGTAATCCAAGTCGCTAACGATACTCTGATATCATTTTCGCGCGCAAACACCGCGCGCCGCGGTTCGACGCGTGTCGCAGCGCGCGTGACCGGGTCTCTTCGCGTGGTCGCCGCGCGCGCTGCCTATGGCCGCACCAGTCCGCCCGCCGCTCCTGCCCGGTCCCGCGCTTTCGCGCGCCGACGTCTGGAAGCAATGGCTGCTCGGCACATTTCCCGGCCGCTCGCTGCTCATCGGCCTCATCGTCAAGTCGCTGACGGCGATGATCTCGGCCGTCGCCGGCGGGCTGCCGCCGGTCATCGACGCGATCGACATGGTCGGCAGCCTCGCGTTGATCTTCGCGGCTGCCTACGGACTCACCCGTTTCGTCTTCTGGGCCAAGCGCGGACTGCTATGGCGCGTCCGGCGGAAACTCATCCTGTCGTACGTGTTCGTCGGCGTGGTGCCGGTACTCCTGGTGATCACCTTCTTCCTGCTCGCCGGCCTGCTCCTGTTTTTCAACGTGAGCTCGTACCTGGTCAAAGCCCGGCTCCGTTCCTTGAACGATCAGGTCCAGTTCCTGGCCCAGACCACCGTCGCGGAACTGCAGCCGAGCCCAACCTCCGCCGCGTTCACGGAAGTCCTCGAGCGGCGCCTCGCGGGCATCGAGACTCGTTACCCGTTCGTCTCGCTCGCAATCGTTCCGGTCGGCGGCCTCTCGTGTCCGGTGGAGCCGGCACGGGCCGCGCGCGCGCCGCGCACGGCGCCGATTTCGTTGCCGCGAACGGCCGGAGCCTGGGCCCATCTCGATCCTCCGATCGTTCTCCCGAAGTGGATCACCTGCCAGGGCTTCTCGGGACTGCTTGCCTACAACGTGCTCCCGACCGCACAGGATGCCCAGGCCCACACTCGCCTGGTGATCCGCGCCGTCGCGTTTCCCGAGCTGCCGAACCCGACGTGGGCCGTCGTCCTCGACGTGCCGCTCTCGAGCCTCGTCGAGCAACGCATTACCGACGAGACCGGGATTCGCATCGGCGAGGTCACAGCCCTCCCGTTCGGCTCGCGCGAGAACGTGCTGCCGGTCGCCGGGCGCGCGATTGAGCCGATTGCCGCCGACCCGCTCGGCCGCGAGCAGACCTTCTCGCTCACGACCCAGCGATGGGTTGCCTTCCTCGACTACACGGACTGGGCGACCGGGACGCAGTCGGGCGCGACGCTGGCGATGCGGATCAACGCCTGGGCGATTTACGACCGGCTCTCCGCCGCCTCGGCAAGCGTCGGCGAGATGAACTTCGGACAGCTGCTGCTGGCCGTGCTCGCGCTCGTCGGCGGGTTGTTCCTGATCATCCAGTTCGTGGCCCTGGTCATCGGGCTGCTGCTGGCGCGGCAGATCACTGGCGCGGTCCACGACCTCTTCACCGGCACGCAGCACCTCCGCAACCGCGATTTCGTACACACCATCCCGGTGCGGGCCCGCGATCAGCTCGGCGAGCTGGCCGACTCGTTCAACGTGATGACCGGCGAGGTCCAGAAGCTGCTCGGCGAAGTCGTCGAGAAGGGCCGGATGGAGCAGGAGATGCACGCCGCCCGCGAGATCCAGCAGAAGCTGCTGCCGCCGGCGCCGCGCAATCTTGTCGGGCTGACGCTCGCGGCGTTCTGCGAACCGGCGCGTGAGGTCGCCGGCGATTATTACGACTTCCTGCCGATCACCGACACGATGATCGGGGTGCTCATCGCCGACGTCGCCGGCAAGGGGCTGGCGGCCGGCCTCTACATGGCGCAGCTCAAGGTAATCGTGCAGTCGCTGGCCCGGCTGCACCACGAGCCGCGCGAATTCCTCATCGCGGTCAACCGCGTGGTCGCGCAGAACCTCGACGCCAAGAGCTTCATCACGATGACCTATGGCGTGATCGATCTCGAGCGGCACGAGATGACCTTCGCGCGGGCCGGGCATTGCCCGCTGATCCACGTGCCCGGGCGCGACCCGGCCGGGCTCCGGCACGCCGACGTGCTCGCGCCGGACGGCCTGGTCGTCGGGTTGAACATCGACGATGGCCAGCTGTTCGAGTCGATGCTGCAGGAGCGCACAGTCTCGCTGGCCCACGACGATCTGCTGGTGCTCTTCACCGACGGCATCAGCGAGACCATGAACGAGGCCTTCGACTGCTACGGCGAGGCCCGGCTGTCGAAGGTGCTCGAGCAGTACGCCCACCTGCCGTTCGATCAGCTGCGGTCGTATATCCTTGCCGAACTGAGGGCTTTCGCCGGCTCTGCCGACCAGCACGACGACATGACGATGATCATGATGAGAGTTGGATGAACACCCTGACGACCGTGTTCCGCACGCGATCCGAGATCGAGGCCAACATCGTGCAGGCGCTGCTCGACAGCCACGGCGTGCAGTCGGTCCGCACCGCGGGCGCGCCGCCGGGGATGTTCGCGTTCACGGTCAGCACGCTTGGCGAGACCCGTCTCTCGGTCCGCGACGAGGAGGCGGAAGAAGCGGTGCGGATCATCGAGGCCCACCGCGAGCAGGTGCCGGGCGGCCTGGTCGTGCCGCTGCCGCAGCAGTTCGACGCGCTCGAGAACCGGCTCGGCTACCGCTTCCGCGATCGCGGCCTGCTCGAGCACGCCCTGACCCACAAGTCGAAGGCTCACGAGGACCCGAGCGGCGGCGTGATCGACAACGAATCGCTCGAGTTCCTCGGCGACGCGGTGCTCGGGCTGGTCGTCGCCGACGCATTGTTCAAGGCCTTCCCGACTTACTCAGAGGGGCAGAAATCGAAGATCAAAGCCAACCTCGTCTCGACCGCCTCGTTGGCCGAGCTGGCCGATCGGCTCGGCCTGGGCGACCACATGATCCTCGGCCGAGGCGAGGAGAAGACGGGTGGCCGGCGCAAGCCGGCGCTGCTGGCCGACACCTGCGAAGCGATCATCGCGGGGCTGTATCTCGATGGCGGCCTCGAGGCCGCGCGCGGCTTCCTGGTTCGCGAGCTGGGATCACGGATCGAGGAAGCTCGCCAGCCGGGCTACTTCGGACGCGATCACAAGTCGCGGCTGCAGGAGCGGTTGCAGGGCCTCGGCCACGCGCTGCCGATATACCGCGTGCTGGTCGAGACTGGCCCCGAGCACCGGAAGGTGTTCTCGGTGCAGGTGGCTTCCGGAGACCGCGTCCTCGCCCACGGCGAGGGCCGGACCAAAAAAGACGCCGAACAGGAAGCCGCTCGCGTGGCGATAGAGCAGCTGGAGGCAGGAACCGAGGCTCAGGGCTAAATCAGGTGCGACTGGTGCG
>DATJFF010000074.1:0-17839 GCA_035495795.1 Vicinamibacterales bacterium
CTCTGGGGCGACCTCGACGACGACGGGCGCGTGGACGTGGTGTTGTGCCGCCCCGCGAAAGGGACCGAGGTGTGGCGCCAGGCAGGCCCCGGGCAGTGGCGCGACGCGACCGCCGGTGCGTTGCACCTGCCGGCCGGGGACATCGTCGACGGCGCGATGTTCGACGCCGATCACGATGGCGATCTCGACATCTGGCTGATCAATGGCTCCGGTCCCAACGAGCTCCTCAACAACGACGGCGACTTCCGCTTCCGCGCGATCGGGGCGCAGGCTGGGATCGCCGGCGACGGACGCCCCTCGAGAGGGCTGGCCATTGCCGATCTCGACGGCGATCGCGACGCCGACGTCATCGTGGTGAAGGCGGCGCCGCCGCACGACGTGTTCATCAACGATCGCACCTGGACCTATCACCGGGACGACCGCGCCACGGCACTGGCCTCCGCGCCGATCTCATCGCTGATCGCCGGCGATACGGATGCCAACGGTGAGATCGAGTTGTACTCGACTGGCAGCGCGGGCCTCCGGCAGTGGCGCCGTCAGCCGGACGGAACCTGGGCAGCCACGGCAATCGGCACGGACGTGAGCTCGGTGTCGACACTGGCGTGGGCTGACACCGATGGCGATGGCCGCCTGGAGCTGATCGCGGGGCGTGGCGACGGGTGGGTGGCGTATGCGCCATCAGCGACTGGACGCGAGTGGCAGCTCGCTGGCGGGGCCGCCGGCTCCGCACCCGGCGGCTGGGCCGTCGCGAACCTCGATCCGGCGGCCGGCCCGTCGATCGTCGGCATCGGCGCGCAAGGGCAGCCGATGCTGTGGCGTCCGGGGCCGGGGCGTTTCGCATCGATCGGCCTGGCGCTGTCGGGTCGCGACCCGAAGAGCGATCAGCGGCGGTCGAACGTCTCGGGCATCGGCACGAGCGTTGCCGTGCGCACCGGATCGATGTGGACCGCGTTCGACAACACGCGGCTCGCCTCGGGCCCGGGCCAGAGTGCGCAGCCGATGACGGTCGGGCTCGCCGGAGCCGCGCGCGCCGATTTCGTCTCGCTCCAGTGGCCGGACGGCGTGCTGCAAACCGAGTTGGCGCTGGAAGCCGGGCGGTTGCACGCGATCGGCGAGACCCAGCGTCAGCTTTCGAGCTGCCCGGTGCTGTTTGCCTGGAACGGCTCGCGATTCGACTTCCTCACCGACGTCCTGGGCACCGGCGGGATCGGGTTCTTCGACCGCCCCGGTGTGGCCGCGCCGCCGTTCCCCCGCGAGCACGTCCTGCTGCCGTCGTCGCTTCTGCCGGCCGATGGCTCGTACCGTCTGAAGCTGGCCGAGCCGATGGAAGAGATTACCTACCTGGATCGCGCTTCACTGATCGCCTACGACCTGCCGCCCGGGTGGCGTGTCGCGCTCGACGAGCGAAAGGCGATTCAGGGCCCGGCACCCACCGGAGCACCGCTGTTCTACCGCGAAGAACTGCTTCCCGCACGAGCGACAGACGACTCGGGACACGACGCTCGCGAAGTGCTGGCCGCCGCGGATGGGCGGGCGGTCGGACCGACCGAGGTCTCGCCGCGGTTCATCGGGCTGGCCCGGACGTACGACGTGACCCTGGAGTTCGACCGGCCTATCGCCGGAGGACCGGGCCGACCGACACTCCTCGCCGATGGCTGGATCGAGTATCCATACTCTCAGACCGTCTTTGCGGCGTGGCAGGCCGGTGCCGCCTACGAGGCTCCCACCCTGGAAGCCCGCGGCGCTGATGGTCGATGGAAGACCGTCGCCGCCCAGTTCGGGTATCCCGCGGGAATGCCACGCCAGATGTCGTTCCCGCTGCCGGTCCTGCCGCCGGGCGCCAACGCGCTGCGGCTGCGCACGTCGCAGGAGATCTACTGGGATCGCATCGCCATCGTCTACGCCGAGCCCGCGCCGGCGGCACTCGGCCGGCACGTGTTGCCGCTTCGCGCCGCGGTGCTCGAGTCTGCGGGCTTTGCCCGGCGCACCCTCGCGCCGCAACGGCGGCCCCACTTCGATCAGACACGGGCCGCGCCGCTCGCCGACACACGGCACCCTCGCGGCTGGTACACCGAGTTCGGCCCGGTCGGCCCGCTGGTGTCGGAAAGCGACGATGCCGTAGCGATCTTTGGACCCGGTGAAGCGATCGCCCTGGACTTCGACGCGCCTGCCTCACCGCCTCGCGAGGGTTGGACCAGGCACCTGGTGCTGGAGCTTCGCGGCTGGTGCAAGGACATGGATCTCTACACTGCTGACGGCGACACGGTTGCGCCACTGCCTGGGAGCGATACCGCGGCACGCCGGCAACTGCATCCCCGCTTCAACACGCGCTACGCAGGGGGGTACTAACGGGGGTTCAAAGCACGGGGGTTCAAAGCACGGAGGTTCAAAGCACGGGGGTTCAAAGCACGAAGGTTCAAAGCACGAAGGTTCAAAGGCACGGGAGGTTCAAAGGCACGGAGGTTCAAGACCCCAAGACCCCAAGACCCCTATCGCTGGCGCACTTCGACTATGCGATCGGCCTGGAAGGGGCCGAAGCGGCCGGTGGTTCCGTCCGGCCAACGCACCGAGATGGAATCGACCGTGGCAATGGCGCCGAGCCCGACGTGCACGCGAGGATCGCTTGCGGACAGATAGCTGTAGCCGGTGCGGACGTCGCGCCGCATCGCTCGTCCGCCGGCGCTGATCGTCAGCACGGCCCCGAGTGCGTCTCGCCCGTGACGATCGAGCACCCGCGCCAGGAGCCAATGACCGCGGCCGGGCGCTACGTTGTGGAGCAGATGCGGCGGAGCGTCGCGATTGGCGACCAGGATGTCGATTCCACCATCGTTGTCGATGTCGCCGAACGCGGCGGCGCGGCTCGTCGCGACCAGCGCAGCCGCCGTGCCGCCTCGGGGGGTGACCTCCGCGAACTTTCCGTCGGGTGTGCCGCGGAACAGCAGGTTCGGCTCGGCATAGGGGTCGGCCGCGAAGGTCTCGGCCTGCAGCCCGACGCGGCCGTTCGCCTCGTAGAGGTCGAGACGGCCGTCGTTGTCGAAGTCGTGGAAGCCGACGCCGAAGCGGGTGAAGCGGCGGCTCGCGACGCGCAAGCCGACGCTGGCCGTCGCGTCGGTGAAGTACTTGCCGTCGTTTCGATAGTAGGAATCGGACTCGGCGTCGAGGTTCATCACGATGAGATCGTTGTCGCCGTCGCCATCGATGTCGGCGGCGTGCACACCCATTCCGGCTTTGGCGACGCCGTCCTGATCGAGCGCCACGCCGGCAAGCAGCGCCGACTCGCGGAACCGTCCGCCGCCCTGGTTCATCCACAGGTGGTTCGGCATGCCGTCGTTGGCGACGAACAGATCGACGAGGCCATCGCCGTTCACGTCCTCGGCCAGGACGCCGAGGCCGTTGCCGACGGCGGTCCGCAGGCCGGCGTCGCGCGAGATGTCCACGAACCTGCCGCGCCCGTCGTTCCTGAACAGGAGACCGGCAGTCGGGGCGTCGTAGTTCTTCGGGCTGCAGTAGTCGATCTGACCGGTCAGGCTGTAGCACTCGCGCTCGAGCGCCGGCGTCCAGTCGAGATAGCGTGTCACGAACAGATCGAGGTCGCCATCGCCGTCGATGTCGACGAAGGTAGCGCTCGTGCTCCAGCCCGATCCGGCGACGCCCGCGGCGCGGGTGACGTCGGTGAAGCGTCCGCGGCCATTGTTCTGTAGCAGGACGTTGCCGCCCAGCCCGGTGATGTAGACGTCGAGGTCGCCGTCGTTGTCGTAGTCGCCGGTGGCCGCACCCATGCCGTAGCCCGCGACGCTCGCCACGCCCGATTCGGCGGACACATCGTCGAACGTCCCATCACCGCGATTGCGGTACAAGCGGTGGCCGGCCGGCGCGCCAGCCGTCGGCGGCAGCGTACCGCTCTGGACCAGCAGCGCGTCGAGATCGCCGTCGCCGTCCATGTCGAAGAGCGCGGCGCCGCCGCCCATGATCTCCGGCAGGCGGAAGCGCTGCCCCTCGTGACCCGATCGGTGCATGAAGCCGAGGCCGCTCGGGCCGGCAACATCTTCGAACCAGGGCGGACGGGAGGGTGCGGGCGACGACCCAGTGCCGGGCGCGCCGGGAGAGTTGCCGCCGCACGCCGCGGCGAGGATCAAGATCGCGACCGCGAGGCCACCACGACTCATCGCCGCCCGCCTGCCGCTTGCGTGATGCGCGCCTTGGCGGCCGGCAGCCGCGGGTTTTCCGGCTCCACCTGCTCGGCACGAGCGAGCGCTCGTTCGGCCTGCGTGAAATCGCCGGCTGCGGCGTAGGTGTCGGCGACGCCGAGAAGGGCATCGCCCAGCAGCGGGTTGGTCTCGAGTGCCTGCTCGAACCGGTGGCGCGCCTCACCGTAGCGACCCTGCTGGCCGAGGATCATCCCCTGATAGAGCGCGGGCATCGGGTCGCGAGGATCGGCGTCGGTGGCCGCCGTGAACAGCGCGTCGGCCTCGGCCGTCCGCCCTTGCTGCCAGGCGACCACGCCGCGGAGCTTTGCCGCGTCGGCGCTCGATGGCCTGATCGACAACGCACGCGTAGCGTAGGCGGCGGCATTGTCGAGATCTCCCGCGAAGAGGTACCCGCTCGCCAGGTGCATGATGGCATCGAACTCCTGGGGATCGGCGGCCAGAACGGGCTCGAGCGTCGCGCGAGCTTCCTGCAAGCGCCCGGCCGAGGCATACATCCCGCCGAGGTACACGCGCAGCGCGGTATCGTCGGGACGAAGTGTGCACAGCTGGTTCAACAGCTGAATCGACTCGTCGAAGCGACGCTCCATACCCAGACGAGTCGCGTCCTTCAGCATCACCGCAAAACCGCGGCGATCCTGATCGACCTCTTCGGACCACGGGTCGGGCCACGACGGCTGACCGGTCACGCCCACCGTCAACGCGAAACGCGCCTCGTCTTCGCGGCCGAGCCGCCGGTAGGCCGTCCCGAGCAGCTGCAGCGCGTAGCGATCGCCGGGCGTCGAGGCCAGCAACGCCTCGAGCACCGACGCGGCTGCCGCGCTCTCGGTGCGGGCGAGGTAGACCTGCGCCAGTCCTGCTGACGCCGCCGGATCTCGGGGCGATGCACGAAGCACCGATTGGAACGACGCCTCCGCGCCGGCGAGATCGCCGCGGTCGAGACGCCATTGGCCACGGTGCCATTCTGCCGGCGCGTAGGCCGGCGCGAGCTCTATGACACGGTCCAGATCGGTCAGCGCGCTGTCGAGGTCTCCGCGCCGGGCGCGGAGCAGCGCTACGCGGTAGAGCCATCGCGGCTCGCGAGGATCGAGCCGCGCGGCTTCGGCATAGCTCGTCGCTGCTTGAACCAGGAAGCCGTTCGCCTCATAGGCCATGCCGAGCCGGCCCCAGCCGGCGGAATCAAAACGGGCGGCGCGCACTACCGCTGTGCGCTCGTCCAGCAGCGTTTTCACCGCCGCGTCCAGCGGTCCGAGCGAAGCCGTGTCGGGCGGCTCGGGTCCGCGCGCGCAGGCCATCCACGGCACGAGCAGCAGGAGCGCTGTCGCGTGACGCGCGACAGCTGAGAGGACGTTCGCGCTCACCGGGGCTCATTCTATCGGCAAGCTCGACACCCCGACATCTATGGAGACAAGCATTGACATCAATGGGACGTGCGGAGAAGATACGCCCACATTTTGTTCCGACGCGTTCATAGCGGGAAAGTGGCAGCTCTCCTCACGTCGGCTGATCTGTCTTGAAGGGGGGTTCCATGAAGCGTGTAGTCGGATGGATGGTTTCAGTTGTCTTTGTGCTGGTGACCGCGTCGAACGCCCTGGCGCAGGCGACGACTTCGGGGACCGGCGCTATCAACGGGCGCGTATCGGACAATAGCGGCGCGGTGATGCCGGGCGTGACGGTCACGATTACGAGTCCATCGATGATGGGCGGGCGGACGGCGGTCACCGACGAAGGCGGGCAGTATCGCTTCACTGCCGTCCCGCCGGGTGACTACGCCATCACGTTCGAGCTGGCTGGCTTCACCAACGTCCGCAACGAGGGCGTTCGCATCAGCGTCGGGTTCACCGCGACGGTGAACGCCGAGATGAAGCTCGCCTCACTCACCGAGTCGATCACGGTGACGGGCCAGTCGCCGGTCGTCGATACCGCGGCAACTCAGGTCGGCACGACCTTCGACGCGAAGCAGCTCTCGGCACTGCCCACGTCGCGCGATTACTTCTCACTGCTCGCCGGCTCGCCGGCGGTGAGCATGAGCCGAATCGACGTCGGCGGCAGTACCAACGGTACGCAGCAGGCGTTTGTCACTTACGGGACCTCCGGGCAGGTACGGGCCAGCATCGAGGGCATCAACGCCACCGAAGCGACCGGCGCCTTCGGCAACTATCCCGATGTCGGTGCGATGGAGGAGGTGCAGATCAACACCGCGGCCCACTCCGCCGAGGCGTCGACTCCGGGCGTACAGTCGCAGTTCATCAGCAAGTCGGGCGGCAACGAGTATCGCGGCACCTACTTCGGCAGCTGGTCGCCCGAGAGCTGGCAGGCCTACAACATCGATCAGGATCAGATCGATCGCGGTCTCCAGGCCGGCGGCGGCCTGCAGCCTCGAGACGTCAATCGGCTGTCGTCGTACAACGACAACAACATCGGCTACGGCGGACACCTTGGCAAGGACAAGCTGTGGTTCTACGGCTCGTACCGCCACCAGGACATCAAGGCGCGGTTCGTCAACTATCCGGTCGGACCGCAGCAGACGCAGTTGAACAACTTCAGCGGCAAGCTGACCTACAACCTGTCTCAGAACAACAAGCTGATCGGCTACACCCAGCCCTCGCAGAAGAAGCAGCCGCAGCGCTTCGATTCGTTCCTGCTGGCCGTGGACACCGGCATCAACACCTCGACCGGCACCACCTGGAACCAGAACTTCTGGGCCTGGGTCCACAAGGGCGAGTGGAACGGCGTGCTCAGCGACAACGCCTTCGCCGAGGTCCGCGGCGGGCAGTACGGCTACGACTGGGATAACGCCGACAACTGGAGCGACAGCGAGGCGACCGCAGGCCCCATCGGCGTCTCGCCGCTTCGTTTCGAGGATGTCGGCAACAACCTGATCTACGGCCGCAACCGGAACTGGCGGCGCGAGCGACGGCGCAACCAGGTGCTGGGCACCGTCAGCCTGTTCAAGGGCACCGACTTCGGCGACCACAACTTCAAGGTCGGCGGGGAGATCTTCCGCGAGACCGTCAACGACATCTACATCGACGGCTACGAGCAGGATATCCTCCATCGCCTGAACAACGGCGCGCCGGACTCGATCTACATCTTCCAGGCGCCCAACACGTCGCAGAACGGGCTCTGGACCTACGGGATGTTCTTCAACGACTCGTGGCGCATGAGCAATCGCCTGACGTTGAACGTCGGCGTCCGCTACGACCGCTATCGCGCCTTCCTGCCGGAGCAGGTCCACGACGCCGGTCGCTACAACCCGGCGCCGATCAGCTTCGCCGAGAACAACGACGTCGTTCACTTCAACAACTTCGCGCCGCGCCTCGGCATGACTTACGACCTGCGCGGCAACGGCAAGACGGTGGCGAAGTTCAACTACGGCCAGTACTGGTGGAACCCAGGCGCCGACTTCCTGTTCAACGTCAATGAGAACTCGAACGCCTGGTGGACGCGCTACCGGTGGACCGACAACAACGGCGACCGGCAGTGGAATCCGGGTGAGGAAGGCACAATCCTCGACCGCCGAGGCGGAGCGGCGATCGAGTCGCTGGATCCGAACCTGAAGAACACGCGCACCGACGAGATCGCGACCTTCCTCGAGCAGGAAGTGATCCCGAACTTCGGTGTCCGCGTCGGCTACGTCTGGCGCGGCCAGCGCAATCAGTACGCGCGCGTCAACGCCAACCAGCCCTACGCGGCGTTCAACGTGCCGGTGACGGTGCAGGATCCGGGCCCGGACGGGCGCGTCGGCACCTCCGATGACGGCGGGACGTTCCAGGCGTGGAACCTGGACCCGGCCTACCTGACCCTGCCGGTCCAGAACATCACGACGAACGTGCCCGACGGCGACGCCGATTTCCACACGTTCGAGGTCACCGGCACCAAGCGAATGAGCAACCGCTGGAGCCTGCTCGCCTCCTACGGCTACACGCGCAGCTACGACAACAACAACACCGTGTACCAGGGCAACACGGTGCGCAACAACGCGCTGCCGGCGACCCCGAACGACAAGATCAATACCTCCGACGGCCGGCATCTGTTCAGCCGGCAGAACGTGAAACTGAGCGGCACCTGGAACTCGCCCTGGTGGGACATCACCTTCTCGCCGATGCTGCGATACCAGGAAGGGTACCCCTTCGGCCGCACCTTCCAGACCACGCTCAACTACAACACCGTCCGCTTCCTGGCCGAGCCGATGGACAGCCAGAACCAGGACGCGATCTGGATTACCGACCTCCGCGTCGAGAAGGCGGTTCGCTTCCCGAGCCGCCGCGACGTGTCGGTGTTCTTCGACCTCTACAACATGTTCAACGCCAACCCGGCGCAGAACCTGCAGTGGAGCTCGGGCACTGCCTACAACCGGCCGCTGAGCGTGGTGCCGCCGCGGCTCGCCCGCCTGGGGGTAAAGCTGAATTTCTGAAGAAGGAGATAGGAACTAGAAACTAGAAACTTGGTACTAGGGCCTTTCACGTCAAAACGCCGGGGTGGAAATCCACTCCGGCGTTTTGTCTTGCAGCGAGACGGAACTCCAAGACCTCACGTCTTCTCGATGGTCAGCTTGTTGATCACGATGTCCTTGACGGGGCGATCCTGCGGGCCGGTTTGGGTCTTGCCGATCTTCGTGATGACGTCCATCCCTTCGACGACTTCGCCGAAGATCGCGTGCTTGTTGTCGAGCCACGGCGTCGGCGCCAGCGTGATGAAGAACTGCGATCCATTGGTATTGGGACCGGCGTTGGCCATCGACAGCAGGCCCCCCTTTTCGTGCCGCAGCCCAGGCCCGAACTCGTCGGCAAAGCGGTAGCCGGGCCCGCCGCGCCCCGAGCCTTCAGGGCAGCCGCCCTGGATCATGAACCCGTCGATGACGCGATGGAAGATGAGGCCATCGTAGAACGGCCGCGTAGAAGGCTTGCCCGACGGATCGGTCCACTGTTTCGCGCCGGTTGCCAGGCCGACGAAGTTCTCCACGGTCTTCGGCGCCTTGTCGTCGTAGAGCCGGGCCTTGAAGGAACCGGCAGAGGTGTCGAATGTCGCGTAGGTCATGAGGCGATCATAGCGAAAGTTGACAGTCGAGCAGTTTAGAGTTGCCAGTTCAAGTTGACAGTTTACAGTCCAGTTCACAGTTCAGAGTTCACAGTTCAGAGTTGCAGTTTCAGTTCTCAGTTCCGTTCCGCGCCGCCAGACGGCCTGCGGGCCCGAAACTGCCCACTTAAACTGCAACTGTGAACTCTGAACTTTTGAACTGTGAACTGCGCACTGTGAACTGAGCTGCGAACTGTGAACTTCAACCGGCAACTCTAAACTGCCCCCTGTGAACTTGCTCGGCGGCGTAACCGGCGCCGTACAATGTCGTCGTCATGCGCCTCTTTCTGCCGTTGTTCCTCGCCATTTGCTTCCTTCTTCCCGTCGCGGCGCAGTCGCCGTCGGCGCCGTCTTCCTTCCAGCACGTTCAGGAAACCAGCGCCGACGGTGTGGTCGAGGCGAAGGGCCTGGTTCTCCTCCTGATCGGCAACGCGCCGGTCGCGAAGCGATTCGTGCTCCGTTATCCTTCCGGCACTCCGTGGAATGGCGGCCTCGTGATCGGCGCACACGGCGGCTCCGGCGGCAACAACTTCGACTCGACCGGAAAGGTGATCGGCACCGACGAGACGGCGCTGGATGACGTCATCGGGCGGCATGCGGTGGCGGGCGGGTTTGCCTACGCGAGCGTGGATCGCGACGGCGCGGTGAGCGCGCGCGACGGCATGCGCCTGACCGACCAGTTCGCCGATCTGATCGCCGCCAACGTGGCGACGCGGCTCGGCCGGCCGCCGGCGCGGCGCTATCTGGTCGGGCTGTCGATGGGCGGCGGCATCACGCGCGCCGCGGCCGAGGATCCCGCCAAACGCTACGCCGGCACGCTCATCATCGCCGGCGCCAATGGCGACGTGCCCACCCGAGCCGACCGGCAGCAGAGAATGGCGGCGCTCTGGCCGGCTGTCGACCCGCGCACGCACCCCGGCCTGGCCGACGATGACACCCAGGTCCAGGCGTTTGCGAAGGCAATTGGCACACCAGTGGCGGCCCGCCGGCTATGGCCCTACACCGCCACCGGCGCGGTCAACGCGGCAACCCGCCCACCGCAGCGTCCCGAGGAGAACTCCTCCGGCCGCATCTGGGTCCCGACCCTCGAGGTCGTCGGCACCTGGGACGATCTGGTCTACCCGGAGATCCTCGCCTACGACAAGCGTGCGCAGCCCGCCTCGCTGCATCGCCTGTATCAGGTCGACGGCGTCTGGCACATGTCAGGAGATGATGACGGCACGCCGTCGTTCATGTTCATCGCGACGAAGATGGGACTGGATCCCGACGTCGCCAAAGCCATGAGCGAGGGTCCATCCTACATCCCCACGGTGCGCCAGGCCTTCGATCTCCTGGTGCGCTGGGTGGAGAACAGCCAGCCCGCTCCGCCGAGTCAGACGGTGAAGCCTGGCGAGCGCCTTCGCTGAAAGAAGAAACTACGAAGGCACGAAGAGCGCGAAGGACGCACGAAGGCTGCTCTTGGAGTGTCACGCGTTCATTCAAGCGTGCGACGGGTTTGTCCCCGCGGCGCTTTGGTCCGGATCCCGCGTGCTTCCCAAAGAAGTTCTTCGTGCTGTCTTCGTGTCCTTCGAGCCTTCGTGGTCTCTCTTGCCGCGGATGCAGCGTGACAGCGTAGGCGCGAAGGACGCACGAAGGCTGCTCTTGGAATGTCACGCGTTCATTCAAGCGTGCGACGGGTTTGTCCCCGCGGCGCTTGGTTCGGATCCCACGTGCTTCCCTAAGAAGTTCTTCGTGCCGTCTTCGTGTCCTTCGAGCCTTCGTGGTCTCTCTTGCCGCTGATGCAGCGTGACAGTGAACGAGGCCGCTAGCCGAACGTAATCCCCTGCGCGAGCGGGAGGTTCGTGGACCAGTTGACGGTATTGGTCTGGCGCCGCATGTAGGCCTTCCATGCGTCGGAGCCGGACTCGCGGCCGCCGCCGGTCTCCTTTTCGCCGCCGAACGCGCCGCCGATCTCGGCCCCCGAGGTCCCGATGTTGACGTTGGCGATGCCGCAGTCCGAGCCGCGGGCCGAGAGGAACTCCTCGGCGGTCCGCATGCTCTCGGTGAAGATCGCGCTCGAGAGCCCCTGCGGCACGTCGTTGTGCAGGGCGAGCGCGTCCTCGAGCCGCTCGTACTCCAGCACGTAGAGAATCGGCGCAAAGGTTTCCTTCCGCACGACCTCGGTCTGGGCCGGCATCCGCACGATTGCCGGCTCGACAAACTGCGGTCCGATGTCGGGACGGCGCTTGCCGCCGTAGACAACCGCGCCGCCTTCGGTGGCCGCCTGCTCGAGCGCGGCCTGCATCTGGTCGACGGCCTGCCCGGTGACGAGCGGGCCCATCAGCGTCCCGGCCGACAGCGGATCGCCAATCTGCACCTGCGCGTAGGCGCGCTCGAGCCGCTCGACGAGCGGTCCGGCGACGCTGGCGTGCGCGATGATCCGGCGCGTCGAGGTGCAGCGCTGCCCGGCTGTCCCGACCGCGCCGAACACGATCGCGCGCACCGCCATGTCCAGGTTGGCGTCGGCGGTCACGACGATCGCGTTGTTTCCGCCCAGTTCGAGGATCGTCCTGCCAAAGCGTCCGGCCACCGTCTGGGCCACGTGCCGTCCGATCGCCGTCGATCCCGTAAACGAGATGAGCGGCAGCCGCTGATCGTGCAGCATCGCCTCACCGATCGTCCGCCCCGACCCGACGGTGAGCGTGAACACGCCGCTCAACCCGTGATCGGCCATGACGCGGTTGGCGATGTGCTGCACCGCGACCGCGGTAAGCGGTGTCGGCTCGGCCGGCTTCCAGATGACGGTGTCGCCGCAGGCGGCGGCGATCGCCGCGTTCCATGACCACACCGCGACGGGGAAGTTGAAGGCGGTGATGACGCCAATCGGGCCGAGCGGATGCCACTGTTCCATCATCCGGTGGCCAGGACGCTCGGAAGCGATCGTCAGCCCGTAGAGCTGACGAGAGAGCCCGACCGCGAAATCGCAGATGTCGATCATCTCCTGCACTTCGCCGTGGCCTTCGGCGCGAATCTTTCCCATCTCGAGCGAGACGAGATCGCCGAGTGGCTCCTTGTACTCGCGCAGCGCGCTGCCGAGATCGCGGACCACCTCTCCGCGTTTGGGCGCCGGCGCCTCCCGCCACGTCCGAAACGCCGTCGTCGCGGCGGTGACGACGCGGTCGTAGGCCGCCGGGCTGGCGAGCATCACGCTGGCGATCGCGTCCCCGGTGGTTGGATTGAACGACGTGAGCTTGTGGCCGTCGGGCTCGGATATCCAGCCGCCAGGCCCCGTACAGGCGCCGGGGTTGAGAGATTCGAGCGACAACTTCGACAACAGGGAGGGCATGGTCGCGGTAGTCACGTCGATCAGTCTACCTCTGGAGGTCTTGAGGTCTTGAGGTCCTGGGACCTTGAGGCGTTGCCTTTTGCCTTGTGCCTGTGCCTTTTGCCTTCTGCCTTTTGCTTTTGCCTTGTCTGTAAAATGCCCGGATGCGCCCCGACGACATCCAAGCCCTTGTACAGGGGCGCCATGCGGACCCGTTTGCCGTGTTGGGACCGCACGAGGCCGACCAGGGACTTGCCATCCGCGCCTTTTGGAGCCGGGCCCGCGGCATCACGGTCGTGTCCCCCGAAGGCGACCCGATCGCCGCGCTCACGCGCGTCCATCCAGAGGGCCTCTTCGAAGGCGTGATCGACGGCGCGACGCGCGAGAAGTTCGACTATCGCCTCCGCGTCGAGGACGGGATGGGGCACGCGTTCACGATCGACGACCCCTACCGCTACGGTCCCGTGCTCACCGATTTCGACCTGCACCTGCTGGCCGAGGGGACGCACTTCCGCGCCTGGGATCGACTCGGTGCGAGGCCGATGACGCTCGGGATCCGGGCCGGCGTGCACTTCGCAGTCTGGGCCCCGAGCGCGCGCCGGGTCAGCGTCGTCGGCGACTTCAACGGGTGGGACGGGCGCGTGCTGCCGATGCGAAAACGCACCGGCGGCTACTGGGAGATCTTCGTGCCCGATCTCGGCGTCGGCGACTGCTACAAGTTCGAGGTGGCCGGCGCCGACGGCAGCATCGTGCTCAAGGCCGATCCGTTCGGCCGCTTTTTCGAGACGCCGCCGCGAACGGCGTCAGTGGTGTGGAACGCCGACGGCTACGACTGGGGCGACGCGGCGTGGATGAAGGCTCGGCCGGCCCGGAACAAATGGTGCGAGCGGCCGATGTCGATCTACGAGGTGCATCTCGGCAGCTGGCGCTGGCCGGCCGGGAGCAAGCGGGCGACCTACACGGAACTGGCACGGACGCTCGTGCCGTACGCGAAGGAGATGGGGTTCACGCACCTCGAGCTGCTGCCGGTGATGGAGCACCCTTTCACCGGCTCGTGGGGCTATCAGGTCATCGGCTTCTACGCGCCGACCAGCCGCTACGGCACGCCGGAGGAGTTCAAGGCGTTCGTCGATGCCTGCCATCAGGCCGGTCTCGGCGTGATCCTCGACTGGGTGCCGGGGCACTTCCCGAAAGATCAGCACGGCCTCGCCCGCTTTGACGGCACCGCGGTTTACGAGCACGCCGATCCGCGCCAGGGCGAGCACCAGGACTGGGGGACACTCATCTTCAACTACGGGCGTCACGAGGTCCGCTCCTTCCTGCTCTCGAACGCGATCTACTGGATCGAGCAGTTCCACATCGACGGACTCCGCGTCGATGCGGTCGCGTCGATGCTCTACCTCGATTACTCGCGTCAGCCGGGGCAGTGGGTGGCGAACAAGTTCGGCGGCCGCGAGAACCTCGACGCGATCGAGTTCCTCAAGCAGCTGAACGTGCTGGTCGAGGCCGAGTGCCCGGGCGTGCCGGTGTTCGCGGAGGAGTCGACGTCGTGGCCGGGCGTGACCCGCGCGGTGCATCTCGGCGGGTTGGGTTTCACCTACAAGTGGAACATGGGCTGGATGCACGACATGCTCGATTACACCGCCCAGGATCCGATCCATCGCAAGTGGCATCACAACAAGATCACGTTCTCGCTGATGTACGCGTACAGCGAGCGGTTCGTGCTGCCGTTCTCGCACGACGAGGTCGTGCACGGCAAACGGTCGCTGCTCGACAAGATGCCTGGGGACTTGTGGCAACGCCACGCGACGGTGCGCGCGCTCTATGGCTACATGTTCGTGCACCCGGGCAAGAAACTGCTGTTCATGGGCGGCGAGATCGGCCAGTGGCGCGAGTGGAATCACGATCGCGAGCTCGACTGGGAGGTACTCGCGGATCCCAGGCATGCGGGGCTGCAACGCTGGGTCCGCGACCTGAACGCGACGTATGACGTCGAGCCGGCGCTGTGGCAGGAAGACGACGAGCCTCACGGCTTCCACTGGATCGACTGTAACGATCACGAGCACAGCCTGGTCTCGCTGATGCGCCGCTCGGCTGATGACACCGAGACCCTGGTGGCGATCGTGAATTTCACGCCGGTGGTTCGCGAGGCGTATCGGATCGGCGTGCCGCGTGCGGGCGCGTGGCGCGAAGTACTGAACAGCGACGCCGGGGTGTACGGCGGCAGCAATCGAGGCAACCTTGGCGAGGTAACGGCCGAAGCCATCCCGGCCCACGGGCACGAGCAGTCGCTGGCGCTGACGGTGCCGCCGCTGGGGTTCCTGCTGTTGAAGGCGGCAACGCCTGCGGCGTTGCCGTAGGCGGCCGCTTCGCAAATTCTTCGGCGGCCGGCAGGCTGCCTCGCTGACGCTCGGCATCAGGCGGCGCTGCGCGCCGCAGGGAAAACATACCGAGTGTCCGGTTCGGCTCCCCTCAGCGAAGCCGCCTGCAAGCATCCTGCGACGCGCCGCGTCGCCTGACGCCGCGAAGCGGCAGCCCGCGGCTGGCGACGCCAGCCGCCAACGCGGCGAAGCCGCGCCTACCGAAGGCCTACGCGCCGCGGGCGCGCCTCTCGAGCACGGCACAGCGAATGCAGTGTCGTGCTTGGAGCATGGGCGCGCGCCTCCTTTCCGTTCCGCTTCCGGACAACGCTGTTCGCCTGCGGCCACTTCGCGCGCTGATTGGGACCGGCTGTGGGACGAATGACGCGCCCCTTGATCCGGCACGACAACACGCAGATAGTCGGAGAGTGGACACCGTCGCACATGTCCGGGTTCGGCCGCTCCTGATCTTCGGCGTCGCGACGGTCCTGACCTTCTTCTCCGCCTCGCAGGCGTATTACTACGTCGCGACCTTCGGCCAGAAGCCGGCGCCCTTCGCGGTCCTGCTGCTCCTGAATCTGGGCTACTGGTACTCCTGGGCGACGCTCGCGCCGGGCATCCTCTGGCTTTCGCGGCGATTCCCCCTCGACAAGCAGTCGTGGCACCTCTCGCTGCCCGCCCACGTCGCTGGCGTCTTCGTCGCCACCACGCTGCACATCGCGATGGCCGTGGCGACGCGGATGCTCACCTACGCCGCGATTGGCGAGGGCACCGACTCATGGCGCCTCGAAGCGCGCCGAATGTTCTTCCTGAACTTCGACTGGGAGATGATGACTTACTGGGCGATCGTCGGGCTCAGTCATGCGCTGGCGTATCACCGCGAGGCGCAAACGCGAACGCTCAAGGCGTCGCAGCTCGAAACCCGGCTCGTCGAGGCGCAGCTCCAGACCCTGCAGCGACAGCTCCAGCCGCACTTCCTGTGCAACACCTGGAATACGATCTCGGCCTTGATGCATCGCGACGTCGAGGCAGCCGACTCGATGATCGCCAGGCTGAGCGACCTGCTGCGGATCTCGCTGCAGACCGTCGGCGTCCAGGAAGTGACGCTCAAGGAAGAATTGGACTTTCTCTCCAAATACCTGGAGATCGAACAAACCCGTTTCCGCGACCGTCTCACCGTCGTATTCGACGTCGCGCCGGACACCTTCGACGCGCTGGTCCCGAACCTGATGCTCCAGCCGCTGGTCGAGAACGCGATCAAGCACGGGATAGGGCCGCGTCCGGCGCCAGGCACGATCACCATCGGGGCGCGCCGGGTTGGCGCCATGCTGGAGCTGGTGGTGCAGGACAACGGCGTCGGGCTGTCGGCGGCGCGGCTCTCCGATTTCAATCGGGGCATCGGGCTGTCGAACACCCGATCGAGGCTGGAACACTTGTACGGATCGATGCATCGTTTTGAATTCCGGCAGCCGGCCGAGGGCGGGCTGCTGGTGTTGATTGCCATTCCACTCGTGGATGTGGAGGACGAGGTTGTGGGGGTGTCGGCCGTGGAGGGGGCTGCGTGAACAAGATCCGAACGATGGTTGTAGATGATGAGCCCATGGCGCGCGAGCGCCTCGTCGGGCTCCTCGGGCAGGAGAAGGACATCGAGTTGATCGGGGAGTGTGCCGACGGTTCGCAGGCGATCTCGGCGATCCAGTCGCATCAGCCCGATCTGGTCTTCCTCGACGTGCAGATGCCGGCTTGCGACGGGTTTGGAGTCGTGCAGCACGTCGGCGCCGACCGCATGCCGGCAGTGGTGTTCGTCACCGCCTACGACGAGTACGCGTTGAAGGCATTCGAAGTGCACGCGATCGACTACCTGCTGAAGCCGTTCGGCCGCGATCGCTTCCAGCAGACACTGGAGCACGCGCGGGCGCACGTCGAGCGGCGGCGGGCCGGCGACCTCGGCAAGCGGCTGATGGCGCTGGTCCAGGACATCAAGCCGGAACCGCAGCGCATGGATCGGCTGGTGGTCAAGTCAGGCGGCCGCGTGTTCTTCCTCCGCACCGACGACATCGAGTGGGTGGAAGCGGCCGGCAACTACGTCCGCCTCCATCTGTCCGCCGACTCGCATCTGTTCCGCGAGACGATGAACAATATGGAGTCGCGGCTCGACGGCCAGCGGTTCGTCCGCATCCATCGGTCGCGGATCGTCAACACCGATCGCATCAAGGAACTGCAGCCGTGGTTCAACGGCGAGTACGTGGTCGTGCTGCACAACGGCACGCGCCTCACGCTCAGCCGCGGCTATCGCGAGAAGCTGCAGGAACGGCTGGGGAAAGGTTTCTAACGCTGAGAGGCTCTAGGCTTTAGGCTTTAGGCTCTAGGAAGACTGCTGTCACACTGAAACGCAACGACAGTGTCTATCCTAAAGCCTAGAGCCCAGAGCCTAGAGCCTTGAAACCGAGGCTGCCCATGTCGGACGAGCATCACGGCGAAAAGGAGCTCGCGGCGTTCATTCGCGAGGGCGCGAAGAGACGCGAGGAGCAGGCCTTCGGCGACTATTTCAAGGGCAAGCACGCGTCGTGCGCGCTCGGAGCGGCCTACGAGGGGATGTATCGGTTGCCCGAGAACGCCGACGGCACCCGTCCAACCAAGGACCTCGAGTGGTTTTTCGACTGCCTCGAGGGCACGATTCGAAGGTGTCCGGCGGAGGGGTGCCGCAAGCGCCTGACGCTCGCCTCGATTCTGGTGCACCTGAACGACGACCACCGCTGGTCGCGGGAGCAGATTGCTTCCTGGCTCGAGGACGAGAAGGCGAACGGGCGGCTCACGGCGCACCCCCCGGCGAACGCTCCGCGGTCGTAGGCGTCTGCTTCGCAGCCGTAGGCCTTCGGCAGGCCGCCGCT